>JAGRGG010000135.1 GCA_020445645.1 Geminicoccaceae bacterium | reverse complement strand
TCGACGGCGACGTCGAGAACGGCAGCCTGATGGCCGGGCAGAGCGTCGGCTTCGTCAAGGGGATCGAGCCGCTCTCCACGATCATGGCAGGGCTCGTCGGCGCCGCCGAGGGAGCGCTTGCCGGGCGCGCGGCGCCCTTGGAGCCGGCCGGCCGGCCGGCCCTCGCGGGGGCGGGGTGAGCGGCGGCCGGGGCACCGGGCCGCCGGGCGGCGAGGCGCGCCGGCCGGTCGAGGTCTCCCCGGCCCGCCGCCTGCTCAAGCGCCTCGTCGAGGTCATGGCGGAGCCGAAGTCGCCGCAGCAGCGCCTCGACCGCATCGTCCAGATGATCGCCGCCAATTTGGTCGCCGAGGTCTGCTCGATCTACGCCCTGCAGTCGAGCGAGGTCCTGGAGCTGATGGCGACCCAGGGCCTGGCGTCCGAGGCCGTCCACCGCACCCGGATGCATCTGGGCGAGGGGCTCGTCGGCACGATCGCGGCGACGGGCGACACCATCAGCACCGACGACGCCCAAGGGCACCCGAACTTCGTCTTCTTCCCCGAAACCGGTGAGGACAGCTACCGCTCGTTCCTGGGCGTGCCGATCCTGCGCGGCGGGCGGATCATCGGCGTCCTCGTCGTCCAGAACATGGCGGCGAAGCGCTACGACGAGGACGACGTCGAGGCGCTCGAGATCATCGCCTCGGTGCTGGCCGAGATGTTCGCCTCCAGCGACCTGTTGCGCGAGCGGCGCTTCGCGGCGGCGCCGACGCTGGTCCGGGACGCCCGCCGCTTCGAGGGCCTGCGTCTCGTCGAGGGGATCGCCATCGGACGGGCGTGGCCGCACGCGCCCCGCGTCCCCATCGGGCGCCTGCTCGCCGACAACATCTTCGACGAGGTCGAGCGGTTGCAGCGGGCGGTCGAGGCGATGCGCCGCTCGTTCGATACCATGCTCGACGACAGCGATCTCGGCGTCGGCGAGCACCGCGACGTGCTCGAGACCTACCGCATGTTCGCCCACGACCGGGGCTGGATCCGGCGCATCCGGGAGGTGATCGAGGGCGGGCTCTCGGCCGAGGCCGCCGTGCGCCGCATCCAGGACGAGACCCAGATGCGGCTCGAGCACGCGAGCGACCCCTATTTGCGCGAGCGGCTCCTCGACACCGAGGACATGACGAACCGCCTCCTCATGCACCTCGCCGGCCGCGACCTCCAGGCCGAGGCGAAGGCGCTGCCCGAGAACTCGATCCTCGTCGCCCGCAACCTGTCGGCCGCCGACCTCATCGAGTACGACCGCGCGAAGGTCGCCGGCATCGTCCTAGAGGAGGGGTCGGGGACGGCGCACGTCACCGTCGTCGCCCGCGCCTTCGGCCTCCCGGTCGTCGGGCGGGTCGGCCGGATCCTGGCCGAGGTCGCGCCGGGCGACCTCGTCGCCCTCGACGGCGAGAACGGCCAAGTGTTCCTGAACCCGTCGGAGGACGTGGTCGACGCCTTCCACCGCGTCCTCAAGGCGCGCCGCCGCCGCCGGCAGGAACTGGCCGGGCTGCGCGACGCGCCGGCCGTGACCCTGGAAGGGACCCCGATCGGGCTGCGCATCAACGCGGCCTTCCTCCTCGACCTGCCGGAACTCGACACGCTCAACGCCGAGGGGGTCGGGCTCTACCGCACCGAGCTCACCTTCATGACCCGCGCCGACTTCCCCACCTGCGGGGTCCAGACCGAGTACTACCGGCAGGTGATGGCCAGGGCGGGCGGGCGGCCCGTCGTCTTTCGCACCCTCGACGTGGGGTCCGACAAGCAGCTGCCCTACTGGCGGATGCCGGCCGAGGAGAACCCGGCGATGGGCTGGCGGGCCTTGCGCATGGCGCTCGACCGGCCGACGATCCTGCGCACCCAGCTTCGGGCCTTCATCGAGGCGGCGGGGGGCGGGCGCCTCCACCTCATGTTCCCGATGGTCGCCGAGGTCGCCGAGCTGCGGGCGGCCAAGCGGCTGCTCGGCATCGAGCTGCGCCAAGCGGAGGCGCGGGGGTTGCCCCTGCCCGCCGACCTCCAGGTCGGCGTCATGATGGAGGTGCCCTCCCTCTACTGGCAGATGGACGCCCTCCTCGCCGAGGTCGACTTCGTCTCGATCGGCTCGAACGACCTCTTCCAGTTCCTCTTCGCCTGCGACCGGGGCTCGCCGGCGCTCGCCGAGCGCTACGACGTGCTCTCGCCCCCGGCGCTGAGCTTCTTCCGCGAGCTGATCCGCCGCTGCGACGCCGCCGGGGTGCGGGTGGCCCTTTGCGGCGAGATGGCGAGCCGGCCCCTGGAGGCGATGGCGCTCGTCGGGCTCGGCCTGCGCAACCTCTCGCTCTCGGCGGCCCAGTTCGGCGACGTGAAGGCGATGGTGCGCAGCCTCGACGCCGCCGCCCTCGGCGGCTACCTGAAAGGCCTCCTCCATCTGCCGGACCACAGCCTCCGCCGGCGCCTCGTCGCCTACGCCTACGACCACGGGATCGTCCTGCCCGCCTCGACCTACGGCGGCAAGGGCGCCTAGCCCGCTTTCCCCGGCGGGGGCCTTCCGCCTCGCCAGTCCGGCGCCGGCCTCGCGTTTCCCTGGTGTAAGTGTGGCGGGGCGGTCCTTATATGTCGGTGCGACGGGTTTGGTTTCGGCGCCCCGCTTTGCTATGAAGTGGCAGGTGGCGGGCGTCCGGAGGAGGCGGCCGTCGCCTGTTCACAGCACAGCGGTTCGAAATGGCCAAGCGATCTCCCGGCGAGCCAGAGGCGGACCCCGACCGGACTCCGGCCAGGGTGCGGGAAATCGGGCGCCAACTGCGCGAGGCCCGGCAGCGGCGCGGCGAGGATCTCTACGACATCGCCGACTACCTGCGCATCCGCCCGGCCTACCTGTTCGCCCTCGAGGAGGGTGCCTTCGACGCCATGCCCGGCAAGCCCTACGCGCTGGGGTTCCTGCGCACCTACGCCGATTATCTGGGGTTCGACGGGCAGGATCTCGTCGGCGAGGTCAAGTCGATCGACGTGCCGCAGACCCCCGTGATCCCCTTGGCATCCGGGCCGTCGGCGGCACCGGGAAGACCGTCCGGCGGCCCGCGCGGGCAGAGCCAAGCGGGCGCGCGCAAGGTGGCGCCGCCGCCGACGAGCCGCGCCCTGCCCAGCACGCCGCTCCTCCTCGCCAGCGTCGGCCTCATCGCCCTCGCCTACGGTGGCTGGTACGTGGCCCAGGCCGACGGCTCCGCCCTCGACCGGGTGGCCCGCCTGCCGGGCGAGCTTGGCCAGTACGCCGTCCAGCTCTTCGACGCCAACCGTGGCGGTGCCGCGGACGAGGCGCCGCCCGCGGAAGCGGAAGAAGCCCCGCCGCCCGCCCCGCTGCCTGCAAGGACAGTCTCTCCCCCGCCCGTGGCGGCGTCCGCCGAACGGACGGCCGCGCCCGCACCGCCGCCGGTGCGGATCGAGGCGCCGCTCGCCGAGGCGGATCCCCCCCCGGCACCCGCCGTTGCCATCGAGCAGTTCAGCATCGCCGACGTTCCCCTCCCGCCCCCCGCCGCCGGGGCCGGCGGCAGCGCCGCGACCGCCCCCGGCGCATTGCCCGCCGCTCCCGAAACGTCGCCCACCGCCCCGCCCGGCGAGGAAGGCGTCAGGGTCGTCCTGGTCGCGGTCGAGCCCAGTTGGATCCAGGTGAAGAGCGAGGGGCGCGACTACGTCCGCACCCGCACCCTCGAACCCGGCGACCGCTTCGTCCTCCCCGACCGCGACGACCTCGCCCTTTGGACCGGCAACGCCGGCGGCATCGAGATCATGCTGGACGGCCAAAGCCTCGGCCCCATCGGCGACCGGGGCGCCGTCATGCGCGACATCCCGCTCGACCCGGCGAAGCTCAAGGGGCGGTTTCGGTAGGGGAATACGCTTCGCGCCAGCGGACGCGAAGCGTGACGGCACCGCCCTTGCCCTCGTGTCCCGCCGTCGGCATATCGACCCCCGAACGACCGAAGGAAGCTCATCATGGTGGCTCTGGCCGAACCGTCCCGGCACCGCACCCACGCCGTGCGGGTGGGGAGCGTCGTCGTCGGCGGGGGCGCCCCCGTTGTCGTGCAGAGCATGACGAACACGGACACGGCCGACATCGACGCGACGGTGCGGCAGGTGCGGGAGTTGGCGGCGGCGGGCTCGGAGCTGGTCCGGGTCACGGTCAACACGCCCGAAGCGGCGCGCGCCGTGCCGCTCTTGCGCGAGCGGCTCGACGTGGTGGGGGAGGGCGTGCCACTGGTCGGCGACTTCCACTACAACGGCCACCGCCTGCTCGCCGAGGTGCCTGAGCTTGGGGTGGCGCTGGCCAAGCTCAGGATCAACCCCGGCAACGTGGGCTTCGGCGAGAAGCGCGACCGGCAGTTCGAGCGGATGGTCGAAGCGGCGCTGGCGTGCGGTCGCCCCGTCAGGATTGGCGTCAACTGGGGCTCGCTCGACCAGGACCTCGCCACCCGGCTCATGGACCAGAACGGGGCGCGGCCCGCCCCGCTCCCCGCTGACGCCGTGCTGCGCGAGGCGCTGGTGCAAAGCGCGCTCCTCAGCGCCGCGCACGCCGAACGGATCGGCCTCGGGTCCGACCGCATCGTCGTCTCGGCCAAGGTGAGCCGGGTCCAGGACCTGATCGCCGTCTACCGCGAGCTGGCCCGGCGCTCGTCCTATGCCCTCCACGTCGGCCTCACCGAGGCCGGGATGGGGATCAAGGGCATCGCCGCGACCGCGCTCGGCCTCGGCGTCCTCCTCCAGGACGGCATCGGCGACACCATCCGGGCGTCCTTGACGCCCAAGCCCGACGAGCCGCGCACCAACGAGGTCAAGGCCTGCCAGGAGATCCTGCAATCGCTCGGCCTCCGTTCCTTCGTCCCGCAGGTGACGGCCTGCCCCGGCTGCGGACGGACGACCTCGACCCTGTTCCAGGAGCTGGCGCTTCGCATCCAGACCTACCTCGACCGGCAGATGCCGCTGTGGAAGGCCCGCTACCCCGGCGTCGAGGCGATGAACGTCGCCGTCATGGGCTGCATCGTCAACGGCCCCGGCGAGAGCAAGCACGCCGACATCGGCATCAGCCTCCCCGGCAGCGGCGAGAGCCCCGCCGCCCCCGTCTTCATCGACGGCGAGAAGCGCCTGACCCTTCGGGGCGACAGGATCGCCGAGGAGTTCCAGGAACTCGTCGAGGGCTACGTGGAGAGGCGCTACGGCGCCGTGCGCGAAGATGCCTGAAGCGGGCCTTGCCGAAGGCGCGAGCGGGCGCCCGAGGAGTCTGGAAAGCCTGACCCTCAAGGTCGCGGCCATGAACGCCGCGCTTGAAGATATCCGGCGCAGCGAGGCCGCGCGCGCGCATCAAGCGTCGATGCGCGAGTACGAATCCTGGAAGGTCTTGATCGCCGCGCTCGCGGCCGGTGCGGGTATCTTCGTCGCCGGCGCAGCTTTCGCCAAGTTCTTCGGCTAAAAGCAGGCCCTAAAACGATCGAGACAAGCACCCAAAGGCGGGCAGGACAAAATTTTTCTAGACAGCCTTCCCTCTTGATGGTCGACGGACTCCCTCCCAACCAACCCCGAAAGCCCCTCGACATGGCCGACATCCGCCCCGTTCGCGGCACGCACGACCTTTACGGCGAGGCGATGCGCCGCCACCGGCGCGTCGTCGGGACGGCGCGGCGGACGGCCGCCCTCTACGGCTACGAGGAGATCGCCACCCCGATCTTCGAGTTCGCCGAGGTGTTCCAGCGCAGCTTGGGCGAGACCTCCGACGTGGTCTCCAAGGAGATGTACGCCTTCGAGGACCGGGGCGGCGAGCGCCTCGTCCTGCGGCCGGAGAACACGGCGGGGGTCGTGCGGGCGGTGCTCTCGAACGGGCTGTTGCAGGGGCTTCCGCTCAAGCTGTTCTACGCCGGGCCGATGTTCCGCTACGAGCGGCCGCAGAAGGGGCGGCAGCGGCAGTTCCACCAGATCGGGGTGGAGCTGATCGGGGCGGCGGAGCCCTTGGCCGACGTCGAGGTCGTGGCGCTGGGATCGCACGTCCTGGAGGCGCTGGGACTGGAGGGCCGCTACGTGCTGGAGATCAACAGCTTGGGCGACCCCGAGAGCCGGGCCGCCTACCGCGACGTGCTGGTCGGCTACCTGGAGGGGCACAAGGGGCGTTTGTCCGAGGACAGCCTGCGGCGCCTGGAGCGCAACCCCCTGCGCATCCTCGACAGCAAGGACGAGGGCGACAGGGCGGTGGTGGCCGAGGCGCCGCGCCTGGGGGAGCACCTGAACGCCGCGAGCCGCGACTTCTTTGCGGCCGTGCTGGATGGGCTGGGGGAACTGGGTATCGCCTGCACGCAGAACCCCAACCTCGTGCGCGGGCTCGACTACTACACCCACACGGCGTTCGAGTTCACGACGCCGGAGCTTGGGGCGCAGAGCGCGCTCATCGCCGGCGGGCGCTACGACGGGCTCGTGGGCGAACTCGGCGGCCCCGCGACCCCCGGCGTCGGCTGGGCGGCCGGGATCGAGCGTCTGGCGATGCTCTCGGGCGAGCCGCCGCCGCCCGTCCGCCCCGTCGCGCTGGTTCCGATCGGCCCCGAAGCCGGGCGGGCGGCGGCGGGGATCGCCGACCGCCTCCGCCGCGCGGGCGTCGCCGTCGAACTCGCCTTCAGGGGCAAGCCCGCCCAGCGCATGAAGCGGGCCGACCGGGCGAATGCCTGTCTTGCCCTGTTCCTCGGCGACGACGAGCTTGCCCAAGGCGCCGTCAAGCTGCGCGACCTCGACACGAAGGACGAGGAAACGCTGCCGCTGGACGGGCTGGAATCAGCACTCGCCTCACGCCTGGGGCAGGACCAGGACGGCGCGTAGGCCACCCTCTTCGCGGTTCGTGAGGACCACGTCGCCGCCGTGCCCCCGCATGACACCGCGGGCGATGGCAAGGCCGAGGCCGATGCCGCCCGTCTCGCGCGAGCGGCTGGCCTCCAGGCGGACGAAGGGCTCGAAGGCGCGCTCGATCTCGCCTTCCGGGATGCCCGGCCCGTCGTCCTCGACGACGAGGCGCACGGATTCTGCCCCCCGCTCGATCGAGAGATCCGCCCACGCCCCGTAGCGAAGGGCGTTCTCGACGACGTTGCGAAGGGCCCGCTTCAGCGCCTGCGGGCGGGCGCGGACGACGCAGGGGCTCCCCGCGGCGACGGCGACCGCGCCGCCAAGCTCCACGAGATCGTCGGCGACGCTCTCGGCGAGCGCCTGGAGATCGACTGGCCGGACGGGCTCGGCCTCGCTTTCCTCGCGGGCAAAGGCGAGGCCGGATTCGACGAGGGCCTGCATCTCGTCGAGCGAGGCGACGAAGCGCCCGCGCTCCTCCTCGTCGTCGAGCATCTCGCTGCGCAGGCGAAGCGCGGTGATCGGCGTCCTGAGGTCGTGGGCGATGGCGGCGAGCATCCGGGTGCGGTCCCGGACGTAGCGGTGCAGGCGCTCCTGCATCCGGTTGAAGGCGTGCGCCGTACGCCGCAGTTCGAGGGGTCCCCGCTCGCTCAACGGGGGTACGTCCTCGCCGCGCCCGAGCCGGTCGGCGGCGGAGGCCAGCGCCGCGAGCGGGCGGGTGATCCGCCTTGCGATGACCCAGGTGGCGCAGGCCAGGAGGAGGACGGTGAGGCCGAGATAGGTCGCGGCGGGGCCGAACCAGCCGCCCTGCGGAGGCGGCAGGCGGTGCTCAAGGTTGAGCCAGCGGCGGGGGCCGAGTTCGACCGCGACGAGGAGGCTCAAGGGTCCCTCGTGCGCCTCGTCGCGGTACTTCTTGCCCGCCTCGTCGTGGTGCCCTTCGCCCGCCTCGTCGTGGTGGCCGAAGAAGGGCTCGCCCGCCTCGACCCGCACGTCCATCGCCCCTTCGCGGCCGAGCAGGTCCTTCAGCCGGGCTTCGATCGCGCCGGCCCTGCCGCCGGGCGGGGACGCCTCGACCGCGCTCTCCCCGTCCAGGCTCACCTTGAAGCCCCGCGTCGAGGTCGCCGCCACGATCGCCGCGTGCTCCGTCGGCGGCAGGGCCTCGAGCAGGCGGACGACGGTGAGCGTGCGGCTGATCACCTGCCCCCGGTTGGCGGCAATGATCGCCTGCCAGCGCTGCTCCGCGAAGATGACGAAGGTGAGCGCCTGCGCCGCGAACAGGGCGGCAAGGAGAAGGAGGAGCATCTGCCCGCGCAGGCTGCCGGGCCAGAGCCGCTTCAAGGGCGAGAGGCGCTTCATCCGGGCTCGACGGGGGCCGCGAAGCTGTAGCCCCCGCCCCAGCTCGTCTTGATGATCGCGGGGTTCTTGGGGTCCGCCTCGATCTTGCGCCGAAGGCGGCTCACTTGGTTGTCGATCGCCCGGTCGAACGCCTTCGCCTCCCGCCCCGCCGTGAGGTCGAGGAGCTGGTCGCGGGAGAGCACCGTACCCGGGCGGTCGACGAAGGCGGAGAGGAGGCGGAACTCGGCCGTGCTGAGAGGGACGGCGACCCCGTCCGCCCCCATGATCTCGCGCCGGGCGCGGTCGAAGCGCCAGCGGTCGAAGCGGACGACCCCCTCGGCCTTCGGCTCCCGCCCCGGCGGCAGGCTCCGCACCCGACGCAGGACGGCCTTGATCCGCGCCAGCAGCTCGCGCGGGTTGAAGGGCTTCGTCACGTAGTCGTCGGCGCCGAGTTCGAGCCCGACGATGCGGTCGGTCTCCTCGGCGACGGCGGTGAGGAGGATGACGGGAAGGTCGGTGCGCTCGCGCAGCCGCCGCGTGATGACGAGCCCGTCCTCCCCCGGCATCATGATGTCGAGGACGACCAAGTCGAAGCGGCCGTTCTTCAGGGCACGATCGAGCGCGGCGCCGTTCTCCGCCGTGGTCGCGCGAAAGCCCTGCCTGACGAGGTAGCGGGCGAGCAGGTCGCGGATCTCGCGGTGGTCGTCGCAGACGAGGATGTGGGGCTGGGTCTCGTTCATGGCGGCGATCCTGCGCGATGGGGGCGGGGGAGGGCAGGGGAAAACTGTCGCAAGACGTGTCGTGCCGCGACGATGCGAGAAAGCGCGACGAACCGCCCGTGTCGGCGGCGAAGTTCCGCGACAGATGGGGGCGATAAGGAGACGGTCACGAGAAGGAGACACCGACATGAAGACCCGAACCAAGATCCTCGCCGGCACGCTGGGCGTCCTGATCCTCGGCGGCGGCGCGTTCGGCGCCGCCGCCGTCGCCCACGCGCAGGGCTTCGGCGGCCCCGGCGGCATGATGCGCGGCGGGATGGGCATGGCGATGGACCTGTTCGACGAGGTCGACGCCAACGGCGACGGCAAGGTCGAGCGCGCCGAGATGGACGCTTTCGTCAAGAAGGACCTGCGAGACAACGACGGCAACGGCGACGGCAGCCTCACCCTCGCCGAGTTCCAGTCGCTCTGGCTCGAACGCACGAAACCCCTCATGGTGCGGGGATTCCAGTTCCTCGACGCCGACGGCGACGGTAACGTCACTGGGGCCGAGATGGAAAAGCCGGCCGGGCGCGCGTTCGACCGGCTCGACCGCAACGGCGACGGCGCCGTCGCCGAGGACGAGATCGGCCGCGGCGACTGGCACGGCCGCCACGGGCCGGGCCGCGAAGGCCGCGACGACGACTAGACCGATCGAAGGGGGGACGGACGGGCCGTTCCCCCCGCCACGGGGCCAATGACGGGCAGGGAGAAGCGCGATGCAAAACACGCCGGAACGCCTGAGCCGTTGGACGGTGGTCCAGCACTGGGTCGTGGCGCTAGGCGTCATCGTCATGGTGCCGCTCGGGCTCTACTTCACGAGCCTGGAGCACGGGCCGCTCCAGACCCGGCTGTTCACGATCCACGTGACGCTCGGCCTCGTCATCCTCGTCTTCGCCTTCCCCCGTGTGTTCCAGCGCCTCTACCGCACCCTCCCCGAGGTGCCGGGCGGGCACGCGCCCTGGGAAACCAGGCTGGCGAAGACCGTCCAGTGGGGCCTCATCGCCCTCACGGCGCTGATGCCCCTCATCGGCATCACCATCATCATGAGCATGGGAGGCCGCCTCGCCGTCGCCGGCGTCACCCTCCTGCCCGGCACGGGCGTCAAGGTCGAGTGGCTGCACGACGCGACGGAGACGCTCCACTGGCTCGGCGCCTGGGCGATCGTCGGCCTGTTCGCGCTCCACTTCTCGGGCGCCATGAAGCACGTCCTGATCGACAAAGACGGCACGGTAAGGCGGATGCTCGGGCAGACCGTAGAGCGGTAGGGGGAAGAGTCGCTTCGCGCCGCTGCGCGGGGCT
>JAGRGG010000134.1 GCA_020445645.1 Geminicoccaceae bacterium | reverse complement strand
GCGATGTTCTTCTACACCGACACGGCCGACGCCCCCTGGACGGTGATCAAGTCGGACGACAAGAAGCGCGCCCGCCTCGAGGCGATGCGCAACTTCCTCCACGCGCTGCCCTACCCCGACAAGGACCGCGAGACCGTCCACGCGCCCGATCCCCTCATCGTCGGCACGACCGCGCACGTCATCGGCCGCAGCGAGCACCTCGTCGCCGCGAGCGTCCACCCCGAGATGCAGCGCCGCGCGCCGTGACCCGGCTTCGCTTCGAAAACGCCCGCCTCGTCCTGGAGGACGGGGTCGAGACGGGCGGGCTCGCCGTGGAAGACGGGCGCATCGCCGCGCTCGATCCCCAGGGCGGGGGCAGGGGGAAGGCGATCGACCTCGACGGCGACCTCCTCCTCCCCGGCCTCGTCGACCTGCACACCGACAACCTGGAGCGGCACTACCTGCCGCGCCGGGGCGTGACCTGGGACCCCATCGCCGCCGCGGTCGCGCACGACGCGCAGATCGCGGCGAGCGGCACCACCACCGTCTTCGACAGCCTGACGATCGGCGCCAACGAAGCCTGGGACATCAGGGCCGAGATGATCGACCCCATGCTGGCCGGGCTGAGACGCGCCGAAGCCTCCGGAATGCTCAAGGTCGGGCACCGCCTCCATCTGCGCTGCGAAGTCACCCACCCCGACGTCGTCGGGATCTTCGAGGGCCACGCGGCAAGGGTGCCGGTCCACCTCGTCTCGCTCATGGACCACGCGCCGGGCGACCGCCAGTCGCCCGACATCGACGCCTACCGCCGGCGCTACCGGCGGATCCTGGGCGACGAGGCGCGCGTCGAGGCGCACATCAACGCCCTCATCGACGCCTCGCGCCGCTTCGCGCCCGACAACGCCCGACGCCTCGGGGCGCTCGCCGGGGAACGCCGCATCCCGCTCGCCACCCACGACGACGCCAGCCCCGGCCACGTCGACCTCGCACTCGGCCTCGGCGCCCGCTTCAGCGAGTTTCCGACGACGCTCGCCGCCGCCGCCCACGCCAAGGCCCACGGCCTGCCCGTCCTCATGGGCACGCCGAACCTGATGCGGGGCGGCTCGCACGCCGGCAACGTCGCGGCGGGCGAGCTCGCCCGGTACGGCCTCCTCGACCTCCTCGCCTCCGACTACGTCCCGGCCTCGCTCCTGAACGGCGTCTTCAGGCTCGCCGACCCCGATCACGGCGTCCCGCTCCACGAAGCCGCCGGGATGGCGACGAGCGCCCCGGCGCGGGCCGCGGGCCTCGCCGACCGCGGCAGCCTCGCACCCGGCCTGCGCGCCGACCTTGTGCGCGTCCGGCCCGTCGGGGGCTACCCCGTCGTGCGCGGGGTCTGGTGCGCGGGAAGCCGCGTCGCGTGACCCGCTACGCCCTCTACCTCGCGCCCCCGCCGGGCTCGCCCCTCCACCGCCGCGCGGCCGCCTGGTTCGGCCACGAAGCCGTGCCGGGGCCGCCGCCCGACCGTCGCCGCGCGATCACGGCAAGCCCCCGCCGCTACGGCTTCCACGCGACGCTGAAAGCCCCCTTCCGCCTCAAGGGCGGCACGAGCGCCCACGGCCTCCACGCCGCCGTCGACGCGTTCGCCAAGGGGCGGACGGCGTTCCCGCTCCGGCTCGAAGTGGCGATGCTCAAGGGCTTCGTCGCCTGCCGCCTCGCCGCCCCGTCGCCCCCCCTCCAGGCGCTCGCCGACGAGGTCGTCCGCGCCTTCGACCCCTTCCGCGCACCCCCGGACGGCGCGGAGCTGGCCCGCCGCCGACGGAGCCCGCTCACCCCCGCCCAGGACGCGAACCTCGAAGCCTGGGGCTACCCCTACGTCTTCGACGACTTCACCTTCCACATGACCCTGAGCGAGCGCCTCGCGGGCGAGGAAGCCGAACGGGTGCTGGCGGCGGCGCGGGATTGGTTTGGGGAAGTCCTGGTCGAGCCTTTCGTCGTCGATGCGATCGGCATTTTCGAGGAAAAGGCGCCGGGGGCCGAATTCCAGATGACCGGGCGGTACGTGTTTGAAGCGTAATCCCCTATCCCATCGTCCAGTTCGTGAACTTCACGTCCAGGTAGTCCAGGATCCCCTGCCGCCCGTTCTCGCGGCCGAAGCCCGAGTGCTTCACCCCGCCGAACGGCATCTCCGCCGTGGCGACCGCGTAGGTGTTGACGCCGACCATGCCGACCTTGAGACCGGCCGCCGTGGCCTCGGCGCGCGCCATGTCGCCCGTGAGCACGTAGCCCGCGAGCCCGACGGGAAGCGCGTTCGCCCGCTCGATCACCTCGTCGAGGCTCTTGAAGGAGGTCATGGGGGCGATCGGCCCGAACGGCTCGTCGCGCATGACCCGCATCCCGTCCTCGACCCCGTCGAGCACGGTGGGCTCGAAGTAGTAGCCCCGGTTCATCCCGGCGGGCCGCCCCCCGCCCGTCACGATGCGCGCGCCCTCGGCCACCGTGTCCCGGACCATGCCGTCGACCGCCTCGAGGCGGCGGCGGTTAATGAGGGGGCCGACCTCGGTGCCCTCGTCGAGCGGGTGGCCGAGCTTCATGCCCTTGACCGCCTCGGCGAGGGCGTCGACGAACCCGTCCTTGATCCCTTCCTGGACGAAGAAGCGGGTCGGCGAGACGCAGACCTGCCCGTTGTTGCGCAGCTTCGCCGCCGCCGCCGCCTTCGCCGCCTTGGCCACGTCGACGTCGTCCCAGACGATGACGGGGGCGTGGCCGCCCAGCTCCATCGACACCCGCTTCATGGTGTCGGCGGCCCGGCGCATCAGGTGCTGGCCGACGGGCACGCTGCCCGTGAACGTCACCTTGCGCACCAGATCGCTCGCCATGACGGCGTCCGCCACGGGCTCGGGCTTGCCGGTCAGCAGGTTGACGACCCCGTCCGGCACCCCTGCGTCGACGCAGCACTGGACCAGCATCGCCACCGCCTCGCAGCCCTCCTCGGCCGGGCGGACGACGATCGAGCACCCGGCGGCAAGCGCCGGCGCCAGCTTCCTTGCGACGAGCGCCACCGGGAAGTTCCAGGCCGTGAACGCGGCGACGACGCCGACCGGCTCGTGGGTGACGACGAAGCGCTGTCCGGGTGCCCGCCCTTGCAGGACCTCGCCGTAGATCCGCCGGGCCTCGTCGGCGTACCAGTCGATGGTCTCGACGGCGCCCGCGACCTCGCCCCTCGCCTGGGCGAGCGGCTTGCCGCAGGCGACGGCGAGGCTCCGCGCCACCGCCTCGCCCCGCTCGCCGAGAAGGCCGGCGACGCGCCGCAGCACCTTCGCCCGTTCCCAGGGGCCCGTCTTCCGCCAGACGGCGAACCCCGCCTCGGCCGCCTCGATCGCCGCGTTCGTGTCGCCCGCGTCGGCCAGCGCCGCCGTACCGACGACCTCTTCGCGCGCAGGGTCGATCAGGTCGAACGTCGCCCCGCTCGAAGCGTCCCGCCACGTCCCGCCGATGAAAAGCCCGACCTTCGCCGCCTCGCCCACGTCCCGTCTCCCGTTGTCGTCAGACCCCATAAGTCGCCCCGCCGGCGGCGGGATCAACCCCTGACTTCGGCGTCACGATCCCGTCACAATCCGGCAATGCCTTTACACGAAGGACGTTATGCGGTAGCACGGGACCAAGAAAGAGTGCGGCACGGCGGCGCAACGGGGTAGGGCTAAGCATGGCGCAACACGAGGGCTTCGTGCGTTTCGACGACGTACAGAAGAGCTACGACGGCGAAACCCTCGTCGTCAAAAGCCTGAACCTCGACATCGCCCGCGGCGAGTTCCTGACCATGCTGGGCCCCTCCGGCTCCGGCAAGACCACCTGCCTCATGATGCTGGCCGGCTTCGAGACCGCGACCCACGGCGAGATCTACCTCGACGGCCGGCAGATCAACGACGTCGCCCCGCACAAGCGCGACATCGGCATGGTGTTCCAGAACTACGCCCTGTTCCCGCACATGACGGTGGCGGAGAACCTCGCCTTTCCGCTCGAAGTGCGCGGCAAGGGCAAGGCCGAGATCGGCGACCGGGTGAAGCGCGGGCTCGACATGGTCCAGCTCGGCGCGTTCGGCAACCGCCGCCCGGCGCAGCTCTCGGGGGGGCAGCAGCAGCGGGTGGCGCTCGCAAGGGCGCTCGTCTTCGAGCCCCACCTCGTCCTCATGGACGAGCCGCTCGGCGCGCTCGACAAGCAGCTCCGCGAGACGATGCAGTACGAGATCAAGCACATCGCCAACAATCTCGGCATCACCGTCGTCTACGTCACCCACGACCAGACCGAGGCCCTGACGATGTCGGACCGGATCGCCGTCTTCAACGACGGCCGGGTCCAGCAGCTGGCCTCCCCGGACCAGCTCTACGAGGCGCCGGTCAACGCCTTCGTCGCCCAGTTCATCGGCGAGAACAACCGCTTTTCGGGCAAGGTGAAGCGGGTCGAGAACAACACCGCCGAGGTCGAGGTGGCGGGGCACCTGATCCGGGCCTTGCCGGTCAACATCGACGGCGCCGGCGACACGACGACGCTCTCGCTCCGGCCCGAGCGCGCGCACATCAATCCGACCGAGCCTTTGCCCAACCTGTTCGAGGGCCGGGTCCAGGAACTGATCTACCACGGCGACCACATCCGTGCCCGCGTGGCCGTCCTCGGCACCGACGACTTCATCGTCAAGATGCCGAACGCGCACGGCCACGACCACCTGCAGCAGGGCGACGACGTGCGCCTCGGCTGGCACGTCGACGACTGCCGAGCGCTCGATGCCTGATCAGGGTTGCCCGATGCGTCGGGCAAGGCGATTTCATGTGAGACCCGGCCCGAAGGGCCAACGGAGTCAAAGGGAGAAGCCATGACGACGAAGCTCAAGACCGGCCTTCTGGCCGGTGCCGCGCTGGCGGCGCTCGCGGCGGCGCCGGCGCGCGCCGAGACCGACCTCACCATCGTGTCCTGGGGCGGCGCCTACTCGGCGAGCCAGGAGGGCGCCTACGTCAAGCCCTACATGAAAGAGCATCCCGACATCAAGATCAACATGGACGACCAGTCGGCGAACGGGCTCGCCGGGCTCCGCGCCCAGATGCAGGCCGGGAACGTCACCTGGGACTTGGTCGACATGCTCCAGGGCAACGCCCAGCTCGCCTGCGACGAGGGGCTGCTCGTCGAGTTCGACTTCGACAAGGACTTCGCCCCCGCCCCCGACGGCACGCCGGCCTCCAAGGACTTCATCGAGGGCACGACCGGCGACTGCTTCGTGCCGCAGATCCTCTACGCCACCGTCTTCGCCTACAACGAGGAGGCGTTCAAGGACAACCCGCCCAGGACCGTGGCCGACGTGTTCGACCTCGAGAAGTTCCCCGGCAAGCGGGGGCTCGAGAAGGGGCCGCAGGGCAACCTCGAATGGGCGCTCATGGCCGACGGCGTTCCCGCCGATCAGGTCTACGACAAGCTCTCCACCGACGAGGGCGTCGAGCAGGCGTTCAAGAAGCTCGACACGATCAAGGACCAGGTGGTCTGGTGGACCCAGGGCGCGCAGCCGCCGCAGCTCCTCGCCGACAAGGAGGTGACGATCGCCACCGGCTACAACGGCCGCTTCTTCGACGCGGAAGTGAGCGAGAAGCAGCCGATCGAGGTGATGTGGGACGGGCAGTACTTCGAGGTCGACGGCTGGGTGGTGCCGAAGGGCGGCAAGAACGAGAAGGCCGTCATGGACTTCCTCAAGTGGGGCACCGACACCCAGCGCCTCGCCGATCAGGCGAAGTTCATCTCCTACTCGCCCGCCCGCTCGTCCTCGGTTCCGCTCGTCGGCAAGCACGAGGCGACCGGGGTCGACATGGCGCCCTACATGCCGACGACGCCCGCGAACTTCGAGAACCCGATCCGCAAGGACCCGGACTGGTGGGCCGACAACGGCGACGAGATGCGCGAGCGCTTCAACTCCTGGCTCTCGCAGTAGAGCCTCGTCGCTAGTCAAGACGGCCGGGGGCGGGCCCGCCCGCTCCCGAACCGGCGCAAGGGGAGGATCAGGATGGCGCAGCAGGCGACACTGCCGATTTCGGGCCACGAACTGCCGGCCGACGCCCAGTCGCTGAAGGCGAGGCTGCGCAAGTCCGAGCGCACCAACAAGTGGCGCGCCTTCCTCTTCGTCGTGCCGCTCCTCCTCTTCATCCTGATCACCTTCATCATCCCGATCGGCTCGATGCTCTACCGCAGCATCGACAACCCGCAGGTGGTCGAGACCATCCCGCGCACGGCGGCCATGCTGGCCGACTGGACGCCGCCGGACCCGCCCTCGGAGGACGTCTTCAAGACCCTCGTCGCCGAACTGCGCAGCCCGCCCGACCCCGCCGCCATCGGCAAGCTCGCCGTTCGGATCAACTACGAGGTCTCGGGCGCGTCTTCGCTCTTCCGCAAGACCGAGCGGCGCTTAAAGCGCCTCGACGACGCGGCGCCCTACCGGGAACAGCTCATCAAGATCGACAAGGATTGGGCCGACCCCGAGCTTTGGGCCGCGATCAAGAGCCTCGATTCGCCGCTGACCGGCAGCTACTTCCTCGCCGCCACCGACATGACCCGCAACGTGAACGGCGAGATCGAGATGCAGCCGGGTTCCCGCCAGATCTACCTGACCCTGTTCTGGCGCACCTTCTGGCTCTCCGGCTTCATCACCCTGATGACGCTCCTCCTGGGCTTTCCGATCGCGCACCTGCTGGCGATCCTGCCGCTTCGGACCGGCAACCTTCTGATGATCCTGGTCCTCCTGCCGTTCTGGACCTCGCTCCTCGTCCGCACGACCTCCTGGATCGTCCTCCTCCAGACCAACGGCGTCCTCAACGACCTCCTGGTCTGGCTCGGGATCATCTCCAACGACAACCGCATCCGCATGATCTACAACAAGGCGGGCACGGTCATCGCCATGACCCACATCCTCCTGCCCTTCATGATCCTGCCGCTCTACTCGGTGATGCGGACGATCAAGCCCACCTACATGCGCGCCGCCCGGTCCCTGGGCGCGACGCAATGGACCGCGTTCTGGCGGGTCTACGTGCCGCAGACGCTTCCGGGCGTCGGGGCGGGGGCGATCCTCGTCTTCATCCTCGCCATCGGCTACTACATCACGCCGGCCCTCGTCGGCGGGCAGGACGGGCAGCTGATCTCGAACATGATCGCCTACCACATGCAGACCTCGCTCAACTGGGGTCTGGCGGCCGCGCTCGGTTCGCTTCTGCTGGGGGCGGTCCTCGTCCTCTACTTCGTCTACAACCGCCTCGTCGGCATCGAGAACATGAAGCTGGGGTGATCCGAAGATGGCGCTACCGAGCCACGCCGAACCGATCGACAAGGTCTACTACTACGGCTTTCGCTTCGTCTGCACCCTGATCTTCATCTTCCTGATCGCGCCCATCTTCGTCATCATCCCGCTCTCGTTCAACGCCGAGCCGTACTTCACCTTCTCGACCGGGATGCTCCACTTCGACCCCGCCGCCTACTCGACGCGCTGGTACCAGGACTTCTGGAACAACAAGGAGTGGATCCACTCCCTCCAGAACAGCTTCATCATCGCCATCGCCAGCACGATCCTGGCGACGACGCTGGGCACGATCGCGGCCTTGGGCCTTTCCCGCCCGCACATGCCGTTCCGGGGCCTCATCATGGGCCTGCTCATCTCGCCGATGATCGTGCCGCTCATCATCTCGGCGGCGGCGATGTTCTTCTTCTATTCGAGCATCGGCCTGTCGCAGACCTACGCCGGGATCATCCTCGCCCACACGGCCTTGGGCATCCCCTTCGTCGTCATCACGGTGACGGCGACGCTCAGCAGCTTCGACCAGTCGCTCGTCCGCGCGGCGCAGAACATGGGCGCCGACATGCGGACCACCTTCTTCAAGGTGATCCTGCCGCTCATCACGCCGGGCGTGATCTCGGGCGCGCTCTTCGCCTTCATCACCTCGTTCGACGAGGTCGTCGTCGTGCTCTTCCTCTCCTCCTTCGAGCAGCGCACGGTGCCAAGGCAGATGTGGTCCGGCATCCGCGAAGAGATCAGCCCGACGATCCTCGCCGTTGCCACCATCCTGATCGCCATCTCGGTCGTGCTCCTGGTCGTGGTCGAACTCCTGCGCCGCCGCAGCGTCCGGATCCGCGGCATCAGGGAGTAGGCCCGAATGGCGCCCGCACCGGCACAAGGGAAGAACAACGCATGATCAAGCCGCTTTCGCTGGGATTCGCCGCCGCGACGCTCGGCTTCCTCCTGGCGGGCCCCGTCCAGGCCCGCGACCTCACCGTCACCTCCTGGGGCGGCGCCTACCAGGACGCGCAGCGCGAGATCTACTTCGAGCCGTTCGCCGAGAAGACGGGCGACAAGGTCGTGGAAGACAGCTGGAACGGCGGCATCGGCGTGCTCCGCGCCAAGAACGAAGGCGGCGAGAGCGCCTGGGACGTCGTTCAGGTCGAGGCCGACGAGCTGGTCCAGGGCTGCGAGGAGGGCATCCTGGAGCCCCTCGACTGGCAGGAGCTGGGCGGCGAGGACGCCTATCTTGATACTGCCGTCAACGAGTGCGGCGTCGGCACGATCGTCTGGGCCACCGTGCTCGCCTACGACGCCGCGAAGTTCGAGGGCAAGGAGGCCCCATCAAGCTGGGCCGATTTCTTCGACACGAAGACGTTCCCCGGCAAGCGGGCGCTGCGCAAGGGGCCCCGCCAGTCGTTCGAGTTCGCCCTCATGGCGGACGGCGTGCCCCTTGAGAAGGTCTACGAGGTCCTCCAGACCAAGGAGGGCGTCGAGCGCGCGTTCAAGAAGCTCGACAGCATCAAGGACGACCTGATCTGGTGGGAGGCGGGCGCCCAGCCGCCGCAGCTCCTGGCGTCGGGCGAGGTCGTCATGACCTCGGCCTATAACGGCCGGATCACGGCGGCGAACCAGGAGGAGGGCCGCGACTTCGGCATCGCCTGGGACGCCGGCTTCGTCTACCAGATCGACAGCCTCGTCATCCCCTCGAACTCGCCGAACAAGAAGGAGGCGATGGACCTGATCGCCTTCATGGTGGCGCCCGAGAACCAGGCGAAGATGCCGCCCAAGATCCCCTACGGCCCGACCAACAAGGCCGCCCTCGATCAGGTGCCGCCCGAGGTGAGCAAGAACACGCCCACCGACGAGGCCAACCTGCCGCACGGGCTGTTCTTCGACCGCGACTACTGGGTCGACCATACGGAAGCGATGACCGAGCGTTTCAACGCCTGGGCCTCGCAATAGGGCGTTGAGCGAGACGGTTGCCCCCCTGGCAGCCCCCCCTTCGTCCGGGGCGATCCGCCGGGCGAAGCGTCGCTCGGACCGGGCGCGCGCGTGGCGCGCCTTCGGCCTGACCCTGCCGCTGCTGGGCTTCCTCCTCGTCTTCTTCCTCCTGCCGATCGCCGACATGCTCAGGCTCGCCGTCGCCAACGACGAGCTGGCCCGCGCCATGCCGGCGGCGGCGACCGCCCTGCGCGGCTGGGACGGGGAGGGGCTGCCCCCCGAGGAGGTGGCACGGACGCTGGCCGGCGAGATGCGTGCCGCCTACGAGGCCCGCACGCTGGCCGACGTCGCCAAGCGCCTCAACAACGACAACCCCGGCTACCGCTCGATGCTCATGGCGACGGGCAGGAAGCTGCCGGACGCCCCCCCGGACGACGCGCTCGGCGCCCTCGCCGCGATCGACGACGCCTGGAACAACCCTGCGTTGTGGCAGGCCTTTCGCCGTGCGGCGGCGCCCTGGACCGACCTCTACGTCCTCCAGTCGCTCGACCTGGAACGGGGGCCGGACGGTGCCATTCAGGCCCGCCCCGAGGGGCAGGCGGTCTACCGCATCATCCTCTGGCGCACCTTCGAGATCAGCCTCCTGGTCACGCTCGCCTGCCTCGTCCTCGCCTACCCGCTCGCCTACAAGCTGGCCCACCTCGATGAGGGCACGGCGAACCTCCTCATGATCCTCGTCCTCCTTCCCTTCTGGACCTCGCTCCTGGTCCGCAGCGCCGCCTGGATCGTGCTGTTGCAGCGGGAGGGGCCGATCAACGGATTCCTCCAGTCCATCGGCCTGATCGATGCCCCGCTCGCCCTCGTCTTCAACCGAACGGGCGTCCTCATCGCCATGACCCACGTGCTGCTGCCCTTCATGGTGCTCCCGCTCTACGCCGTGATGCGCGGCATCCCCAAAAGCCACGTCCGGGCGGCGCTGTCGCTGGGATCCACCCCCTTCACCGCCTTTCGCCGCGTGTTCCTGCCCCAGACCCTGCCCGGCATCGGGGCCGGCGCCCTCCTCGTCTTCATCCTCGCCATCGGCTACTACATCACCCCCGCCCTCGTCGGCGGCGCGGACGACCAGATGCTCGCCTACTTCGTCGCCTTCTTCACCCTCCAGACCGTCAACTGGGGCATGGCGGCGGCGCTGGCCTCGGTCCTCCTCGTCGCCGTCACCGCCCTCTACTTCCTCTACGCCCGCGTCGTCGGCATCGACCGGATCGGGGTCGGCGGGTGACGGGCGGCGGGCGGATCGGAGGCTTCCTGCTCTGGGCCTGGACCGCCCTCGTCCTCGCCTTCCTGATCCTCCCCCTCCTCGTCGTCGTCCCCATCTCCTTCTCGTCGGGCGCCTTCCTCACCTTCCCCATCCCCGGCCTGTCGCTCCGCTGGTACGCGACCTTGTGGAACGAGGCCGTCTGGTGGCGGGCGACGGCGAACAGCCTCGTCGTCGGCACCGCCGCGACGCTGATCGCCACCCTGCTCGGCACGCTCGCGGCGCTGGGCCTCGCCCGCGCCTCCTTCCGGGGCAAGGGGCTGCTCACGGCCGTCCTCATCTCGCCGATGATCGTGCCGCTCATCATCGTCGCCGCCGGCACCTACTTCTTCTTCCTTCGCCTCGGCATAGGCTCCGGCCTCGTGGGCCTGACCCTTGCCCATGCCGCCCTGGGCGCCCCCTTCGTCCTCGTCACCGTGGGCGCGACGCTGAAGAGCTTCGACGCCAACCTCGCCCGCGCCGCCGCGGGGCTCGGCGCACCCCCCGCCACCGTGCTGCGCCGGGTCACGGTCCCGCTCATCGCCCCCGGCATGGTCTCCGGCGCCCTCTTCGCCTTCATCACCTCGTTCGACGAACTCGTCGTCGCCCTGTTCCTCACCGGGCCATCCGAGCGCACTTTGCCGCGCCAGATGTTCGACGGCATCCGCGAGAACCTGAGCCCGACGCTGCTCGCCGCCGCCACGATCCTCGTCCTCCTCTCGGTCGTCCTCCTGAGCCTCGCCGAATGGCTGCGCCGCCGGGGGCTCAAGAACCGCGGGATACGCGCGTGAGCGCCCCCGCCTCGGCCGAGACCCGGACGAGGAGGAGGAGCGCGTTCAGGACCGAGAACAGAAGGGCAAAGCCCCAGAGGCCGAACACCAGCGGCAGCACGGCGATCTCGCCCACCACCACCGCGTAGTTCGGGTGCGGGTAGAGCCGGAACGGCCCCGCCGCCACGAGCCGCTCGCCCGGCACGACGACGATCCGTGCCGTCCAGCGCCCGCCCAGCGTCCAGAGTACCCAGGCGCGGCCGATCTGGAGAAGGAGGTAGAGGCCGAGCCAAGGGAGGGCGGGGGGCACGTCGCGGGCCAGGAGCCAGAGGCCGCCGAGCCAGGAAGCGTGCAGGGCGACGATGAAGGGGTAGTGACCCGTCCCGACCTCACGCCCTCCCTCGGCCAGCAGCCGCGCCGTGTTGCGGCGGGCGATGACCAACTCGCTCAACCGTTGCAGCGTGACCAGCGCCAGGATCAGGATGGCGGCGGCGTTCACGGGGGCGTGAGGGCAAGGGCGCTCGCGGTGAAGCCGGGGCCGAGCGCCGTCAGCACCGCCCGCCCCGGCAGCCCCTCTTTCAGCACCCGCTCCAGGACGAACAGCACCGTCGGCGACGACATGTTGCCGTGCGCCCGCAGCACGTCGCGCTCGTGGTCGAGCACCCCCTCGTCGAGGCCCAGCGCCGTCTCCAGCGCCCGCACCACCTTGCTGCCGCCGGGGTGGCAGACGAAGCGGGCCACGTCGGCGCGGCGAAGGCCGAGCCGCCCGAGGATGCCGTCGACCGCGTCCCGCAGCCGCTCCTCGACGAAGGGCGGGATGCTCTGCGCGAAGATGACGCCGAACCCCTCCGGCTCGACGCTCCAGCCCATCACGTCGAGCGTGTCCGGCCACGTATGCTCGCCCGCCCCCTCGACGCGGGCGAGCCCTTCGCCCGTCCGGAGCACCGCCGCCGCCGCCCCGTCGCCGAACAGCGCCGTGGCGACGACGTTCTCCTTCGTCAGCTTGTCCATGCGAAACGAGAGCGTGCAAAGCTCGATTACGACGACGAGGACGACGCTCCCCGGCTCCGCCGCCGCGAGCCGTGCACCCAAGGCAAGGCCGGTGACGCCGCCCGCACAGCCGAGCCCGAACACCGGCACCCGCCGCGCGTCGGGGCGAAAGCCGAGCACCGCCGCGGCACGCGCCTCCAGGGACGGCGTGGCGATCCCCGTCGAGGAGACGGTGACGACGGTGTCGACGTCTTCCGGGGCGAGCCCCGCCGCATCGAGCGCCCGCCTTGCGGCATCGACGAAGAGCGCGTCCGCGCCCTCCAGGAACGCCGCCGTGCGGCTGGGCCAGCCCTGCTCGCCCTCGAACCAAGCGAACGGCCGCACCGAGCGCCGCTCCTCGATCCCGGCGTTGGCAAAGACCCCGAACAGCCGCTCGAAGACGGCGAAGCGCGCCCCGAAGATCGCCTTCGCCCGCGCCGCCACCTCGTCCTGACGGAGGACGTTCGGGGGCGACGCGGTGGCGAGCGAGAGGAGGGCTGCCTGGGCAGGGGCGGTCAAGAGCGGGTTCCCTTCCATGCGGGACCGGCCCGCCGCTCCCCCGCAAGATAGGGCGCGAAGCCGCCCCTAGTAGACGTCCTGCCCGCCGTTGACCGGGATCTCGGCGCCGGTGATGTACGAGGTCTGGTCGCTGCAAAGATAATGGATCACCCCCGCGACCTCGTCGGGCGAGCCCAGGCGGCGAAGCGGGATGCGCTCGACGAGGTGCTCGGTGCCGGGCGAAAGGATCGCCGTGTTGATCTCGCCGGGGCAGACGGCGTTGACGCGGATCCCCAAGTGCGCGAGGTCGGCCGCGAGTTCGCGGGTCAGCGCGGTCAGCGCCGCCTTCGAGGTGGCGTAGGCCGAACCGGCGAAGGGGTGGACGCGGTGCCCCGCGATCGAGGTGATGTTGACGACGGCCCCTTTCGTCTCGGCGAGCAAGGGCGCGCAGGCGCGGCTGAAGTAGACGGGGGCCATCAGGTTGATGGCGAAGGTCTTCTGCCAGGAAGCGAGGTCGCCATCGAGGCAGCCGAGCCGCTTGCCGTCCTCGTCCTTCGGCGAGTAGCCGGCGTTGTTGACGAGCGCGTGCAGGGGCTCGCCCTCCAGGATCTCCCGCAACTGGGCGAAACTCTCGCCGAGCGCGAAGCTGTCCGACACGTCGACTTGGATGTGGGCGTGGCGCTCGCCCCGCGGGCATTGCGGCGGCACCGGGTCGCGCGACAGGCTGATCGCCCGCCACCCCTGGCGCACGAAGTACGCCGCCGTCGCGTGGCCGATGCCGCGCGAGGCGCCGGTGATGAACACGTTCTTGCGTTCGGGCATGGGGGGACTCGCTGCGGACGGGGGAAAGGATCGCGTTCTATATCGGCTTTCACGCGCGCGGCGGCAAGGAGAACGGCTCCAGGGTGAAGAACACGCTTCGCGTCCGCTGGC
>JAGRGG010000133.1 GCA_020445645.1 Geminicoccaceae bacterium | reverse complement strand
AGATCAGCTTGAAGACTTCCTCGAAGACATCGACCCCGGCATTGGCCAGAACCTCGTCTTCCATGTCCTCGATCAGGTCGCGCAGGGAACGGGCGAACTTGCCCTCTTTCACCCTCTCTTCCTCAAGGTCGATCAGGGTCTGGATGGTCCACGGCTGATCCACGACCTGTTCAATGGTCTGATCTGCGCGGGGCAGTTCGTGGATCGGCATGAAGTAGTTGGGGTTCTTGCGGTGCCAAACCTCGGCCAGAATACCGTCGCTCCAGACGGCAAGCGGTGCGCCGGTCGCATGGGCATAGGACCGAAGCTGCTCCTTGCCGTCCTTATACTTGGCCTGCTTCACCTCGACGATGATGTAGGGGACCGCCGGGCGGTCGGCGTCGAACACGACGATGTCGGCCCGCTTGGAGCTGTCGCGGCCGAAGGTGATCGGGTACTCGACCCCGATGCGGGAGGGCGGATAGCCGTACCCGTCGATCAGCCGCGCCAGCCAAAGCTGCCAGGTGCGCTCCTCGGACTTGATCTGCACCTCCTTCCCGCGGACGAGGCAGGCCGCGTAGGTCACGGGCCTGCCCCGCACGTCGCGCACGAAGCCGCGCCCGTCGAGCGCCCGGTTCTCCTCCTCGGAGAACAGCACGAAATCGTTCGAATCGCTCTTCATCCCGTCCGTTCCGGCAGCCGCGTCGTTCGGCCCCCTTGGAAAGGTTCCGTCGGCCGGTTTGCCAATCGCCGAATCCCGAAGGGGAGAAAAGAAGGCCCCGCGCCCGGCGGACGCGAAGCGTAGCCTTCCCTACCCCGTCACCTCGTCGGTGATCACCGTGAACCCCGCGAGCGTGCAGGGGCCGAACGTCGTGGCGATCGGCACGTCGGTGGCGTCGCGGCCGTAGGCCATGAGGATGCGGCCGATGCGGGGGCGGTTGTGGCGGGCGTCGAAGGTGCGCCAGTCGCCGCCCAGGTAGACCTGGAACCACGCGCTGAAGTCCATGGGGTCGGGGGAGAGCGGCACGCCGATGTCGCCGAGGTAGCCCGTGCAGTAGCGGGCGGGGATGTTCATGCAGCGGCAGAACGCGACGGCCAAGTGCGCGAAGTCGCGGCAGACGCCGACCCGCTCTTCCAGCGCGTCGGCGGCCGTGCGGGTGGAGCGGGCGTCGGCGTAGCCGAAGCGGATGCGGTCGTGGACGTAGTCGCAGATCGCCTGGACCCGCCCCCAGCCGAGGGGGGCGCCGCCGAACAGCGACCACGCGGTATCGGAGAGGCGATCGGTTTCGCAGTAGCGGCTGCCCAGAAGGTAGACCACGACCTCGTCGGGCAGGTCCTCGACGGCGTGCTGGGGAAGGTCGGGGAGCACGGGGTCCGGCGTGCCGGGGTCCTCGACCTCGAACAGCGTCCGGATCGAGGTTCGTCCGGGCGGGGCGACGATCCGGGAGCAGTCGTTGCCGAACCCGTCCCGGTAGGGGTGGACGTCGATCGGCGGGTCGGTGCGGATCTCGTGCGGCGTCAGCAGGTCGGCCCGGCGCGAGGGGTGGACGCTCAGGCAGAGCAGCATCGGCGTCGGCTGGGGGCACTCGTAGACGATGTCGTAACCGGCGCGTATGCGCATGGGCCTTCTCCCTTGAGGAACGTTCCGCCCCGTACCGGGGTCTCGCCGATGAGGGGAGCAAAAAACGCGCCAGGGCGCGCGAACTTTCGGGGCCGGAAAACGCTCGGACGGGGGCGGCGACCGTATTTTCAACTTCAGGTTGAACAAGGCTTGCGTTAAGGTGGCGTTAATCCGCTTGGCGCAGAAAGCGGACGACGCCCTGCCCCCCCTGCCGACGGTCAACCCATGCGAACCCGCCTCGTTCCCTTCGCCGCGCTCCTCGTCGGCCTGTTCCTGCTGACGATGGCCGGGGGGCTCCAGAGCCTCCTCCTCCCCGTCCGCGCCGGGATCGAGGGCTTCCCCACCTGGAGCGTCGGCGCGATGGGCGCCGCGCACGCGGTCGGCTTCATCGGCGGCTGCCTCGCCGTGCCGGGCCTCCTTGCCCGCGTCGGCCACATCCGCACGTTCGCCGCCGTCGCGGCGCTCGCGGCCTGCGCCGCGCTCGCCAGCGCGCTCTTCGTCCACCCCTTCGCCTGGGTCGGCCTGCGGGCGCTCACCGGCTTCTGCTTCGCGGGCGCCGGCATGATCGTCGAGAGCTGGCTCAACGACCGCGCCGGCAACGAGGGGCGGGGCAGCGTGCTCGGCGCCTACATGATCGTCAACCTCGCCGCCGGCATGTCGGGGCAGCTCGTCCTGCCGCTTTTCGGGGCACTCGGTACCGGCCCCTTCATCCTGGTGGCGATGCTCTTAGCACTCGCCCTCGTGCCGACCGCGCTCAGCACCGGCCCGGCCCCGGCACCCCCCAGGACCGCCCGCCTGCGCCCCGTCGTCCTCTTCCGGGTCTCGCCGCTCGCGGCGCTGGGCTGCCTTGCCATCGGCCTCGTCAACGGCGCCTTCGGCACGCTCGGCGCCGTCTTCTTCCAGGAGGCCGGCTTCGACCTGCCCGCCACCGCGCTCCTCATGAGCACGGCCCTCCTCGGTGGCGCCGCGCTCCAGATGCCGCTCGGCTGGCTCTCCGACCGGATCGACCGCCGCGTCGTCCTCGTCGCCGTGGCGCTGGGCGCCGCCCTCATGTCCTGGACCCTCGACGTGGTCCGCCCGCACGGCCTCGCCCAAGCGCTGCCCCTCCTCTTCCTCCTCGGCGGCTGCCTGCACTCGATGTACGCGCTCGCCGTCGCCCACGCCAACGACCACGCCGCCCCCGGCGCCTTCGTCGAGACGGCGGGCGGCCTCCTCCTCCTCTTCGGCGTCGGCTGCGTGATCGGACCCCTTGCGAGTTCCCTCCTCATGGAGATCGTCCGCCCCGGCGCCCTCCTCGGCTTCATGGGCGTCGTCCACCTCACGCTCGCCGCCTTCGCCATCCTCCGCCTCAAGGCCAGGGCGGCCCCGGCCACGGGCGGCGCCTTCGAGCCCCTGTCACGGGAAGGCACCACCGCGGCGGCCGCCCTCGACCCCCGCGCCGACGAGGCCGAACCATTGCCGCCGGTGCGGGTGAAGGCCGCCTGAATACGCTTCGCGTCCGCTGCTACCGCTTCGGCAACGGCATCCAGTCGGGTGTCACCACGTCCGCGTGCGCGAACTGCGGCAGCTTCTGGCCCAATTGCTCCATGCTCTGGATGTCGCGTTCGTTGAGGTCGTCCTGGGTGATCAGGGTCGGGGGGACGATGACCTGGGCGCCGGGGTTGTCGCCGGCGAGGAGGGAGGCCAGCGCCCGGACACAGACCTCGCCGACGACGGCGGGGTTGGTCGCCGCCGTCGCGGCCCAGGCGGAGCCCGGCTCGCGCATCGCCTGGATGTCGGCGGTGGAGATATCGGCCGAGTAGATGTCGATGTCGCCGCTGAGGCCCGCCTCGTCGACGGCGATCTTCACCCCCTTGGCGAACTCGTCGTAGGGGGCGAACATCACCTCGATGCCGGGGTTGGCGCGGAGCACGGCGCCCGCCTGGTTGGCGACCGAGTTGGCGATCGGGTTGTCGAGCGTGCCGAAGGTGGCGACCTCCTCGATGCCCGGATAACGCTGCTTGAATTCGCGCCACGTCTCGTCGCGGCGGTCGAGGGGGGCGATGCCCGCGACGTAGACGTAGCCCGCCTCGAAGCTCTCGCCGTGGTCCTTGATCGCCTGTTCGAGGGCGAGCCTCGCGAGTTCCCTGTCGTTCTGCTCGATCTGCGGCACGGCCTCGTTCTCGACGTTCACGTCGAAGGCGACGACCTTGATCCCGGCGTCGAGCGCCCTTTGCACGGCGGGCTTCATGCTCTCGGTGAGGCCGTGCTGGACGATGATCCCGTCGACCCCGAGGCCGATCGCCTGGTCCATCATGTCGGCCTGAAGGGCGGCGTCCTGGCGCGAGTCGAGGATGCGAAGCTCGGCGCCCAGCGCCTCCGCCTGCCGCTGCACGCCGGACAGGTAGGCCTGGAAGAAGTCGCCCGTGGACAGGTAGCGGACCAGCGCGATCTTGACCCCGCCCTTGTCCCAGGGGGCGGGCGCGCCCTCGATGCCCTGCGCGAGGGCGGGACTGATGGAGGCACCCAGGAGGGCGATGCCTCCCGCCGCCGCGAGCAGCGCCCGCCGTCCGATCGTGGTTTTCATGTGGGTGCTCCCTGATGGTTGGTCGATTGGCCGCCCGGCTAGCGGCGCCGGGCGGAGAGGCCGAAGGTGAACATGAGCGCCAGCACGAGCACGGCGCCCTTGACGAAGTCCTGCGCGTAGTAGGGGGCGTTGAGCATGGTGAGCCCGTTGAGCAGGACGCCGACGAAGAGGGCGCCGATCGCGGTGCCGAAGGCGTTGGGCTTGGCCGCACCCAGAACGGCGAAGCCGATGAGCGCGGCGGCGACGGCGTCGAGGAGGAGGTTGTTGCCCGAACTCACGTCGCCCCGCCCGACGCGGGCCGCGAGCAGGATGCCGCCGATCGCGGCGAACAGGCCGGAGATCATGTAGGCCGCGACCTTGTAGCCCTCCACGTCGGCGCCGGCGAGCCTTGCCGCGCGCTCGTTGCCGCCGATCGCGTACATGACGCGGCCGAAGCGGGTGAACCCAAGAAACGCCCATATCAGGACGGCGAGCACCACCATGACGACGACCGAGACGGGCACGGTGTCGAACAGGCGGTAGCGGCCGAGCATGAGGAAGCCCCGCGCGAACGTCCCCGTCGCCGTCCCGCCGTCGGGCAGCATCATGCCGGTGGCGATCGAGCGCCCGGCCGTGGGGATGAGCTGGAGGCCGAGGAGAAGGAACATCATGCCGAGCGTCGCCAGGAGGTCCGGGATCCCGAGGCGGACGATGAGCTGGCCGTTCAGCCAGCCGACGGCGAGGCCGAGGAGGAGGCAAAGGGCGACGGCGGGGACGGCGCCGAGGCCGAAGACCACCATGACGTAGGACGACGCCATCATCGAGGTCGCGGCGACGGCGCCGATCGACAGGTCGAACCCGCCGACGACGAGGGTCGCCGTGACGCCCAGCGCCAGGATCGCCGTGATCGCCACCGATTGCAGGATGATGAAGACGTTGCGCAGGCGCAGGAACGCCGGCTCCTGGTAGGCGAAGAAGGCGAGCATCAGGACGAGGAGCACGAGCAGCCCGTAGCGCATGGCGACCGCCCGCGCCCGGGCACCCCGCTCCGCCCCGGCGGCGAACCGCCCGTCCGTTCCCGTCTCAACCGCCATGCGCGCGCCCCCGAACGTCCGTCACCGCCGCCATATCGCGCACGACGGCGTCGCGGTCGAGTCGGTCCACCGCGTGATCCCCGACAAGGGCAAAATGGCTCATGACGAGCACCCGGTCCGCCGCCTCCAGCGCCTCGTCGAGATCGGCGCACAGGATGAGCGTCGCACGGCTCCCCGCCGTCTCGCGCAGCTTCCGCCCGATGTCGCGCCGCGCCTTGATGTCGACCCCCTGGAACGGCTCGTCGAGGATGAGGAGGCGGCAGGGCCGGGTGAGCCAGCGGCCGAGCACCACCTTCTGCTGGTTGCCGCCCGACAGCGCCCCGATCGGGTCGTCGCCGCCCCGGCAGACGATCCCCAGATCCCCGATCCGCGCCGCCGCGTTCGCCCGCTCCCGCCCCCGCGCCAGAAAGCCCATGCGGCTGAAGTGGCGGGTGAACGGCAGCGACATCGTCCGCGCCACGTCGAAGCCCGGCACGATCGAGCCCCCCGCCCTGTCCTCCGCCGCCATGAACACGCCCCGCCTTACGGCGTCGCCCGGCGACCGGGGCGCGTAGGCGTCGCCCGCGAGGCGCATCGCCCCCGAAGCCGGCGCCCGCAGCCCGTAGAGGCACTCGGCAAGCTCGGTCTTGCCGGCGCCCACGAGCCCCACCGCCGCCGTGACCTGCCCCTCGAACAGGTCGAGGTCGATCGGCGGGGCGCCGTCCGCGAGCCGCAGACCGCGCAGCGCGGCGACGGGCGCACCCGGCGCCGTCGCCTCGTGCCCCGCCGCCTCGACCGCCTGCCCCAGCATGGCGTGGACGGCGGCGGCGTAGTCGAAGGGCGGGCGGAAGTCGCCCGTCACCGCCCCGTCGCGCAGGGTCACGATCCGGTCGGCGATGCGGCGGATGTCGCCCATCCGGTGCGAGATGTAGAGGACCGCGACCCCCTGCGAGCGCAGCCGGTCGACGAGCCCGAACAGACGCTCCGCCTCGCTCTCGGAGAGCGCCGAGGTCGGCTCGTCCAGGATCAGGACGCGGGGCTCGCGGGCGAGCGCGCGCGCGACCGCGAGCAGTTGGCGCCCGGCCAGCGAAAGCCCGGCCACGGGCGCCTCCAGCGGCAGGTCGAGCCCGGCCCTAGCCGCCACCGCCTCCGCCACCGGCCGCAGCCGCCCCCGCCGCGCCAGCACCCCGGAGCCCGGCTCGCACAGGCGGTCGATGACGAGGTTTTCCATCACCGTCATCGTTGGGATCACCCCGTCGTCGATCGCCTGATGCACCGTGACGATCCCGGCCCCGATCGCCGCCGCCGGGCTCCCGGGCGCGAACGCCGCCCCGTCCAGCGCCATCCGCCCCCCGTCCGGCGCGTGAACCCCGCCGATCAGGCGCACCAGGGTCGACTTCCCGGCCCCGTTCGCCCCCATCAGCGCCAGCACCTCCCCCGCCCCGAGCGCGAGGTCGACCCCGCGCAGAACCCGGTTCGGCCCGAAGCTCTTCTCGATGGCCGTGAGGCGCAAGCGTGTTTCAGGCATGAGGACGATGCTTCGCGTGCGCTGGCGCGCGGCCTT
>JAGRGG010000132.1 GCA_020445645.1 Geminicoccaceae bacterium | reverse complement strand
CGCGGGCGGCCCCGGCGCGCGGGCGCCGGAGCCCCGCATCCGCCGCTTGACTTCTTTCCTTTTTTTCTTCTTCGAGTATATGAAAATTTACCTTAACTTCCCCAAGGTCTCGCGGGGAACGCAGGAATGTATCCATAAGTACTCGGCCTATACATATTTTAAGTTGAATTTGATCGGGACTCCGGACCTTTTCGGGTCGCCCGCCGTTTCCTTCGCCGTGTATCGAGGGCAGTCCCGCTCCACCGGTCCCGCACGGGGCCGGGGGCGGTGTCCTGCCCACGGTGGAAGGACCCCGCCCCATGAAGATCGCCCAGATCGCTCCGTTGACCGAGAGCTGCCCGCCCCGGCTCTACGGCGGCACCGAGCGGATCGTCGCCTACCTCGCCGACGAGCTGGTCCGCCAGGGCCACGACGTCACCCTGTTCGCCAGCGGCGATTCGCTGACCGCGGCGAAGCTCGTCCCCGGATCGGCCACGGCGCTCCGCCTCAATCCCGCCGTGAGGGACGCGACGCCCTACCTCATGGTCATGCTCGACGAGGTGCGCCGGCGGGCGGACGAGTTCGACGTGCTCCACTTCCACTTCGACTTCTTCCACTTCCCCTTGATGCGCGACGTCATCGGACGGACGGTGACGACCCTCCACGGCCGGCTCGACCTGCCGGACCTGCCCCCCTTCTACAACGTCTTTGCGGATTTTCCGCTGGTCTCGATCTCCGACGACCAGCGGCTGCCGATGCCGCCCGTCAACTGGGCCGGCACGGTGCACCACGGCCTGCCGCCGGACCTCCTGCCGTTCTCGCCCGAACCCAAGGGCGGCTACCTCGCCTTTTTGGGCCGCATCTCGCCGGAGAAGCGCCCCGACCGCGCGATCGAGATCGCGGCAAAGGCCGGGTTGCCGCTGAAGATCGCCGCCAAGGTCGACAAGGTGGATCAGGCCTACTGGGACGAGACCATCGCGCCCATGATCGAGGCCCACCCGAACGTCGCCTACGTCGGCGAGGTCGGCGAGCGCGGCAAGGTCGAGTTCCTCGGCAACGCCACGGCCCTCCTCTTTCCCGTCGATTGGCCCGAGCCGTTCGGCCTCGTCATGATCGAGGCGATGGCCTGCGGCACGCCCGTGATCGGCTTTCGCCGCGGCTCGGTGCCGGAGGTGATCGAGAACGGCGTCACCGGCTTCATCGTCGACACCGTCGAGGAGGCCGCCCTTGCCGCGCGGCGGGCTGCGTCCCTGGACCGTGCCACGATCCGGGCCGCGTTCGAGAACCGCTTCACCGTCGGGCGCATGACGGAGGACTACCTCTCCATCTATCGCCGTCTGGTTGATAACGAAACTGCCCGTTTCCACCGGAACGTCAAAGGTGCTAAGGACCTCCACGTGGTTGCATAAACCCCGAGGAGATCAAGCCGATGCAGACGCTGCTTGCCGAGGCGGCCGCCGCCTACGAGCCGGATTCGGGCGGTTCCGGCGCCCCCCAGGGCGCCCTCTTCTGCGTGCCGGCCGCCACCTCGCTCCAGGAGCGGCAGCCCTACACGCTCAAGTGCGGCGACACCTTCGCGGTCTTCGACCATATCGGCGACGCCCCCTCGGAGCCCGGCAGCCCCGAGGGCCTCTACCACTGCGACACGCGCCACCTCTCGAAGCTCCACCTCACGATCGAGGCGGCGCGGCCGATGCTCCTGAGCTCGACGCTGCGCGACGACAACGCGACCCTGACCTGCGACCTCACCAACCCGGACCTGTTCGACCAGGACGGCAGGCTCGTCCTGGCGCACGACCTCGTCCACGTCCGCCGCACACGGCTCCTGTGGAACGCGACCTGCTTCGAGCGGCTGGCCGTGCACAATTTCGACGGGACGCGGCGGCGCCTGCGCCTCTCGGTCGCCTTCGCCGCCGACTTCGCCGACCTCTTCGAGGTGCGCGGCGCGCGGCGGGAGCGGCGCGGCCGGCAGCACCCGGCCGAGGTCGGCGCCAGCAGCGTGACGCTCGCCTATACCGGCCTCGACGAGGTGACGCGCGAGACGCACCTGCGCTTCGAGCCCGACCCGGACGCCCTCACCGCCGAGCACGCCGTGTTCGAGGTCGACCTCGCCCCCCACGCGACCCGGCAGATCTTCATCGACATCGGGTGCGGCACGGCCAACCGGGACTGCCCCTCCCCCGGCCGCGCCTTCTTCGTGGCGCTGCGCGACGCGCGGCGGGCCCTGCGCGCCTCCGCGTCCAGGGCGGCGTCGGTCGCCACCTCGAACGAGATCTTCAACGAGGTCGCCCGCCGCAGCGTCTCCGACCTCTACACCCTCGTGACGGACACGCCCGAGGGACCCTACCCCTACGCCGGCATCCCGTGGTTCAGCACCGTGTTCGGGCGCGACGCGCTGATCACCGCGCTCGAGACGCTATGGCTCGACCCCGCCATCGCCGGGGGGGTACTCCGCTACCTCGCCGCCAACCAGGCGACGACGGTCGACCCCGCCGCCGACGCCGAGCCCGGCAAGATCCTGCACGAGGTGCGCCACGGCGAGATGGCGAGGCTCGGCGAGGTGCCCTTCCGGCGCTACTACGGGAGCATCGATTCGACTCCGCTCTTCGTCATGCTCGCCGGCGCCTATCTGGAGCGGACCGGGGACGTCGAGACGGTCCGCCGCCTCTGGCCGAACATCGACGCCGCGCTCGGCTGGATCGACGCCTACGGCGACCGCGACGGCGACGGCTTCGTCGAGTACGGCCGCAGGACCGAGGAAGGGCTGGTCAACCAGGGCTGGAAGGACAGCCAGGACGCCGTCTTCCACGCCGACGGCGCCATCGCCCACGGCCCCATCGCGCTCGCCGAGGTCCAGGGCTACGTCTACGCCGCGTGGCGGGCGGCCGCCGACATCGCGCGCCGCCTCGGCGACCCGGACCGCACGGACCGGCTGGACGCGAAGGCCAAGGCGCTCCGCAAGCACTACGACGAACGCTTCTTCGACGCGGATCTCGGCACCTACGTGCTGGCGCTCGACGGCGACAAGCGGCCCTGCCGCGTCCGCGCCTCCAACGCCGGCCACGCCCTGTTCACCGGCATCGCCTACCCGAAGCGCGCCGCCGCCGTGGTCGAGACGCTCATGGCCCGCTCGTCCTTCGCCGGCTGGGGGATCCGCACCGTCGCCGCCACCGAGGCGCGCTACAACCCGATGAGCTACCACAACGGCTCGGTCTGGCCGCACGACAACGCGCTGATCGCCGCCGGCTTCGCCCGCTACGGCTTCCGCCGCGAGGCGGCCAGGGTCTTCAAGGGCCTGTTCGACGCCGCCGCCTACATCGACCTCCAGCGCCTGCCCGAGCTGTTCTGCGGCTTCCCCCGCCAGCCCGGCCGCGGCCCCACCTTCTACCCCGTCGCCTGCTCCCCCCAGGCCTGGGCCGCCGTGGCGCCCTTGTCGCTGATCCAGTCCTGCCTCGGCCTCGGCTTCGACCCCGCCGCCCGCCAGATCGCCTTCGAGCACCCGGTCCTCCCGGCGTTCCTCGACGAGGTCACGCTGCGCCGCCTCGCCGTCGGCGACGCCGCCGTCGACGTCACCCTGCGCCGCACCGGCGCCGAGGTCGCCATGAACGTCCTCGCCCGCGCGGGCGACGTGCGGGTCGTCACGCGGAGCTAGCCGCGCTTCGCGTTCGGCGTGGACGCGGGCGCCACGCTTTGCCATCAAGGCCCCATGACGTCCGAGGAATTCATCAAGAAGTGGCGGGACGCCCCGCTGACCGAACGCGCCGCCGCGCACTCGCACTTCCTCGACCTGTGCGAGGTCCTGGACGAACCCGCCCCCAACGACGCCGACCCGTCTGGCGACGGGTACGCCTTCGAGCGGGGCGCCACCAAGACCACGGGCCGCAAGGGCTGGGCGGATGTGCGGAAGCGGGGAATGCTTCGCCTGGGCGTACAAGAGCCTGGACGACCCGCTGGACCAGATCAAGCATTATGCCCTTGCCCTTCAACGCCCGTCCGGGAGGTTTTTGCCCTTCGGCGGCGGGTTGGGGGTTGACGTGGGGGATGGCGAGGAGATGCCCGATGGGGACGGTGGAGCGGCG
>JAGRGG010000131.1 GCA_020445645.1 Geminicoccaceae bacterium | reverse complement strand
GGTGCGGGGGCCGCGGCCCTTGCTGCCGTTCTGGCGGCTGGCCTCGGCCTGGGCCCGGGTGCAGGGCTTGCGGGCGGCGGCGGGCATGGCGGGGGCTCCCGTGAGGTGGAGGAGGAAGGAGCGCTATCGTAGCATGAATAGGATTACTATCATATCTTCGTGGAAGCTTCTTTCCCTTGCGCCCCATCTCCGCCTTCGGGCGCTCGTCCCCCGCGCCCCAGGCATGGGGCACCGCCGCCGCCCCTGACCAACGGACGGAAAACAAGGAAAAAGGCCCCGCACCTGCGGACGCGAAGCGTGATCTACCCCGCGAGGATCCTGGCGAGCGGCAGGCGGAGGCGGCAGACGAGGCCGTCGGGGCGCCAGTCGAGGGCGAGGTCGCCGCCGTGCTGGGTGCGGACGGCGCGGTCGAGGAGGGTCATGCCGAAGCCGGCGCGGGCGGGCGGGCGGACGGGGTGGCCGGCGCGTTCGGTCCAGACGACCTCCAGGCACGCGGCGCCGTCCGCGTCGACGCGGCGGGCGTCGAGGCGGATGCGGCCCAGGGGGTGGGTGAGCGCGCCGTATTTCAGCGCGTTGGTCGCCAGTTCGTGGAGGATGAGGGCGATGTTCTGCGCCGCCTGGGGGGACAGGGGCAGGTCGTCCTCGACCCGGACGGCGAAGCGGTCCTCGCTGCCGGCGCGGTGGGGGGCCAGCGTCCGGGCGACGAGCCGGGCGAGACCGGCGCTGTCCTCGCTGATGAGGAGTTCCTGGGCGGCGGCGAGGGCCTGGACCCGGCCGAGCAGCGCCTCGCTGTAGGCGGCGACGTCGGCGGCGCCCTGGGCGCTCAGGCGGGCGACGGCCTGGATGAAGGCAAGCGTGTTCTTCGCCCGGTGGTTCAGCTCGCGCACCAGAAGCTCGCGCTGCGCCGCCTCGTTCTTCTGGGCCGAGATGTCCTGGGCGATGGCGGAGAACTGCGGGGGCACGCCGGGATGGGCGCCGGGGTGGGCGCCGGGGTGGGCGATGACGATCTTCGAGACGGGGATCAAGGCCCCATCCCGCCGGCGGATCACCGTTTCGCCGTGCCACGAGCCCAGGGCGGCGGCGGCGGGCATGGCCTCGTCGCGCAGGTGCCGGAACGCGTCGGGGGGCACGAGGTCGGCGAAGGTCAGGGGTCCGCCGTCGTCGTTCGGGGGCAGGCCTTGCGTCCCATCGCGCGAGGGGGGCAGGCCCAAAAGGCAGTGCCCGGCGGGGTTGAGGTAGACGAGCCGCCCGTCGGCGTCGGCGCTGGCGACCAGGATCGGTGCCCGGTCGACGATGGCGGCGAGCCTTGCCGTGGTCGCGTCGGCGTCGAAGCGCTCGGTCACGTCGGCGACGACGCCGATCATCCGGCCCCCGTCGGCGCGGTCGGCCGTGCCCTGGACCCGGAGCCGGCGCAGCGCGCCGTCCGGGCGGCGGAAGCGAAAGGTGGCGGCGAACGGCCCGTCCTCGGCCCGCGCCGCCAGGAAGCCGCGACGGACCGCCTCGGCGTCGTCGGGGTAGACCCCCTCCAGGAGCGCCGCCGGGTCGGGCGGCGCGCCCGGCGGCAGCCCGAGGAGGGCGGCGCAGCGGCCGCAGAGGCTGAGGTCGAGGCGGTCCAGGCGCAGGCGCCAATGGCCGAGCCCGCCGGCGGCGAGGGCGAGGCGCAGCCGTTCCTCGCTCCGCTTGAGCCGCTTGAGGGTGCGCGCCTGGGCCAGGGCCTCGGCGTGGAGGCGGACCTCGCTCGTGGCGATGGCGGCAAGCTCCCGCAGGTTGTCGAGGTCGTCCCCCGTCCAGGCGCGCGGCACCCCGTCGATGGCGCACAAGGAACCGACGACGGCGCCGTCCGGGGCGTGGATCGGGACGCCGAGATAGGCCCTGACGCCGCGCGCGCGCGCGCCGGCATCGTCCTTCAGCAACGGGTGGACGGCGGCGTCCTCGACGGCGAAGGGGGCGGCGGTCTCGACGACGTGACGGCACACGGTGCGGTCGAGCGGCAGCCCGCCCCGGCTGACCAGGGATTCGGGCAGGCCCCGATACGCCTTGAAGACCAGGCGCTTCCCCTCGACGAACGAGAGGAGCGTCACCGGCACGTCCAGGAGGCGGCGGGCAAGCTGGGTCAGCCGGTCGAATCCCGCGTCCGACCCGCCGGGCGGGCCACCCGCCGCCGGTGCCTCGTGTCGCCGTACTTCGCCGGATGGGTGCAAGGCCTATTTTCCCAGGCAGCGGTCGTGGCGGAGGGCAGGTATGCGGTGCAATGTGCCCATCGTGGGTCAGGAAATCAAGCGGCGGCGAACACACGCTTCGCGCCGCCGCGCGGGACTTTTTCTCCTTTTTCGTTTGTTGGAGCCCTGGCCCGAACGGCGGGATCAAGTCTCCAACGGACGAAGAAAAGAGAGAAAAAGCCCGCGCGGCGGCGCACGCGAAGCGTCTCTTCCCGGCGCATTGACATCGCGCCTCGATCTGTCAGCCTTGCGCCGTGACGAAGGGGGGTTCGCGCATGGAAGGTCTGGTTCGGGCGTGCGCCGAAGCGCTGGAGGGGATCCGGGCCGAGGGGCTCCTGAAGGGCGAGCGGCCGATCGCGTCCCCGCAGGGGGCCAGGGTGCGCCTCGCCGACGGGCGGGAGGCGGTGAACCTCTGCGCCAACAACTATCTGGGGCTCGCCGACCACCCGGACCTCGTCGCGGCGGCGCACGCGGCGCTCGACAGCCACGGGCTCGGCATGGCCTCGGTGCGGTTCATCTGCGGCACGTCGGACCTGCACCGGGAACTGGAGCGCGGGCTGGCGGGGTTCCTCGGCGCCGAGGACGCGATCCTCTTTCCATCGTGCTTCGACGCCAACACGGGGCTGTTCGAGGCGGTCCTGGGGGACGAGGACGCCGTCGTCTCGGACGCGCTCAACCACGCCTCGATCATCGACGGCGTCCGCCTGTGCAAGGCGCGGCGCTATCGTTACGCCAACAACGACGCGGGCGAACTGGAGGCGCGGCTGAAGGAGGCGGCGGACGCGAAGCACCGGCTCGTCGTCACCGACGGGGTGTTCTCGATGGACGGGACCGTCGCCGACCTCCCCGCCATCGTCGCCCTGTGCGAGGCCTACGACGCCCTTCTCGTCGTCGACGACAGCCACGCGGTGGGGTTCATGGGGCCGGACGGGTCGGGGACGCCCGCGCACCACGGGCTCAAGGGGCGCGTGCCGGTGACGACGGGCACGTTCGGCAAGGCCTTGGGCGGGGCGGCGGGCGGCTACGTCGCGGGGCCGGGGCCGATCGTAGGGCTGCTGCGCCAGCGGGCGCGGCCGTACCTGTTCTCGAACGCGCTGCCGCCCGCCGTCGCCGCCGCGACGCTCAAGGCGCTCGACCTGGTGGCGGCGGGCGCGGCGGCGCGGGAGCGGCTGCACGCGAACGCGGCGCGTTTCCGGGCGGGGCTGGAGGGCGCGGGGTTCGACCTCGTGCCGGGATCGCACCCGATCGTCCCGGTGATGGTGGGGGACGCCGCGAAGGCGGGCGCGCTGGCAGGGGCGCTGATGGACAAGGGGGTCTACGTCACGGCGTTCTCGTTCCCGGTGGTGCCAAAGGGCAGGGCGCGAATCCGCACGCAGATGTCGGCGGCGCTGACGACGGACGACCTGGACCGGGCCATCGTGGCATTCGAGGAGGCCGGGCGGGACCTCGGGATCTTAGGGTAGGATCGAACGATGCGGGCGCTGGTCAAGGCGAAGGCGGAGCCGGGGATCTGGCAGGAGGAACGGCCGCGCCCGGAGATCGGGCCGGACGACGTGCTGATCCGGGTGACGCACGCCGCGATCTGCGGCACCGACATGCACATCTACCACTGGGACGACTGGGCGAAGAAGACGGTGCCCGTGCCGCTCGTCTTGGGGCACGAGTACGTCGGCGTCGTGGAGGCGGTGGGCGAGCGGGTCGAGAACGTCGAGCCAGGCGAGCGGGTCTCGGGCGAGGGGCACCTCGTCTGCGGGCGCTGCCGCAACTGCCGGGCGGGGCGCGAGCATTTGTGCCGCAACACGGTCGGGGTCGGGGTGCAGCGGCCGGGGGCGTTCGCGGACTTCGTCAGCATCCCCGCGCACAACGTCTACCCGATCCCCGCCGACATCCCGGACGAGGTGGCGGCGATCCTGGATCCGCTCGGCAACGCGGTCCACACGGCGCTCTCGTTCGACCTCGTCGGCGAGGACGTGCTGATCACGGGCGCGGGACCGATCGGGCTCATGGCGGCGGCGGTGGCGCGGTTCGTCGGCGCAAGGCAGGTGGTCGTCACCGACGTGAACCCGGGGCGCTTGGCACTCGCCCTGAAGATGGGGGCGACGCGGGCGGTGCGGGCGGACGAGGAGAGCCTGAAGGACGTGATGGCCGACCTCGACATGCACGAGGGGTTCGACGTGGGCCTCGAGATGTCGGGGGCGGCGTCCGCGCTCACCGACATGGTGGGCGCCATGAACCACGGCGGCAAGATGGCGCTCCTCGGCATCCCGTCGGCGCCGATCGCCATCGACTGGAACAAGGTCATCTTCAAGGGGCTCGTCATCAAGGGGGTCTACGGGCGCGAGATGTTCGAGACGTGGTACAAGACCTTGGCGATGCTGCAGGGCGGGCTCGACGTGGCGCCGGTCATCACCCACCGGCTCGCCTTCGAGGGCTATCAGGAAGGGTTCATTGCCATGGAACGGGGGGAGGCGTGCAAGGTCGTCCTCAAGGTGGCGGCATGAGCGAGCGGCGACGGCACCGCGAGCGGCGCACAGCAGGCGGGGTCCACCAGCCCCCCTTCCGCCAGCCGCGCCTGCGCTACCGCCCGATCGAGGTGATATCGGCGGACCAGCTGGAGGCGATCCACCAAGCGAGCCTTCGGATCCTCGCCGAGATGGGGATGGAGGTGCTGCTCGACGAGGCGCGCGACATCCTCAAGGGCGTCGGCGCCGAGGTCGACGGGCTCAGGGTGCGGCTCGACCCGGCTCTGGTCGAGTCGTTCATCGGGGTGGCGCCCGAGTCGTTCACCCTCCACGCGCGCAACCCCGACCACAGCGTCGTCGTCGGCGGCGACCACATGGCGTTCTGCACCGTCGGCAGCGCCCCCAACGTCGCCGACCGGGCGGGGGGGCGAAGGCCCGGCAACTTCAAGGACTTCTGCGGCCTCCTTCGCCTCGCGCAGTCCCTGAACGCGATCCACCTCAACGGCGGCTACCCGGTCGAGCCGATCGACCTCCACGCCTCGACCCGCCACTTGGACGCCTTAAGCGCGGTGCTGACGCTCACCGACAAGGCGCCGAACTGCTACAGCCTCGGCAAGGAGCGCAACCGGGACGCGATCGAGCTGGTTCGGATCGCCCGCGGCGTCGACGACGCGACGCTGGACGAAGAGCCCTCCGTGTTCACGATCATCAACACGAACTCGCCGCTCAAGCTCGACAACCCGATGAGCCAGGGGATCATCGAGATGGCAAGGCGGGGGCAGGTGACGTGCGTCACCCCGTTCACGCTGGCGGGCGCGATGGCGCCGATCACCATCGCGGGGGCGGTGGCGCAGCAGAACGCCGAGGCGCTGATGGGCCTCGTCCTGACGCAGGCGGTCAAGCGAGGGGCGCCCTTCGTCTACGGCGGGTTCACCTCCAACGTCGACATGAAGTCCGGCGCCCCCGCCTTCGGCACGCCCGAGTACATGAAGACGGCGATGATGGGCGGGCAGCTGGCGCGGCGCTACCGCCTCCCCTACCGCTCGTCCAACGTCAACGCCGCCAACACCGTCGACGCCCAGGCCGCCTACGAGAGCGTGTTCGCGCTCTGGGGCGCCGTCATGGGCGGCTGCAACCTGATGAAGCACGGGGCGGGCTGGATGGAGGGCGGCCTCCAGGCCAGCTTCGAGAAGATGGTCCTGGATGCCGACCTCCTCCAGATGGTGATGGCCTTCCTCGACCCCCCCGTCGTCGACGACGACGCGCTGGGCCTCGACGCGATCCGCGAGGTCGGCCCCGGCGGGCACTTCTTCGGCTGCGCCCACACGCAGGAACGCTACGAGACCGCCTTCTTCGCCCCCATGCTCTCCGACTGGCGCAACGCCCAGGCGTGGGAAATCGCGGGACGGCCGGACGCCTACCAGAAGGCGGAGCAGGTCAAGGACCAGCTCCTCGCGGCCTACGAGGAGCCGCCGATGGACGAAGGAATCAGGGAGGAGCTGGCGGCGTTCGTGGCGAGGCGGAAGGAAGAGGGCGGGGCGCCGACGGATTTCTGAACGCACTTCGCGCCCGCTGGCGCGGGGCCTTTCTTTTTTCATCTTGTTGGAGTCTTTGGCCGGCTTCGGAGAACGATCGTGAGGCTCCTCGTCTTCCAGCACGTCGAGTGCGAGCATCCGGGGTCGCTGCGGCGGTTCCTGGCGCGCGACGGGGTCGCCTGGGACGCGGTCGAACTCGACCGGGGCGAGGCCATCCCCGACCTGTCCCGCTACGACGCGCTTTGGGTCATGGGCGGGCCGATGGACGTCTGGGACGTGGACGAGCACCCCTGGCTGATCGCCGAGAAGGCGGCGATCCGGGCGTGGGTGCGGGACCTGCGGAAGCCGTTCCTCGGGGTCTGCCTCGGACACCAGTTGCTGGCCGACGCGCTCGGCGGGACGTGCGGGCCGCAACGGCCGGCCGAGGTCGGCGTCACGGAGGTCGAACTGACCGGGGCGGGGCGGGCCGACCCCCTGTTCGCCGGGATGGCGCCGCGCCAGAAATGCCTGCAATGGCACGGGGTCCGGGTCGCCCAGCCGCCGGAGGGGGCGGTCGTCCTGGCATGGTCGCCCGCCTGCCCGGTCCAGGCGATGCGCGTCGGGCCGAATGCCTGGTCGACGCAGTACCACGTCGAGGTCGAGCCCGACACCATCGCCAACTGGGCCGCCATCCCCGCCTACCATGCGGCGCTCGTCGAGGTCATGGGCGAGGGCGGCGCCCGGACGATGGCGCAGGACGCCGACGACGCGATGGACGGGTTCCTGGCGAGCGCCGAAAGGCTCTACGACAACTTCATGCGCGCGGGCCGCGAGGGGAGCCCGCGTTGACGGAAGAGGCGTTGCGGGTGCGCCGCGCCCTGCCCGGGGACGCGGCGGCGGTCATGGCGCTCGTCCCCCGCCTCGTCGATTTCGGGCCGCCCTGGCGCGACCGGGACGGGATGCGCGCGACCGACCGCCGCGTCGTCGGCGAGGCGCTGCGCGCGGAAGGGGACGACCCCGTCGTCCTCGTCGCCGTGCTGGGTGAGGAGGTCGTGGGCTTCGTCCACCTGCACTCGATCGTGGACTACTACCGGGGCGAAAGGCACGGCCACGTCGCCGACCTCGTCGTCGCCGAGGGTGCCGAGGGCAAGGGCGTGGGCAGGCGGCTCCTCGCCGCGGCGGAGGACTGGGCGCGGGGGCGGGGCTTCGACTGGCTCGGCCTCGCCGTGTTCGAGGCCAACGCGCGGGCGCTCGGGCTCTACGAGGGGACCGGGTTCCGGCGCGACATGCTCCGCATGGTCAAGCCGCTGGGCCGAGGGCGATGGTCGACCTGAGGCAAGGGGTGACGTGAGGGTGGGATTCACGGGCTTCACCGCCGTCGTCGCGCTGGCGGCGCTCGGCCTCGCCGGCTGCGCCGCGGTGCCGCCCCTCGACCCCGACGCGCCGGCCGCCGTCCGGCTGCCGGTCACGCTGGCCGGGGCGGCGGGCGTCGAGGACGGGCGCGCCCGCTTCCGCGCCCACCTCTGCGCGGTGATGGCGCGGCGGGGCGAGGCCCGGACCTGCGGGGACGTGCTGCGGCGCCTCGCCGACGAGCCCGAGGACGCGGGCCCGCCCGTCGACGCGACGACGCCGCTGCCGCCGGGGCTGCGCGTCCTCTTCGTGCAGGGCTTCGGGGCCGCGTGCGCGCTGCCGCTCGTCCGGAGCTTCGCCGACGTCGTCGCCGACCTGCGGCGGCGAGGGGTTGCCGCCGACCTCGTGCCCGTGGACGGCTTCGCGCCCATCCGGACGAACGCGCGCGAGATCGTCGCGGCCGTCCGCGCCCTGCCCCGGTCGCCGGACGAGCGGCTCGTCCTCGTCGGGCACTCGAAGGGGATCACCGACATCCTGGAGGCGCTGACGCTCGACGGGGGCCTCGCGGCCAGGACGGCCGCGGCCGTCGCCGTCGCCGGCACGGTCGGCGGCTCGCCCCTGGCCTTGCACGCGTCCGACGCGCTGCCCGACTTCGTGGCCGCCCTCCCCGGCACGCCCTGCGAGGCGCGCGGCCGGACGGGCCTCGCCGAACTGCGGCCGGGCGCGCGCATCGCCTGGCTCGCGCGGCACGAGCTGCCGAAGCGGGTCGCCTACTACTCGCTCGTCACCCTGCCCTCCCCCGAGCGGGTGTCGCGGGGGCTCTGGCCTACGTACAGGCGCCTCGCGTGGTTCGACCCGCGCAACGACGGGATGATGCCGGCCGAGGACCAGATCATTCCCGGCGGCGAGCTGCTCGGCTTCGTCAACGCCGACCACCTCGCGGTGGCGGTCCCGGTCGCCGAGGCGCACCCGTTCCTGGGGGCCCTGCTCGCCGACCGCAACCGCTTCCCGCGCGAGGCCGTCTTCGAGGCCGTCCTGCGCCGCGTCGCCGAGCGCCTGCCGCCGCCTCAGGGGCCGGTCAGCCACGCGCGGGCGTCGGCCTCCCGGTCGCGGTCGAAGTAGCGCATCCCGGCCCTGAAGAAGGGCTTCGAGAGCGTGGTGCCCCAGTCCTGCCACGCCCTGTCGCCGACGATGGCGATCCGGCCCATGTCGCCCTGGTGGGTGGCGTCGAACTTCAGGTCCTCCCAGAGGGCGGGCGTCCCCCAGCCGCGGAAGTCGTCGAGGCGGATCAGGAGGCGCCGCGGCCCCGCCAGCCGCTCGAACGCGGGGACGAAGCGGTCGTAGTCGGCCTTGGTCAGGACGCCGGACACGTCGACGACGTCGATCCCGCCGCCTTCCTGCGTCATCGTGAGCATGGGTTCCTCCTTCGTCGGGAAAAGGGAGACCGCGAGGCGCATCCCGTCGGGTACGACAACCTTCGTGCCCCGGACTTGATCCGGGACCCAACTGCCCCCGCACGAGAGGCTCCCTGCGAACGGCTTGGCGGTTCGGGCATGCAGGCCCCGGATCAAGTCCGGGGCACGAAGGAAAGGACGCCGCCGATGAAGCCCGCCCTCGTCTCCTGGCCCTTCTGGGCGCTCCTCTCGGCCGTCTTCGCGGCCTTGACGGCGATCCTCGCCAAGGTTGGCGTCCAGGGCGTGGGATCCGACTTCGCCACCTTCGTGCGCACCGTCGTCGTCCTCCTGGCGCTGGGGGCGATCCTCGCCGCCACGGGCGGCTGGCAGGACCCTGGCTCCGTGCCGGGGCGGAGCTGGCTGTTCCTCGCCCTCTCCGGCCTCGCCACCGGGGCCTCCTGGGTCTGCTACTTCCGCGCCCTGAAGCTGGGCGACGCGGCGCGCGTGGCGCCGGTCGACAAGCTGAGCGTCGTCCTGGTCGCGGTGTTCGGCGTCGCCTTCCTCGGCGAACGGCTGTCGGCGGCGAACTGGCTCGGCGTCGCGCTCGTCGCGGCGGGGGCGGTGCTGGTGGCTTGGCGGTAGGACGCGAAGCGTAATCCTAAAGCGCCGCGAACCACGCCGCGTAGGGTGTGTTCCTCGCCAGATGGCGGTTGTAGTCCGGGGCGCCGTCGGTCCACCAGACGGGGCCGCGCTCGCCGAGCGCGCGCTTGGCGGCGTCGACCCGGGCGCGGGCTTCGGCGATGGCGTCGGGGTCGCCCTTGGCGTCCCGGACGGCGCGGCGGGCCGCCATCAGGTCGTGCACGAGGCGGCCCCTTGTTTCGGGGTCGAGGGTGGGGTCGGCGAGGCGCCAGAGGCGGCCGCGGACGACGAAGTAGCGGCCGTCGGGGGTGTGCGGGTGGGCGGTCATGCGCGCTTCCTCCTTCCTGGCGGCACGGGTTGCATGTAGGACGCGGGGCTGGTGTTGGGACGGGCGGGGCCGTGAAGCGTTTTCGTCGAAGGGAGGCGGGCATGATCGAAGGGGCCGGACGGGCGGACGCGGCGGCGGACCTCCTCGCGGCGGCGGGCGGCGGGAGGTTCGGGTGCGTCCTCGCCGACCCGCCCTGGCGCTTTTTCAACCGCACCGGCAAGGTGGCGCCGGAGCACCGCCGGCTGTCCCGGTACGGCACGATGACGACGGGCGACATCGCGGCCTTGCCCGTGGCGGCGGTCGCGGCGCCGACGGCGCACCTCTACTTGTGGGTGCCGAACGCGCTCCTGCCGGAGGGGCTGGGCGTCATGGCGGCGTGGGGGTTCGCCTACAAGGCCAACTTGGTCTGGCACAAGATCCGCAAGGACGGCGGCAGCGACGGGCGGGGGGTAGGGTTCTACTTCCGCAACGTGACGGAACTCGTGCTGTTCGGCGTCCGGGGGAGGAACGCCCGGACGCTGAAGCCGGGCCGCACGCAGGTCAACCTGCTCGCCGCCCGCAAGCGCGAGCATTCGAGGAAGCCGGACGAGCTTTACGCCGTCGCAGAGGCGTGCAGCCCCGGCCCCCGCCTCGAACTGTTCGCCCGCGGCACCCGCCCCGGCTGGACGGCCTGGGGCGATCAGGCGAGGGACGGCTACGCGCCGACGTGGGCGACGTATGCCCACAACAGCGCCACCGGGCTTGGAGGGGGCGGGGGGACGGGCTAGGGTCGGCGGGAAGGCAATGAGGGGGTGTCTTTTCCCATGCTGACCATCGAGGACCCCGAGATCGACCGCATGGCGGAGGAGCTGGCCAGACGCGAGGAGGTGAGCGTCGCCGACGCGGTGCGCCGGGCGCTGGCGGCGCGGCTGGGCGCGCGGGCGGAGGCGAAGGCGGCGCCGATCGACCGGGAGGCGATCCGGCGCATCCAGGAGCGCGTCGCGGCCTTGCCGGTCCTGAACGACCGCGGCGACGACGAGATCCTGGGCTACGACGAGAACGGCGCGTTTCGCTGATGATGGTCGATAGCTCGGCGGTGCTCGCCATCCTGCAACGCGAACCGGAACTCGAACCGTTTCTCGCCGCCATCGGAGCGGCCGAGGTCAGACTGATTTCGGCCGTCTCGGTCCTCGAATGCCACCTCATCTCGCTGTCGCGGCGGCGGGAGAGGGGACGGCGGGAACTTGACGCCTTCCTCGCCAAGACCGGCCTGGAGATCGTCGCCTTCGACGCGGACCAACTCGCCGTCGCGCGGGACGCCTTTGCCAAGTTCGGCAAGGGGCGGCACCCGGCAAGGTTGAACTTCGGCGACTGCTGCGCCTACGCCCTTGCCAAGGCGCGCGGGCTGCCGCTTCTGTTCAAGGGCGACGACTTCGGGCGGACGGACGTGGGGGTTGCGGGGTAGGATGATTCGATATGGCCGATGAGCGTGAAAAGTGTTTTGTTATCGGCCCGATTGGGCAGGAAGGCTCGCCTGAACGCAGACACGCCGATATGCTGCTGAACCTTGTTATTAAGGAAGTATTGGAAAAAGATCCTTTCAGTTATTGCGTTGTAAGGGCAGATGAAGTTGCTGAACCCGGCTCGATAACGTCGCATGTCATTCGAGATGTTATGCAATCGCCACTTGCATGTGCCGATCTTACTTTCTTAAATCCGAATGTTTTCTATGAATTAGGTATAAGACATGCAGCCAAAATGCCTACTATACATCTTGCTCAAGAAGGAACAAATTTACCTTTTGATAGCATTAATCAGCGAACTATTTTTGCAGATTTTAATAGCTGGGAAGGAATAAAGGCTGCAAGAAAAAAATTAAAGGAATTTGTAGAAACTACAAAACAAATTGATTATAAAATCATCAATCCTGTCGTTGAAAGCCAAGCCATATACGCGCTTTCTCAAAGTAATAATCCTCTAGTGGACACAATTATTAGTATAAAAGAAAGACTTTCTGATCTTGAGCGCTCTAGCAAAAAATATTCAAACGTCAGGATTTTATCCGCAAAATTCGATGGAAATAGCATTGAAAATTTTTCTGATGAAGAAGCAAAAACAGTAAGAGAAAATTTAGAAATAAATAGGAAAAGTAGAGAAGCAAGAGAGAAGGCTAAAATTGCACTAATGAAACTAGGAGAAAAAGGTAACTATTAAAACAATTTTTAAAATATTCGTTTTGATGTTCACTTTATGATTATTTGAGCATTTTATTCTCTCGCATGAGCGATAATATGCGCCCGCCGCCGCGCGTGTGGCCAGCCCTCACGGTCGAACATGGCTTGATCGGCGGCGTCGAGGGGGTTGTCCTCGATCTCCTGGAGGCGCATCGCCTCCGCCCGGCGGTGCGGCGCGGTCGCCGGTACGCCGATCCGTCGCTCTCTCTCGTCTTTCATGCCTATGATTTTACCACGTCCCCGCCTTGAGGCAAACGCCCGCCGGCGGCGCGCCTACGCCGCTGCCCACGGGTCGACGACCGGCACGCCGCAGCCGGCGAAGCCGCCTTTGTCGCGGGTGGCGACGGAGGCGCCGGCCTCGCGGGCGATGGCGGCGATCATCGCGTCCGCGAATTCATCCGACAATCCGGCGCGCTTGCGGGCGGCGCGGATCGTGGCGCGGGCTTCGGCGGCGGGGGCGTCGAAGGGGAGGACGCGACCGGCGAAGCCGCGCGGCAGGAGTTGGTGGAACTTCGCCGTCAGGACGTCGCGGCGGCGGGGGTCCGGGTGGGCGGCGATGCCGTAGCGGACCTCCATGAGGCTGATCGTCGTAATGGCCAACTCGCTGATGGGCTGCTCTGCGATCCAAGCGAGGACGCGGGGGTCCGGGCGGGGAAGCATCAGTTCGGAGACGACGTTGGTATCGAGGACGATCACTCGAAGGTGGGCGGCTCGCGGCCGGGGCCGCGCGGCGGCAATTCAAGCTCGACGCCGTTCGCCTCGCCGAACAGTTCGAGGAAGATCTCGGCCGCGTTCTGCGGCCGTTCGCGCGGCGCGTAGGCCTCGCTCAGGGCGAGGCGCGCCTCCTCCTCCGCCGAACGGCCGTGCGCGGCGGCGCGGGCGCGAAGCGTCGCCTCCACGTCCGGATCGAGCCTATAAATGGTGAGGTTCGCCATCGTGGTGCATGCCCTCACAGTTCGATGTGCATGCATTGATATAGCGCACTTCGCGCTATCCTGCCCTAAAATTTTAGGGCAGACCACAACAGTATTGGGGTCTTAATCCTACCGCCCCAGCCGCTGCGCCAGCCTTCCCCGCGCCGCCTTCGGCAGCGCGACCTTGACCCGCACCCCCGCCTCGCCGTCCTCGCGCGCCAGGATGCGGCCCTGCTGGTGGAGCCAGGAGAGCACGTCGCCCTGGTGGTGGGCGAGGTCGAGGTCGAGGATCTCGTCGCCCTCGGCGAGGCGGTCGTCGACGCGGGCGAGGAGGGTTGGCAGGCCGTCGCCGGTGAGGGCGGAGACGAGTTCGGCGTCGGGGCGGCGGGCGGCTTCGGTGCGGGCCTTGTCGGCGGCCTCGGGGGGCAGCGCGTCGGCCTTGTTCCAGACCTCGATCAGGCGGCGGTTCGGGTCGTCGGGGTCGACGCCGAGATCGCGCAGCACCTCGCCCACGTCGTGCGCCTGGGCGTCGGTGTCGGGGTGGCTGATGTCGCGGACGTGGAGGAGCACGTCGGCGGCCAGCACCTCTTCGAGCGTGGCGCGGAAGGCGGCGACGAGGGTGGTGGGCAGGTCGGTGATGAAGCCCACCGTGTCGGAGAGGATGGCGTTGCGCCCGGACGGGAGCTTCACGACGCGCATCGTGGGGTCGAGGGTGGCGAAGAGCTGGTCGGCGGCGAGGACGGTGGCGCCGGTCAGGCGGTTGAAGAGGGTGCTCTTGCCGGCGTTGGTGTAGCCGACCAATGCGACCACGGGGAACGGGACGCGGCCGCGCGCTTCCCGGTGCAGGCCGCGCGTGCGCTTCACGTCCTCAAGTTCGCGCTTGAGAAACGCGATGCGGTCGTCGATGCGGCGGCGGTCGAGCTCGATCTGGCGCTCGCCGGGGCCGCCCATGAACCCGGCGCCGCCCCGCTGCCGCTCCAGGTGGGTCCAGGAGCGCACGAGGCGGGAGCGCTGGTAGGTGAGCTGGGCGAGGTCGACCTGCATGACGCCCTCGCGGGTCCGGGCGCGCTCGCCGAAGATCTCCAGGATCAGGCCGGTGCGGTCGATGACCTTGACCTTCCAGGCGCGCTCCAGGTTGCGCTGCTGGACGGGGGTGAGCTGGCCGTCGACGACGACGACGGCGACGCCGGGGGCCGGTTCCCCCCCCTCCCCTTCGCCCTCGGCGTCGGCTTTCTCACGGCCGAGGGCGAGCAGCGACTCCTTGATCTCGTCGAGCTTGCCGGTGCCGAGGAGGGTCGCCGGGCGGACGGCGCGCAAGGGCGCGGGGGTGACGCCGGCCACGTCGAGGCCGATGGCGCCGGCGAGGCTCCTGGCCTCGGCGAGGCGCGAGCCCGAGCGGGCGGCGGCCTCGGCGTCGCCGGTCATGTAGGGATGGACGATCCAGGCCCGCTCCGGGCCGGCGTTCGTCGCGGCGGCTTCCAAGCGGCGGCTACCGGTCGCGGTCGCGGTCGCCGCCCCGGTCCTCGCCGCCCTCGCCCTGGGCGGGGTCGTAGAGGCGAACGGCGGCGGACGGCATCACCGTCGAGACGGCGTGCTTGTAGACGAGCTGGACGTGGCCGTCGCGACGCAGAAGCAGGCAGAAATTGTCGAACGAGCTGATGTTGCCCTGGAGCTTGACGCCGTTGATCAGGAAGACCGTCACCGGCACCTTGTTCTTGCGGACGTAGTTCAAGAACACGTCCTGAAGGTTCTGTTGTTTTTCTGCCGGCATGGGATTGGCCCTATGGGGTTTCGCGTTTTTCCGGTGCGTCGTCGTCCGCGCGCCCGAGCCGGCGGCGCCCGTAAGAAAGCCGCGGGGCCGCCCCGTCCTGGCCGGGTGCGTTCCTTGGATGTAGCCGCAGCGCCACGCCGCCGCAAGACGCAGAGCGTCCTATAGCCGCACGCGAACGGCCCGTCAGGGTAGCGTAGGTTGAATGGATCTACGTGCCTTGGTGGAAGCGGGGGTGCAGCCCGGCCGCCTCGGCGTAGAGGCCCTGGAGGCGGCGGGTGGTCTCGCCGGGATGGCCGTTGCCGATGGGCGCGTCGTCGATGCGCACGACGGGAAGGACGAAGGAGGAGGTACTGGTGAGGAACGCCTCCCTCGCCGCCTTGGCCTCGTCCAGGGTGAAGCGCCGCTCCTCGACGGGGATGCCGGCGGCCCTTGCCTCCTCCAGGACGCGCTCGCGGGTGATCCCGCCCAGGATCCCGTGGCCGAGCGGGTGGGTGACGAGCGTGCCGTTTCGATCGACGATCCAGGCGTTGGACGCGCTGGCCTCGGTGACGCAGCCGTCCCCGTCGACGAGGAACGCCTCGCGGGCGCCCCTGTCCTTCGCCTTCTGCCTTGCCAGCGAATTGGGCAGGAGCGAGATCGACTTGATGTCGCGCCGCGCCCAGCGCTCGTCGGGCAGCGAGACCACGGCGACCCCCTCCGCCCACTCCTTCGCCGAGGGCAGGCCCGCCCGGCGGACGGTGACGACGAGCGAGGGCTTGAGCGTGGCGGCGTAGAGGTGGTTGCGCGGCGCCGCGCCCCGGCTCACCTGGAGGTAGACGACGGCCTCCTTCAGGCGGTTGCGGCGCAGCGTTTCCCGGATCACCGCCTCGAGCGCCGGGGGCGACATCGGCATCCGGATCCCGAGCCCGTCCAGGCTGCGTCGCAGCCGCCGCATGTGGCGGTCCAGGTCGCGCGGCTCCCCGCCCACGACCTTCATCACCTCGTAGACCCCGTCGGCGAACTGGTAGCCCCGGTCCTCGACCGGAACGGCCGGGCGGTGGATCGGCTGGTAGCGGCCGTTGACGTAGGCGATGCGGGCCAAAGGGGGTCTCCGGAATGCGCTTCGCGTCCGCCGCGCGGGGCTTCTTCCCTGTCTTTTTTATCAGTTGGGGACGAGCTTGGCGACGGCGCCGGTGCGGGACTCGGCCAACGGATGGAAAAGAAAAAGGAGAAGCCCCGCGCGGCGGACGCGAAGCGTGACGGCAAGGGTCGCCTAGTTGCTGCTGCCCGTGTCGCTCTTCATCGTATCCTTCTGGTGCTCGGTCTCGGGCATCCCGGTCGCGCCCTGCACCTCGGTCTCGCCCTGCCCCTTGAGCCCGCCCTTGATCACGTCCTGCTGGTGCTCGGTCGCGGGCATCCCGCCCTCGCCGCCGGGCACGCCCGGCACGCACTTGCCGCTCGCGTCCACCACCATGCCGGTGGTGCAGCCGCCCTGCTGCTCCGACGATTGCCCAGAGGACTGCCCGGAGGACTGCCCGGAGGACTGGTTGTCCTGGGCGAAGGCGGGCAAAGCGAACGCCGCCATCGCGGCGGCGAGAAGAAGCCTGTTCATCGTCGTGCCTCCCATGCGTCCCGGCGCCACTGCGCCGGCATCGAAAGCAACGACCGGGGGACGGGGGCGTTCCGGGGGACGGTCGCGCTTCGGGGGCGCCCAATCCCGGCGCCTGCCCCGGGCGCTCGTCCCTCAGCCGCCGGAATCGCCGAACCAGACGGCGACGAGGGCGGCGAGCGCCACGACGGCCAGGAGGCCGTTGGCGGCGATCAGCAGCCACGCCGGCAGTTCCGGCGCCTCGCTCTTGCGCACCGATTCGCCCGGATGCAGGTGCCGCCAGACGCCGGCCATGAACGCGAAGACGCTGACTGCGATCAGCGCCGAGGCGATGAGCCGGATGCCCCAGACCGGGATCGTGCCGTGGAGGAGCTTTCCCGCGCCCACGCCCGTGGCGAGCGCGGTCAGCCCCGTCCGCACCCAGGCGGCGTAGGTGCGCTCCGACGCGAAGACGTTGCGGTCGGCCGCCAGCCCCGTGCGCCGGTCGCCGCCGCTCCTGGGATCGCCGGCCATCTCGACCCCTGCCCTTTTCCCGCCAACGGACAAAAAAGAGAGAAGAAAAAGGCCCCGCGCCGGCGGACGCGAAGCGTCATCTTCCCTTAGTACGCGAATTCCTCGAACACCGGATCGACCCGTTCCCCCCACTTCCCGTGGAAGAGGTCGAGCTTGACCTCGGCGGGCGTCGTGCCGCGGGCGACGATGTCGTAGAGGGTCTGGAGGTGCTTGCGCTCGTCGAGGCCGTCCAGGTCGATGATGCCGCGCGCCTTGAGCCCCTCCGCCGCCATCTCGAGCGCGCGCTTGGCGAGGTCGAGGACGGTGCCGCCCCGGAAGGGGGTGGCGAGGCCGTGCTTGGGCACTTCGGCGCGCAGGCGCTCCATCTCGGGCACGGTCCAGTCCTTGACCGTGTCCCAGGCGGCGTCCAGGACGGTGCCGTCGTAGAGGATGCCGGTCCAGAACGCCGGCAGCGCGCAGATCTTGCGCCACGCCCCGCCGTCGGCGCCGCGCATCTCGATGTAGCGCTTGAGCCGCACCTCGGGGAACAGGGTCGTCAGGTGGTCGGCCCAGTCGGTCATCGTCGGCGCCTCGCCGGGAAGCGCGGGAAGCCGGCCGTCCATGAAGTCGCGGAAGCTCTGCCCCGCCACGTCGACGTAGCGCCCGTCGCGGTAGACGAAGTACATCGGCACGTCGAGGACGTGGTCGACGTAGCGCTCGAAGCCGAAATCCCCGTCGAAGACGAAGGCCAGCATCCCGGTGCGGTCGGGGTCGGTGTCGGTCCAGATGTGGCTGCGGTAGCTGACGAAGCCGTTCGGCCTGCCTTCGGTGAAGGGCGAGTTGGCGAACAGCGCGGTGGCGACCGGCTGGAGGGCGAGCGAGACCCGCACCTTTTTCACCATGTCGGCCTCGGAGCCGAAGTCGTAGTTGGCCTGGATCGTGCAGGTGCGCAGCATCATGTCGAGGCCGAGCGAGCCCACCTTCGGCATGTAGTCGCCCATGACCTTGTAGCGGCCCTTGGGCATCCAGGGGATCTCGCCGCGCCGCCATTTCGGCTGGAAGCCGAGGCCGATCATGCCGATGCCCAAGGGCTCGGCGATGGCGCGCACCTCGGCCAGATGGCGGTGGACCTCGCGGCAGGTGGCGTGGAGGTGCGGCAGGGGCGCCCCCGACAGCTCGAACTGCCCGCCGGGCTCCAGCGAGACGCTGCAGTCGTCCTTGGCGAGCGCGATCGGGCGCCCGTCCTCCAGGACCGGGGTCCACTCGAAGCGCTCGGCCAGCCCTTCCAGCAACGCCCGGATCGAGGCCCGGCCCTCGTAGGGAAGCGGGCGCAGGTCGTCGCGGGTGAAGGCGAACTTCTCGTGCTCGGTGCCGATGCGCCAGTCGCCCTTCGGCTTGGTGCCCGCCTCCAGGTAGGCGACCAGTTCGCGGCGGTCGGTGACGGGGGCGCCCTTCGCGCCGGGCGGTGCGGACATGGTCGTTTCCTCCAGTTTCAGGCGAACCCTTTTCAGGCGAGCGCCGCACCCAGTTCATCCACGAGCGCCCGCACCTCGTCGGCGGCGGCGCTCTTCGGCTCGCTCTCGACGACGCCGAGGCCGCGGGCGATGCCGTTGACGAACGCCTGCCGGTTGCCGAGCCGCGCCGACAGCGCGGGGTAGCCCGCTTTTTCGATGGCGTCCCGCGCCTCGTCGAGGCTTTTGCCGCGCGGCGGCACCCGGTTGAGGACGAGGAAGGGGCGCCGCCCCTCCTTCACCGCCGCCTCGACCGTGGCCTTGCTGGCCCAGACGTCGAGCACGCTCGGCTGGCAGGGGACGAGGACCACGTCGGCGGCGCGGATCGCCTCCTTCGCCTCGGCGGCCGCGTGCGGCGGGCTGTCGACGACGATGAATTCGGCCTCCCGGCGCAGCCGCTCGATCTCGGCGCCCAGCCGCCAGCCGCCCACCATCGAGAGGCGGATCGGCGTCGCGTCCCTCGCCCCGTGCTCGCGCAGCCGCATCCACCCGGTCAGGCTCGCCTGCGGGTCGATGTCGACGACGGCGACGCCCTTGCCGCGGGCGGCCAGCGCCGTGGCGATCTGGATGGCGAGCGTGGTCTTGCCCGCCCCCCCTTTCTGCTGCGCCACGGTGATGACCGTCATCCTAGTATCCCCGCCCCTTGTCGACGACGCCGAGCAGGGGCTCGCCCGCCCCCAGCCGCCGGTAGTTCTCGGCGACGAACCGCCCGGCGCTCTCGGGGTCGGTCGTGCTGGCGATATGGGGCGTCACGTCGACCTCGGGATGGCCCCAGAGGGGACTTTTTTCGGGCAGGGGCTCTTCGGGGAACACGTCGAGGCTCGCGTGGGCGAGGCGCCCACTCTCCAGCGCGGCGAGGAGGTCGGCGACCACGAGGTGCCGCCCGCGGCCGACGTGGACCAGCCGCGCCCCCTCGGGCAGCGCCGCGAACAGCCTTGCGTCCAGCACGCCCTCGGTCTCGGGGGTGAGCGGCAGGAGGCAGACCAGCACGTCGAGCCCGGCGAGGAACCTCGCCATCCCCCCTTGCCCGGCATAGGTCTCGACGCCCTCCAGCGCCTTCTCCGACCGGCTCCAGCCCCTGACCGTGAAACCGTGCCGCTTGAGCGTCCGCGCGCAGGCGGCGCCGATCTCGCCCAGCCCCATGACCCCGACGGTCCGCTCGTCCGGCCGCCGGTTGCGCCGCCAATGCCAGACCCTCTCCCGCTGCTCGGCGGCGAACACGTCGAGCCCGCGGTGGTACTTCAGGACCTGCAACAGGACGAACTCGGCCATCCCCGCCGTCAGCGTCGCGTCGACCATCCGGCACAAGGGCACGTCGGGCAGGGTGGGGTCGCGCAGAAGCGCGTCGATCCCGGCCGCGATCGAGAACACGGCCTTCAGGTTCGGCAGCGACGCGAGCAGCCCCTGGGGCGGCTTCCAGACGAGGGCGGCGTCGATCTCGCGCGCGTCCCCCAGGTCCGGGGCCGCGCGCAGGTCGAGGCCGGGGATCAGCCGCCGCAGGACGGGCTCCCACTCGTCCCGGTCGTCGTCCCCGCTGTGCCAGAGCAGCGCCAAGGGTCCCTCTCCCGCTTGTCCCGCCCCGGTTTGTGGCCATATCGGCGGGGCTTGACAAGCGCCGTCCCGCCGGAACCGAAAGACCCCTCCCCTTGCGGACCTTCCTCGTCGTCGTCCTCCTCCTCCTCGTCCCGATCGCCGTCCAGGCCTACGGGCAATGGAACGAGGTCCGCCACTGGAGCGAGACCCGCTGGGACAGCGCGCGGGTCGCCCCCGACCCCGCGGCGACGAAGGAGGCCGCCGTCCAGGTCTACGGCGCCCGCACCTGGGGGCGCAAAGGCATCCTCGCCGTCCATACCTGGGTGATCGTCAAGCCCGAGAACGCGCAGGCCTGGACGCGCTACGACGTGGCCGGCTGGGGGGTGCAAAGCGGCCGCAAGGCAATCCGCCGCGACATGCGGGTCGCCGACGGCTACTGGGCCGGCAACCCGCCGATCCTCTTGGCCGAACTGCGCGGGGACAAGGCGGCGAAGGCCATCGACCGGATCGAGGCGCTGGTCCGGGCCTACCCCTACGACCACACCTACCGCCTCTGGCCAGGGCCGAACTCGAACACCTTCACCGCGATGGTCGGCCGCGCCGTCCCCGCCCTCCGCCTCGACCTGCCGCCGACCGCGATCGGCAAGGATTGGCTCCCCTGGACCCGCCCCTTCGCGCTCGCCCCCAGCGGGACGGGCGTCCAGGTCTCGATCGAGGGCGCGTTCGGGGTCATCGTCGCCTTGCAGGAAGGGGTCGAGGTGAATTTCCTTGGCCTCACGCTCGGGCTCGATTTCCTGAAGCCGGCGCTCAAGCTGCCGGCGATGGGGCGGGTCGGGTTCGGGTGAGGTTGGCTAAGGACACTTCGGACTTGGGCAGTTAGGCCCCCCCGCACCAAAGCCGCCGCCAAGGCCGAACCCATGTGCGTCTTCCACGTCTGCATCCTTGCCAGCCACAAACACAGCATCTTCTACGTCGGCGTCACCAGCGACCTCCCCCGCCGCCTCGCCGGGCACCGCAGCGACGCCGCCCCGGGCTTCACCCGCCGCTACGCCGTCAAGCGCCTCGTCTACGTCGAGCCCTACGACGATATCGCCACCGCCCGCCGCCGCGAGCACCAACTGAAACACTGGCGCCGCGACTGGAAGATCGCTCTCATCGACGCGCACAATCCTGACTGGCGCGACATGGCGGAGGAACTCTCCTAGCGACGCTTCGAACCCCAACCAGCTAGGCCCCGGATCAAGTCCGGGGCACGCGGTTGGGAGTGGTGGCGCCTCTACGCCCGTCAACGAGAGCCCAAGACGCCCCACCACACGCCTCGTGCCTCGGACTTGATCCGGGTCTACATGTCCCAACCACCAAGCTACCTTTCACCCCTCCACCGTCATCCCCCGCTCTTGCAACCATGCCCCGACCTGGACAGCTTGTTGAGTCTCGATCTGGCGCCGAAGGATCAAGGATTTCTTGGCATGTTCGACTGCCAGTTCATGTTCACCGATCACATCGTAGCAACAGGCAAGATCGAAAAGGGCATTGCCTTCACACCACCGATCACCGATCTCTTGCGCAATCTCCAATGCTTTCTTGTGGTGCTCAATGGCATGGTCACGCTTTTTCAGAGCATAACAGAGCCTACCGACACTATCTAATGCACGTCCTTCGTTCCGACGGTCACTATTGTTTCTTGCCATCTTAAGCGCCTCGTTCAGGTGTTTCTCTGCCCTATAGAGTTTGTTGAGCATGAGATAGGCACCTCCAATATGGCCATGCGCAATAATCTCGCTCGTGCGAGAGCCTTTAACCTTGCGAGCAGCAGATAAACTACCGATGTGGCATTTAATGGCAAGGGGGGTAGTGTCTCAGTTTGAAATCA
>JAGRGG010000130.1 GCA_020445645.1 Geminicoccaceae bacterium | reverse complement strand
GAGGAAGGCCGCCGAGGACCCGGATAGCCGAGCCGGGCGAAGCCTGCTACCTGCTTGGGGAAGATTACGCTTCGCGTCCGCCGGCGCGGGGCCTTTTTTCTCTTTTTTCGTCTGTTGATCGAGCTTGGCTCAGACGTCTGAGCCAAGCTCGATCAACAGACGAAAAAAGAGAAAAAAGGCCCCGCGCCGGCGGACGCGAAGCGTAATCTTAGACTTAAAGCCGAGATACGATGCCCCCCGAAGTCGCCTTTCTCGTCAACAGCCTTGCGGCCGGCGGGGCCGAGGGCGTCGTCTGCACCCTGGCGAACGCGCTCCACGGCGACGGCGCCAGGAGCCGGGTTCTGGCGTGGACGCCGGAGGGGCCGCTCTGCGACCGCCTCGATCCGGGCATCGCCCTGGAAGGGCTGCCGGCGGGCGGTGGCCTGCACGACTGGCTGCCCTACCTCCTGGCGTCGCGGCGGACCTTCTGGCCCCTTCTGCGGGCGGTCGTGGGAGGCAAGGGGACGAGGCGGCTCGGCCAGCGCCCGGCTCTGGTCGAACGGCTGCGCGGCGACCCGCCCTTGGCGCTCTACGCCACCAGCCCCTATACGAACGTCCAGGCCGTGCTCGCGGCCCGGATGGCGGGCGCCTCGACCCGCGTCGTCGTCAGCGAGCACAGTGCCCCGTCCCTGCGCTGGAACGCGCGCAAAGTCGCCCTCCTCGCCCCCTTGCAGCGGGCCGCCTACGACATGGCCGACGCCGTCGTCGCGGTCTCGGTCGGGGTCGCGGACGACCTTGCCCGGGTGACGGGGCTGGAGCGCCGGAAGATCACCGTCATCTACAACCCCGCGATCGGCCCCGACTTCGCCGCCCGCGCCGCCGAGCCCGTCGACGATCCGTGGTTCGACGGGCAAGGACCGCCCGTCGTCGTCGCCGTCGCCCGCTCGCACCCGGTCAAGGACCTGCCGACGCTGCTGCGCGCCTTCGCCCGCCTGCGCGCCGGACGCCTGGCCCGGCTCGTCCTCGTCGGCCCCGGCGCGAGGGACGGCGAATGGGAAGCGGTCGCGGCCGGGCTCGGCTTCGGCGCCGATTTCCGCCACCTCGGCTACCGTCCGAACCCCCTGCCCCTCGTCCGGGCCGCGTCCCTCCTCGTCTGCTCGTCGCGCTCGGAGGCGTTCGGCAACGTGCTCGTCGAGGCCTTGGCGCTCGGCACTCCCGTCGTCAGCACCGACTGCCCCTTCGGCCCCGCCGAGATCCTGGACGGCGGGCGCTTCGGCCGGCTCGTGCCCGTGGGCGACGACGAGGCGCTCGCGGCCGCGATGGCGGCGACCCTCGACGACCCGCCGTCGCCCGAGCGCCTGCGCTCCCGCGCCGCCGTCTTCGACGGCGCGGTGTCCTTGCGCGCCTACCGCGCCGTCTTCGGCCTTTCCTGAGCCGAGAAGGCCCGCCCTTAACCTGTCCTTAAGGAAGCGTCGCCTATCATGGCCGCGTGATCAGGACGACCGAGATGCCGGAAGGAAAGCGCCGGCGGGTCGCGGGGCCTTGGATTTGTGCCGGGTGTTGTTGTCCTTCATGGTGAACCGTTCTAGCGTTCGGGAACGAAAGTTCGAGTGATGGCTTTGCCTGCGGGATGCGGGATGCGGGATGTGGGGTGGGTGTGGGATGCCTGTGGTTCGCCGCATGCGTCTTTTGCGCCATGACGATGGCGGTGCGGCACCGGCCTCGCCCGAACGAAGAACAGAATGATGCGAAAGGGAGGGTTGGATGCGGCAGAATGATCCGCTCGGCGGGCTGCGGCTGGGGCTGGCGCTCATGACCGCGAACGGGATCTGCGCGCTCGCCGGCACCGCCGTGCTTTCGGGCTGGGCGTGCTCGCTCGCCGCCGCCAACACGGCGTTCGCGGCGCGGGCGTTCCAGGGGGCCATTGGCCTCGCCGAGGCGGCGGGCGCGTCCGTGGCCTCGGTTTCGACCGTGAAAGAGGACAACATCATCGTCCTGGCCGAGCGCCGCAAGCAGGCCTGAGCCCGCGAAGGACGGCCTTTTTCCAGAGGAGCGGGTCCAACTCAAGCCCGAGAAACCTGGGTGGTGTCTCGGTCTGAACCTTCAGGCGCACCAGCCCCGGGCTTTTCCAGCAGCTTTTCCGCACGACAAGGCCGAGCTGAGACATTACCGAAACCCGCGGAAACCCGACGTTGAAAAGCCTTGCACATCAGTTCCCTACCTCCACGACAGGCCAGTGGGCGTCCCATCGCGGGGGGCAAGGCCGCACCGGCCGTCCATCGGCTTGGCCCGTCGGGCCGTTTCGCCGTCCTTCCGCCGCACCGAATGCCCTTGACCAAGCCAGCCCCTTTCAGGGAACCCGGTCGGCGCCCATCCGCTTTCTTCGACGGACCGTTCGCCCCGAAAGGGAAGCTCGCATGTACCGACCCAACGCCAAGGCCGTCCTCTTCGTCTCCGGCGCCCTTTACGGCCTCGTGCCCGTCCCCCTCGTCCTTGCCCAGGACGCGGCCGCGACGGGGGGCGAGGTGCGCGCCGACGGCGGCGTGACGGGCGCGATGCCCAGGGCGACGCAGGGCGCCGGCGCCTCGGGCGCGGTGACGACGGGCGGCGAGGTCACGATCGACCAGAGCGTGCTGGACGGCAGTTCGCCCATCGAGCCGCCGACCGTCTCGACCGACCCGTCGCTCGGCTCCGGCGCGCCGTCCGGCGACATGAACGCCGGCATGAACGACGAGGCTGGCACCGGAACGATGGGCGGCGGCGCTTCCAGCCTTGGCACCGGCGACCCGCTCCGCCAGCAGGGCGCCACGACGGGCACCGTCCAGTCCGCCTCGCCGGGGCTGGGGGGAGTCACCCCGGGCCGCGTCGGCACCGGAGGCGGTACCCCGTCCGATGCGGGCCAGGGCGGCGCGGCGGCGGGCCTCGGCACCACCCCGTCCGACGCGATGGGTCCGGGCAGCCCCGGCCCCGTCGGCGCCGCCGGGAGCACTGGAGGCAATCCCGGCATCACCGGCGATACGCTCGGCGCCGACGGCGGCGTCGCCGGCAGCCCTCTCCCCTCGGGCAGCATCGACTCGTCGGGGGTGAACAGCGGCCTCGGCGCCGGCGCCCCCGGCAGCTCGCTCGGCGGCAGCTCCTCGGTCGGCGCCGGCGGCGGCTCCTCGCTGGGCGGCAGCGGCGGCTCTGGCGGCTCCTCGCTGGGCGGCGGCGGTGGCTCTGGCGGCTCCTCGCTGGGCGGCGGCGGTGGCGGGGGCAGCGGCCTCTAGGCTTCACGACCCGTTCCGGGCCGGTCGCCCGGCGGAAGGCAAGGGTGTCGCGCGTCGCCACGGATTGCAGGGCGTCCGTCGGCGGCGAGACGAAGGGCCGTTCGTTGAAGGCGTCATGGCCGATCGCACCGGTATCGGGGCCGCGAACGGGGTACCGGTGCCGGTTAAGGCCGGGCCGAGTCCGTTCGTGCCGTCATGCTTCGCGTCCGCGGGTGCCAGGCCTCTTTTCCTTTTCGTCCGCAAGTTTCGCGGCGGTGCGGGTTTGGGCGGCGACGCGGTGGGTTTTGGGGTTGACGGGCGGGCTTTGGCAACGGCGCCAACGGGCCAAGCCGGGCCGTCCCCACCTCTCCTCGTCATCCCCAGGCTCGACTCGGCCGAAAGCGCCGCTTCCAACCTTACGCTCACGCCGCCTCGCCGTGGGTTCATCGTGGCCCCTGCACCGGGCGCGACTCCTACCTGTGGATCCTCGGGTCGAGCCCGGGGATGACGAGGCGGGAGTGGAGGCCGATGCACCCTGGCCACCCTGGACCCCGGATCGAGTCGGGGGTGACACCGTGGGGGTGGGTGTCGCCAGCGTTCCAACTCCCCCCTTGTCACCCCCGACTCGATCGGGGGTCCAGGGTGGCGGGAACACCATCGGTGCCCGCCCCGGGTTCGTCCGTTCCACCTTCACTTCACCCCCGCCCGCCCGCCTCGAACCGGGCCTCCATCTCCCCGCGCTTTGCCCGGCACCGGCCGACGGGGTCG
>JAGRGG010000129.1:16818-16992 GCA_020445645.1 Geminicoccaceae bacterium | reverse complement strand
CGCCAGCTGGGTGACCAGCGCGCGCCCGGTGGGGCCGTTCGGCTGGTGCTCCGCCTCGACCTGGGCGCAGTGGGCGGCGAAGGCGTCCGCATCCTCCTTGGGCAGGAGGACGTCGGTCGTCGCCGTGAGGCCGTGCCCGAGCGCGTTCGTGGCCGAGGCGGCCTTGCCGGCCTC
>JAGRGG010000129.1:0-16791 GCA_020445645.1 Geminicoccaceae bacterium | reverse complement strand
TTGCTGCCGTTCTGGCGGCTGGCCTGGGCCCGGGTGCGGGGCTTGCGGGCGGCGGCGGGCATGGCGGGGGGCTCCTGGCGGGGGTCGGTGCCGGGAGTGTAGCACGGCTTTAGGAATAAAAGCAAAACCCCGGGCCGTTCGCGCGGCGCTCCAGCCCCCGCCCCGTGCCCCGGACGCGATCCGGGGCCTACCTGCCGCCGCTTCAAAACTGTTCAAGGAAGAAGCTTCGCGCGGGCGGCAGGTAGGCCCCGGCTCAAGGCCGGGGCACGCGGTTCGTGGGGTGGTGCCTTCCTTGGCGGGCGGGAGACTGGAGCGTCCCCCGCCTCCGCCCCGTGCCCCGTCTGGAAGCCCTGCTTCCAAATGAGCCGAGGCCTGCGTGCCGCCGCTTCGAGGCCGTTCGGGGAAGGGGCCTGCGGGTGGCGGCGTTCCGGCCCGAGGCCTTCCGCCCCCTACCTCGTCATCCTCGGGTCGAGCCCCAGGATGATAGGGGGGGTGAAGGGGGCGCGGGACGGTTGTGTCTTTGTTAACCGGAGCGTGGCACAGTCGTCGGCGGACGGGGCGTCGAGCGCGGCATACGGACCCGGCACGGGGAGGGGCGCGCCGCCGCCCGAAGGCCGCGCGACGGGGCGGGCGGGATCGAAGGGGAGCGGATGACGAACCGGCTCTATTACGGCGACAACCTGGACGTTCTGCGCGACCGGATCGCGGACGGGTCGGTCGACCTCGTCTACCTCGACCCGCCGTTCAACAGCCAGGCGAGCTACAACGTCCTGTTCCACGCGCCGACCGGCGAAGGATCGAAGGCGCAGATCGAGGCGTTCGAGGACACGTGGCACTGGAACGAGGCGGCGGAGCGGGCCTTCGACGGGGTGATGACCAGCGGCAACACCGACGCCGCCGAGATGCTGCGGGCCATGCGGTCGTTCTTGAAGGAGAACGACGTGATGGCGTATTTGTGCATGATGACAGTACGTCTAATTGAGCTTAATAGAGTATTGAAAAACACAGGTTCTATATATTTGCATTGTGACCCAAATGCAAGTCACTACCTCAAAATTATACTAGACTCTATTTTTAATCCTAAATATTTTTTAGCAGAAATTGTTTGGAAGAGAACCAATGCGCGTGGCACAAAAGGTCGGTGGCCGTGGCTGCACGACAGCATACTTGTTTATTCTAAAAGTGACAGTTTTATATTTAACCCGATCCTAGTAAAAGCGGAAATCACTAAACTACCACATACACTTATTGCTGGCCCAAATGGCGCTAAATATCAAACTTATGAACTAACCGGCGCAGGAACAAGGCAGGGTGAAACTGGACGACCTTGGCATGGTTTTGACCCAACCAAACTCGGTCGCCATTGGGGCAATCTTCATGCTCAAATGGATGCTTGGGATGCGGATGGATTGATCCATTGGCCAAAAGAAGGGGGTTTTCCCCGCCGCCGAGCCGCTGAACCGTTCGACTTCAACAGCCGAACCGTAACCGTTGGTGACGTTTGGTCGGATATTGACCGAATAAATCAATCAGCTAACGAACGTCTAGGTTATCCAACACAAAAGCCGGTCGCTCTACTGGAGCGTATACTGCTAGCGTCCAGCAACCCCGGCGACGTGGTCCTCGATCCCTTCTGCGGCTGCGGCACGACCATCCACGCGGCGCAGAGGCTGGGGCGGCGGTGGATCGGGATCGACGTCACCCACCTCGCTGTCTCGCTGATCGAGAAGCGCCTCAACGACGCCTTTCCCGGCATCCGCTACGAGGTCCACGGCACGCCGAAGGACGTGGACGGGGCGGCGGCGCTCGCGGCGGCGGACAAGTACCAGTTCCAGTGGTGGGCGGTGTCGCTCGTCGACGCGGTGCCCTACGGCGGGAAGAGGAAGGGGGCGGACGGCGGCATCGACGGGCTGATCTACTTCAAGCCGGACGGGCGGACCACCGAGAAGGCGATCGTGTCGGTCAAGGGCGGGACGAACGTGAGCGTCGCCATGATCCGCGACCTCGGGCACGTGGTCGAGCGCGAGGGGGCGAAGATGGGGGTATTCCTCACGCTGGCGCCGCCGACCGGGCCGATGCTGACGGAGGCCACCAAGGCCGGGTTCTACGAGACTGCGTTCGGCACGTTCCCGAGGCTCCAGATCGTCACCGTCGCCGACCTGTTCCAGGGCAAGGGGCCGAGGCTCCCGCCGCGCGACGCGAAGAGCTTCCGCCGGGCGGCGAAGGAGGACCAGAGCCTGGAGCGGCAGACGCCGCTGCTCTAGGCCGGGCGCGGGGGTTTCCCGTGCGGCGGGAGAAACGGGGCACGGCGCGGGCCGCGAGCGGCCAACAGATGAAAAAGAAGGAAAAAGGCCCCGCGCAGCGGACGCGAAGCGTAACGGCAAGGCATACCTCAAGCCGCGCCGCCCGTTTCCGCGCCCACGATGGCGCGTCCCGCCGCTATGCCCTGGGGATCCCCTTGCCCCCGGAGGCCGCCCCATGCCTTTCCGCCCGTTCCTCCTCCCGCCCCTTCTCCTTCTCGCCGGCTGCGGCGGGGGCAAGGAGCCGGTGCCGGTGGTGTGGTGCTACGCGACGCTGGCCGAGCCCGCCTGCTACGCCGAGCCCGATCTGGGCCGCGAGGGGCGGCTGATCGGCGTCTACCCGGTCTACGGCCCGCTCGGCCCCTGACGATCCGTCGCCCCCCGCCGGGGTTGCGGCGGGGGCGGCGCCCGCCTACGTCGCCGGGTGCCGTCCCCGGCCGCGCCCGCGGCGGGAGGGGGCGAAGGGGAGTGTCTCATGCGGCTCAAGGCGACGATGGTCTACCTCACCGTGCTGGTGCTGCTCGTCATGGCGGGCGGTGCCGCGCTCATCCTCCGGCAGAGCCCGCCGGCGGGGGAGGCGGAGGCGCCCGTGCCGATCGGCGGGCCGTTCACGCTGGTCGACGAGACCGGGCGCACGGTGACGGCGGACGACTTCAAGGGCAGGATGATGCTCGTCTATTTCGGCTACACCTTCTGCCCCGACGTGTGCCCCACGTCCCTGCAACGGGCGGACGCGGCGCTGGCGCTCCTGACCCCCGACGAGCGCGCGCAGGTGCGGCTCGTCTTCATCACCGTCGATCCCGACCGCGACACGGTGGCGCAGATGCGCGACTACGTGGCCCTGTTCGACCCCCCGCCCGTCGGCCTTACCGGCACGAAGGCGCAGGTCGCCGCCGCCGCGAAGGCGTACCGGGTCTACTACCAAACCCACGAGGACCAGGGGCCGGACTACCCGGTCGACCACTCGTCCTACTACTACCTCATGGGCAAGGACGGAACGTTCGTCACCTTCTTCAGCCACGACGCGACGCCCGAGGCGATGGCGGAGGGGATCAGGAAGCACCTCTAGGGCGCGCCCGGCCCGTCAGAAGACGAGTCGGCCGACCCCGATGATGATGACCCAGAGCGCGGCGCCCGCGAAGCAGACGTAGAGCGGGGGAAGGCGCTGCCCGTCGAGGGTCCGCGCGTCCGCCCGCCGGCGTCCGGGCCGTTCCCGGTCGTTCGCCGGCCGCGGATCGCCTGCCAGGGAGAGGGTGCCGAACCGTGTCTCGCTCATCTGGTTCCTTTTTCCCGCCGTCGAGCCCCACAAAAGCTTTTCTGTTGTTGTTTCGCCACAAGGTTGTGCAGCCTGCAGTAGAAGATGGCAAGCCGATTCTAACTCAAATCGGCATTTTCTGGTCGGGGCCGGGCGCGAAGCGCCTGCCGGCGCAGCCGCTCCGCGGGCGCGAACCCGCCCTGCCGCACCTCCGCCGCGTCCGGCGCGGCGCCCAGGCGCATGAGGCCCTGCAAGGCGGCCATGTCGGCGTTGCGCTCGACGCCGAGCGCCGCCTTCACCCGGCCGTCCTTGAGGTAGTAGGCGATGAAGGGGCCGTCGCCCGGGCGGCCGTCGAGGGCCACGTCGTCGAAGCCCTCGGCGTGGCCGACGTAGTAGAGGGCCAGATGCTGCGCCGACCAGAAGAACGGCACCCCCTCGTAGCGGGCGGGACGCCCCATCATCGACAGGGCGGCGACCCGGCCGTGCTCGCGGGCGAGGCGCCAGTGCTCGATCCGGACGCGCGTCCCGTCCGGCAGGGGAAACTTGGCCACGTCGCCCGCGGCCCAGAGCCCGTCCGCCGCCCTCAGCCCGGCATCGACGGGCACCCCGCCGTCGTCGTCGAGGCCGACGCCGCAGAGGATGCCGGTCGCGGGCGCGATCCCGACGCCGACCACGACGAGGTCGGCGGCCAACCGCTCGCCGTCGTCGAGCACCGCCGCCGCCACGCGCGCCCCGCCCTCCCTGGCGCCCTCCCCGTCGCCCTCGAAGCGTACCGCCTGCCGGCCGAGCCGGAAGGCGACGCCCTTCGCCTCGTGGACCCTCACGAGCGCCCGCCCCACGGCCTCGCCGAACACCTTGGCGAACGGCACGTCGTCCGGGGCCGCGACCGTGACCTCGACGCCGCGCGCGGCCAGGGACGCGGCGCACTCCAGGCCGATGAAGCTCGCCCCCACGACGACGGCGCGCTCAGCATTCCGCGCGGCCGCGACCAGGGCGCCCGCGTCCGCGCGCGAGCGCAGGGTGAGGACGCCCTCGAGGTCCGCCCCCGGCACGTCGAGGCGGCGCGGGACGCCGCCGGTGGCGACGAGGCAGGCGTCGTAGTCGAGCCCGGTCCCGTCGGCGAACGCGACGCGCTTTTGCGCGGCGTCGACCCGCCGCACCTCGCGGCCGAGCCACAGCTCGATGCCCCGCGCCGCGTAGAAGTCCCCGGGCCATAGGTCCAGGGGCCGGGGCGGCTTCTCGCCCCTCAGGACCTCCTTGCTCAGGACGGTGCGGTCGTAGGGCAGGGCCTCCTCGCGGCCGACGAGGACGATCCGGCCCTCGAACCCCTCCCGGCGCAGGGCGAAGGCCGCCTCGCTCCCGGCCGCCCCGGCGCCGACGATGACGAAGACCGGGTTCTTCCCGGCCTTGATCGGGGGTTCCGCCGGTGCCGCCGCGCCCTCGACCTCGACCACGATCTCGCCGGCCTCGACCCTGACCGGGTAGGAGCGCAGCCCGCCGCAGCCGGGGGGCTCGTCGTGGCCGCCGGTGGCGACGTCGAACACGGCGTGGTGCCAGGGGCAGATCACCCGCCCGCCGACGAGGACCCCCTCGGCGAGCGGGGCGCCGTAGTGGGTGCAGCGCGCGTCGGTGGCGAAGACCCGGTCGCCGACCCTGGCCAGCAGGAGCTCCCTGCCGCCCGCCTCGGCCTGGCGCAGGGCGCCCGGCGCCAAGTCGTCGAGCCGCCCGACCTTGAAGCCTTCCGCCATCGCCCTGCCCTTCCATGCCGTCTTGCGACCCCAACCGCAGGCAGGGCCGGCGAGTTCCCGGAACGGGGGCGGGGAGGAAGGGCCTGCGCCATAAACCTGCAAAAATATGTTTCTGATGCCAAAACGACTCTCAATGTGGACTCGAAGCAGGATTTTCGGCAAAACCTCGCGCAGGGCAGGCGCTGGCATCCCAGAAACCGAAGGGGACGGCGCCGCGAGCACGTCGCATGGGAAGGAAACGGGAAATGTTCAGGCGCGGCTTTCTGGCGCTGGCGGGGCTCGCCGCCGTCGGGTTCGGCATCGCGAGCGCCCCCGCCGTCCGGGCGGCCGACGACACGTTCATCCTCGTCCAGTCGACCACCTCGACGCAGAACTCGGGGCTGTTCGATTACCTCCTGCCGAAGTTCAAGGCGAAGAGCGGGATCGAGGTCCGGGTCGTCGCGGTGGGCACGGGGCAGGCGATCAAGAACGCGAAGAACGGCGACGGCGACGTGCTGTTCGTCCACTCGAAGCCGGACGAGGTGAAGTTCGTCGAGGAGGGCTACGGCGTCGAGCGCTTCGACGTGATGTACAACGACTTCGTCATCGTCGGCCCGAAGGACGACCCGGCGGGCATCAAGGGCATGAACGACGCGGCGGCGGCCTTGGCTAAGATCGCGGAGGCGAAGGCGCCCTTCGCGTCGCGCGGCGACGACAGCGGCACCGACAAGCAGGAAAAGCGTCTGTGGGCCACGACCGGCGCCGACCCGAAGGCGGCGAGCGGCGGCTGGTACCGCGAGACCGGCTCCGGCATGGGGCCGACGCTCAACACGGCCGCCGGCATGGGCGCCTACGCGCTCACCGACCGGGGCACCTGGATCAGCTTCAAGAACAAGGGCGACCTCGAGATCCTGGTCGAGGGCGACCCCCGTCTGTTCAACCAGTACGGCGTCATCCTCGTGAACCCGAAGAAGTTCCCGCACGTCAAGGCGAAGGCGGGGCAGGCGTTCGTCGATTGGCTGATCAGCCCGGAGGGGCAGCAGGCCATCGCCGGCTACGAGATCGACGGCCAGCAGCTGTTCTTCCCGGACGCGAAGGGGTCGGGCTGAGGCGGGAAGTCCTGGGGAGAAGGCGATGCGCGCGATCGCGTGGGTCCTGGCGATGCTGGGCTTGAGCGCCGGCGGGGCGGCGGCCGAGCCCCTGAAGCTCTACGCCGCCGGCAGCCTGAAGGCGGCGTTCGGCGAGGTCGCGGCGGACTTCGAGAAGGCGGGAGGCCCCGCCGTCGCCGCCACCTTCGGCGCGTCCGGCCTGCTGCGCGGGCGGATCGAGGGGGGCGAACGGGCCGACGTGTTCGCGTCCGCCGACATGGCGCACCCCCTCAAGCTGGCGAAGGCGGGCAAGGCCGGCCCCGTCGCCCTCTTCGCCCGCAACGAACTCTGCGCGCTGGCGCGGCCCGGCCTGGAGGTGTCGCCCGCCACCCTTCTTGATGCGATGCTGAGGGACGGCGTGCGCCTCGGCACCTCGACCCCCAAGGCCGACCCGTCGGGCGACTACGCCTGGAAGCTGTTCGGTCGGGCGGAGGCGGCGCGGCCCGGCAGCTTCGCCAAGCTCGACGCCAAGGCGCTGAAGCTCACCGGCGGGCCGGACACGGCGAAGGCGCCGGAGGGCCGCAACACCTACGGCTGGGTGATGGGGGAGGGGAAGGCGGACCTGTTCCTCACCTACTGCACCAACGCCCTCCTGGCGAAGGCGGAGGTGCCGGACTTGCAGGTGGTGGCCGTGCCGGGCAACCTCGCGGTCGGCGCCGACTACGGGCTCACCGTCCTGAACGACGCGCCGCCCGAGGCGTGGCGTCTCGCCCTTTACGTCCTTTCGCCGGAAGGGCAGGCCGTCCTCGCCCGCCACGGCTTCAAGGTGGCGGGGGTGCCCGAGGGGTGAGGCGCCTTCTCGCCCTCGCCGTCCTCCTCCTCCTGACGGCGGCGCCCGCCCGAGCCGAGCGCACCGTCGTCGACTCGGCGGGGCGGAGCGTCGCCGTTCCCGACCGGATCGGGCGCGTCTTCGCCGCGGGACCGCCCGCCTCGGTCCTCGTCTACGCCCTCGCCCCCGACCGCCTCACCGGCTGGCCGCGCGCCCTTCGCCCGGAGGAGCGGGCCTACATCGCGCCCCCCTACCGGGACCTCCCCGAACTCGGCCGGCTCACCGGGCGCGGCGACACGGCGAACCTGGAGGTCGTGCTGCGCACCGAGCCCGACCTCATCGTCGACTTCGGCTCCTTGAAGGACACCTACGTCTCACTCGCCGACCGGGTCCAGGACCAGACGGGCATCCCCTATCTGCTCATCGACGGGAGCTTCGCGGCGACCCCGGACGCGCTGCGGCTGCTCGGCGGGGTGCTGGGCGTGGACGCGCGGGCCGGGGAACTCGCCGCCTACGCCGAGCGGCTCCTGACCGAGGTCGACGCCGCCGTGGCGCCCGTGCCCGAGGGGGAGCGCCCCCGCGTCTACCTGGCCCGGGGGCCGTCGGGGCTGGAGACGGGGCTCAAGGGCTCGATCAACGCCGAGATCCTGGAGCGCGCGGGCGGGGTCAACGTCGCCGTCGACCCGAGCGGCGCGCGCAAGGGGATCGCGCGGCTGCCGATCGAGCAGGTGCTGGTCTGGAACCCGGACGCCGTCGTCACCTGGGACGAACGGTTCTACGCGAGCGTTGACGGCGACCCCTTCTGGGGCGGGGTCGCGGCCGTCCAGGCGGGCCGGGTCTACCTGAGCCCCACGGCGCCCTTCGGCTGGATCGACCGCCCGCCCTCGCTCAACCGGCTGATCGGCCTCGCGTGGCTCGCGAACCTCCTCCACCCTGACCGCTTCCCGCTCGACCTGCGGAAGGAAACCAGGACCTTCTACCGCCTGTTCTATCAAGTGGAGCCGAGCGAATCCGACCTCGACGCCCTCCTCGCGGGGGCGAAGGGCAAGGCGCCCTGACGCGGGGGGGCGCGGTCCTCGCCTTCGCCGCCCTCGCCTTGTGCCTGACCTTCGCCGCCGCCGTCCTGAGCGGCCCCTTCCCGATCGGCTTCGGCGACCTCCTGGCGCTCGCCACCGGCGGCGCCCCGCACGACCCGAGGGCGGGGGCCATCCTCCTCAGGATCCGCCTGCCCCGCGTCGGCGCCGCCGTGCTCGTGGGCGCGGCGCTCGCCGCCGCCGGCGCCGCCTACCAGGGCCTCTTCCGCAACCCCCTCGTCTCGCCCGACATCCTCGGCGTCTCGTCGGGGGCGGGGCTCGGCGCCGTGCTCGGCATCTTCCTCTCGCTGCCGGTGGCCGGCATCCAGCTATCGAGCTTCGCGGGCGGGCTCGTCACCGTCGCCCTCGTCTACGCGGTCGCCGCCGCCGTGCGCGGGCGGGAGCCGATCCTGGTCCTCGTCCTGGCCGGCGTCGTCGTGGGCGCGCTCGCGGGATCCCTGATCTCGCTGCTCAAGGTCCTGGCCGACCCCTACGACCAGCTCCCCGCCATCACCTTCTGGCTGCTCGGCAGCCTCGCCGGGATCACGGGGTCCGACCTCCTGGCGTCGCTGCCCGTCGTGCTGCTGGGCCTCCTCCCCCTCGTCCTCCTCCGCCACCGCCTCGACGTGCTGGCGCTGGGCGACGAGGAGGCGCGCTCGCTCGGCCTCGACGCCGGCAGGCTCCGCCTCCTCGTCGTGGTGGCCGCGACCCTCATGACGGCGGGCGTCGTCGCCGTCGCGGGCGTCGTCGGCTGGATCGGCCTCGTCGTCCCCCACGTCGCCCGGATGCTGATCGGCCCCGGCTTCGGCCGCCTGCTCCCGGCCGCGATGCTGATCGGCGGCGCCTACCTGCTGGCTGTCGACACGCTCGCCCGCACGCTGGCCCCGATCGAGACCCCGCTCGGCATCCTCACGGCCCTCCTCGGTGCGCCCTTCTTCCTCTGGCTGCTCGTGCGCGGGCGCAGGGTCTGGACGTGAGGCTCGAAGCAAGGGGGCTCGCCTTCGGTCACGGGGGCCGGACCGTCGGCGAGGGGGTCGACCTGGACGTCGGCCCCGGCGACGTGCTCTGCCTGCTGGGCCCCAACGGCTGCGGCAAGACCACCCTCATGAAGACCCTGCTCGGCCTCCTGCCCGCGAAGGCGGGGCGGATCCGCCTCGACGGCGCGCCCCTGGACTCCCTCGGGCGGCGCGGGACGGCGCGGCGCGTCGCCTACGTGCCCCAGGCGCACGCCGCCCTGTTCCCCTTCCCGGTCCTCGACGTGGTGACGATGGGCCGCACCGCCCACATGGGACTCTTCGCCGGCCCCGGCCCCAAGGACCGCGCGGCGGCGCTGGACGCCCTCGACGCCCTCGGCGTCGCCCGCCTCGCCCCCGCCGTCTACACCGAGATCAGCGGCGGCGAGCGCCAGCTCGTCCTCGTCGCCCGCGCCCTCGTGCAAGGGTCGCCGCTCCTCGTCATGGACGAGCCCACCGCCAGCCTCGACGTGGGCAACCAGGCCCGCGTCCTCGCCGCCGTCCGCCGCCTCGCGGCGGGGGGCCTCGGCGTCGTCCTCTCGACCCACGACCCCGGCCACGCCTTCCTCGTCGGGACGAGGGCGGCCCTCCTCCACGACGGCCGGATCCGGGCGCAAGGCCCCCCCGCCGCCGTCCTCACCCCGGCCCGCCTCGAAGCCGCCTACGGCGTCCCGGTCGCCGTCGAGCGCCTGCCGTCGGGGCGGGTGGCGTGCGTGTTCGAGGCGTGAGGCCCCGCCGCGCGGCCGCCGGCGCGGGCCCTTCCTCCAACGAACGGGGAAAAAAGAGAAAAAAGGCCCCGCGCCGGCGGTCGCGCGGCGAAACTCTACTCCGCCAGCATCACGTCGGTCGACTTGATGACGACCGACACCTCCCCGCCTTCCCGGACGCCGAGATCCTCCACGGCGTCGACCGTCACCATCGAGGTGACGACGGTGCCGCCGCCGATGTCGACCCGGACCTGCGCCGCGACGGCGCCCTTCTTGACCTCGACGACCTTGCCCTTGATGCGGTTGCGGGCGCTCAGCTTCACGATGGGTCTCCTTCCGTTGGGTTCGCCGGACGATCAAGGCGCGTTGAAGCGCACGGTTCCGAGCCCGCCCACGTCGTAGCCGGCGAGCGAGCGGGCGCGTTCCAGGAACGGGGCGGTGCGGCAGAAGGCAAACAGGCGCTGCAGGGGGGGCTCGAAATAGGCCGGGCGCCAGACGAGGAGGTCGAAGCGTTCCTCGGCGAGGGGGACGAAGCCGAGCCGGAACTGCCGGGCCGGCGCCGCGAGGCCGAACCCCGCCTCCGCCCGGCCCTCGGCGACGGCGAGCGCCACCTCGGCCTCGCTGCGGGCGGGGGGTTCCTGGGGCAGTGCCTCGGGGTCGACGCCCCTGTCCCGGCACAGGCGCTCGAAGAGGAGGCGCGCGCCCGCGCCCGGCTGGCGGGGGACGAAGCGGAGCCCTTCGAGGTCGGCGAGCCCTCCGATCCCCTTCGGGTTGCCGGCCGGCACGATCAGCCCCTGCGAGCGCCGCGCCCATTCGAGCAGCACGATGGGGCGCCCGGCGAGCGCCGCTTGCACCTGCTCGACGTTCGGCCCGTCCTCCCCCTCGCCCGGCAGATGCAGCCCGGCGGCCACCGCTTCGCCCTGGGCGAGGCGGTGCAGGCCGTCGAGGCTGCCGTCGCAGAAGGCGGCGAGTCCCGTGCCCGCCTCGCGCAGCGCCCAGTCGAGGAGGGGGTCGTGGCTGCCCACGAGGACGTTCGGGCGCGGCGCGCAGGCCTCGCCGCCCCGGACGCTGTTCCGCGCGATCCAGGCGTCGAGGAGGGCGCGCGGGAAGAGCAGCTTGCCCGTCACCCGCACGTAGGGGATCAGGCCGCCCGCGACCAGGTCGTAGACCTTGCGCTCCTTGATCCTGAGCAGGTCCGCGACTTCGGCGGTGGTCAGCAGGTCGTGCGCGTCGGGCATGGTTTTCCCCAGGGCGCCGGAATGCGCTTCGCGTCCGCCGGCGCGGGGCCTTTTTTCTCTTTTTTCGTCTTTTGTTCAAGGTTGGCCCCGCCGTCCCGGCCAAACGACAGACAAAAAGGGAGAAAAGGCGTAAGCGTCGCCCGAGCGCCCCCTTGCGGGCCGGCTACGCGGACGAGAATGAGGGGCCCAATGTGGTGATTGGTGCGGGGCCTCCTTCTGCTCACGGGCGGCCATGGTCGGTCGGAGATCATGGCCCGGCGGCTTTGCCTCAAAGCCGACGGCAGACAGCCTCGACGAGCGCGATCCGGTTCTCTTCCAGATTGCGCTGCTGGTTCCGGGCCATTTCGGCGATTTCCGGCCCCGACAGGAGCGCGAAGCTGACCGGCGGCGGCCCGCTCTCCTGCATGCGCCGGTTCATCTCCGCGAACCAGTCGCGGCCTGCCGCGGTCGTGTCGCGCCAGCTCACGACCTCGAACCCGGCGCCTCCGAGCAACCCCTTCCATTCCTGCGGGGTCACGAGATGGCTGATGGAAGGCTCCCGCGCCCACGGCACCGGGAAGTGGACCGGACCCCCGTCCCCTTGCAGGACATCGTACAGCGTGAAGGATCCGCCCGCCTTCAGCACGCGATGAGCCTCCCGGTATGCCTGCGCCTTGTCCGGGATGTTCATGGCCGCGTGCTGCGTCCACGCGATCTCGAAGGCGCCATCCTCGAAGGGTAGCGCGAGCGCGTTGGCGTGGCGGTACTCGACGCGGTCGGCGAGGCCGACCCATCGGGCCAGGGTGGCGGCGGTGCGGCAGTACGCCTCGGTAAGGTCGATCCCGGTTACGCGGCAGCCGTAGGTGGCCGCGAGCACGCGCGAGGCGCCACCCAGGCCGCAGCCGATGTCGAGAACGCGGTTGGCCGCCTTTGGCTGAACCTTATCCGCCAGCTCGAAGGTGGCTTGTCGTCCTCGGATGTGGAACTCGTCGATGGGCGCGAGATCAGCCGGAGTAAGGCGATCCGGATCCTTGCCCGATTGCTGCAACCCGGCACGGATCGCGTCGATCAGGTCGCCGCGCGAATAATGCCGTTCCACGCTCGCAAGACTCATGACCCCTCCGGCAAACAGTAGACGATCAAAGAACGCAGGCGTGCTTGGCCGCCATATAGGAATTTCGGGGACACCATAAGGAATTTCTAAAGTTCTACTATCAAGCCACTTTCTCCCGAAAAATTGAATAACTCACTTGCAGTCTCATCATTTAAATCTTTAGTTTCTTCATGAAATACTTCGTAAAACACAATTTTTTTCAATTTCCATTTCTCGTAGAAACAATAGAATATTGACCCGATCATTTTGTTTTTGTGCTAGTCTAAAGCATGAAATAACGGCTTTTTCGACACCATCGTTTTCAACGTGCTCATGGATTCTTTCTATGAGAATTTTGGATTCTATCTCACTCCTCAAGGAGAAAGTTTTTGCCTCTAATAGACATGGGGTAAGGTATCACCTTTCCATACCTCGGCGCTATCGCACATTCAGGAAAACGGGAAAAGCGGGGACACGTACCTCATTAACCCGTTGGGGAATTTCGGGGAACACGATTCGGTATCGACCCGGCCCTCAATGCGCGGCACTCCAATCCCCCCCCATGCCCACGTCCGCGACGAGCGGCACGGCAAGGGTGGCCGCCGCTTCCATGACGGCCTTGAGCCGCGAGGCGACCCGCTCCGCCTCGGCTTCGGGCGCTTCGAGGACGAGTTCGTCGTGGACCTGGAGGAGGAGCCTCGCCTCGAACCCTTCCTCCTTCAGCATCCGGGCGACCTCGACCATCGCGTGCTTCATGATGTCGGCGGCGGTGCCCTGGATCGGGAAGTTGATCGCGGCGCGCTCGGCGTAGGCCCGCCTTGACGGGTTCCGGTCCTTGATCTCGGGCACCCAGCAGCGCCGGCCGAACAGGGTCTCGACGTAGGCGCGCTCGCGGGCGTCGTCCTTCATCCGCTCCATGTAGGCCTGGATGCCGGGGTACTGCTCGAAGTAGAGGGCGATGTAGCGCCGCGCCTCCTCGTGGGCGATGCCGAGCCGTTGCGCGAGACCGAACGCGCCGATGCCGTAGATGATGCCGTAGTTGATCGTCTTGGCGCTGCGGCGGAGGTCGCCCTTGACCGCGTCCACGGGCACCTTGAACATCTGCGACGCGGTGACGGCGTGGATGTCGATGCCCTGCGCGAACGCCTCCCGCAAGGCGCCGATGTCGGCCATCGAGGCGAGGATGCGAAGCTCGACCTGCGAGTAGTCGGCGGAGACCAGGACGTTGCCGGCTTCGGCGACGAAGGCGCGGCGGATCTTGCGCCCCTCTTCCGTGCGGATCGGGATGTTCTGGAGGTTCGGGTCGTTCGACGACAGCCGCCCCGTCGCCGTCACCGCCATCGAGAACGAGGTGTGGACCCGCCCGTCCCCGGCCATGCTCTCGACGAGGGCCTCGGTGTAGGTCCGGGTCAGCTTCTGCAACTGCCGCCAGTCGAGGAGGACGCGGGGGAGTTCGTGCCCCTGCGCGGCGAGATCCTCCAGGATGTCGGCCCCGGTCGCGTGCGCCCCGGTCTTGGTCTTGCGGCCCGACGCGAGCCCCATGTCGCCGAACAGCACGTCGCCCAGCTGCTTCGGCGATCCTGGGTTGAACGGGCGCCCGACGAGGCCCTTCATCCGCTCCTCGAGTTCGGCCATCCGCTGGCGGAACGTGCTGGACAGGGTTTCGAGCACGCCCCGGTCGACCTTGATCCCGGCCAGTTCCATGTCGGCGATGACGGGGACCAAGGGACGCTCGAAGGTCTCGTAGACGCGGGTGATCCGCTCCTCGACGAGGCGGCGCTTCAGCACCTCCCAGAGGCGCAGCGTCACGTCCGCGTCCTCGGCGGCGTAGGGCACGGCCTTTTCCAGCCCGGCCTCGGGGAAGGTGATCCGCTTCGCCCCCTTGCCGCAGACGGCCTCGAACGGGACCGTCTCGTGATCGAGGTGCCGCCGCGCCAGTTCGTCCATCCCGTGCCCCGTCGTCGCCCCGTCGAGCACGTAGGAGAGCAGCATGGTGTCGTCGAAGGGGGCGACGTCGACCCCGTGACGGCGCAGCACGGCGAGGTCGTATTTCAGGTTGTGCCCGATCTTGAGCACGCCGGGGTCGAGGAGGAGCGGCCTCAGGCGAGAGAGCACCGCCCCCTCGTCGAGCTGGCCGGGGAGGCGGTTGCCGAACTCGTCGACGTGACCCGTGGGAACGTAGAACCCTTCCCCGGGATCCACGGCGAGCGACACCCCGGCGAGCCGGGCCTCGACGACGGCGAGCGACGAGGTCTCCGTGTCGACCGCGACCCGCCCCGCCGCCCTCGCCCGCAGGATGACGGCGTCGAGGTCGGCGAGGTCGGTGATCGCGGAATAGCTGAGGGTCTCGATGCGCTTCGGGGCGCCGGGGACGGGCGGCGCGTCCGTGACCTCGGCGAGGCGGTTGACGAGCGAGCGGAAGCCCTGCGCCTCCAGGAACGCGCGCAGGGTCGCCGGGTCCGGCGGGCGGCGGTGCACGTCGTCCAGGGGGATCGGCAACGCCACGTCGTCGACGAGGCCGACGAGGTCGTAGGACAGCCTGGCCTGATCCGCCTTCTCGATCAGGGTCTCGCGCCGCTTCGTCTGCTTCACCTCCGACGCCCGCGCCAGGAGGGCTTCGAGCGAGCCGAACTCCTTCAGCAGCGCCGCCGCCGTCTTGACCCCGATCCCCGGCACCCCCGGCACGTTGTCGGAACTGTCGCCGGCAAGCGCGAGGCAGTCGCGGACGAGGGCGGGGCCGACCCCGAACCGGGCCTCGACCTCGGCCTCCCCGATCTCCTTGCCCTTCATCGGGTCCCAGAGGCGCACGCCCTCGGTGAGGAGCTGCATCAGGTCCTTGTCGCTGGAGACGACGACCACGTCGTGCCCTGCGGCGGACGCGGCCTTCGCGTAGGACGCGATCAGGTCGTCGGCCTCGAAGCCCTCCTTCTCGACGGCGGGCAGGCCGTAGGCGCGCGCCGCCTCGCGCACCAGCGCGAACTGCGGCTTCAGCTCGTCCGGCGGCTCCTGCCGGTTCGCCTTGTAGTCGGCGAACAGCTCGTTCCTGAACGTCGAGCGCGCGGCGTCGAAGACGACCACCATGTCGTCGGCGTGCCATTCGGCCATCAGCTTTGCGAGCATCGCCGAGAAGCCGTAGACGGCGTTGACCGGCGTGCCGTCGGCGCGCGTCATCGGCGGCAGGGCGAAGTAGGCCCGGAAGATGTAGCCGGAGCCGTCGACCAGGACGAGGCGGCGTTTGGAGGAGGCGTTGTCGCTCATGGCCCTCACCTAGCGCAGGGGCGCCCGTTTCACCAGCCGCGCCGTCATCCCATATAGACGGGACGCGCCGGGGGCCGCTAAACCTGTGCGGGAACCGCGATCGCGCTTCTCAACCTCGATGGAGTCCGCCATGCGCCGCCTCGCCCCCGCCCCGATGACCGCCGCCCTCCTGGCCCTGAGCCTCGCCGCCTGCGCCGGCTCCGACGACACCCTGCAGCGGAACCGCGGCACCGCCGTGGGCGCCGGGGCAGGGGCCGTCGTCGGCGGGGTCGTCGGCGCCATCCTGGACAAGAAGGACAAGCGCGGCGTACCCGTCGGCGCCGCCGCCGGCGCCGCCGTCGGCGCCGGCATCGGCTCCCTCTTCGACCGCCAGCAGCGCGCCTTCGAGGACACGCTCTCCCAGGAACGCGCCGCCAACGAGATCCAGGTCGAGCGCGTCCAGGACAACCTGCTCAAGCTCACCCTCGACAGCGAGGTCTCGTTCGACTTCGACAGCGCGACGCTCAGGCCCGAGTTCCGCGACAGCGTCCAGAAGCTCGCCAGCGTCCTCAACAAGTACACCGACACCGACGCCCGCATCGTCGGCCACACCGATTCGCGCGGCGCCGACGCCTACAACCAGACCCTCTCCGAACGCCGCGCCGTCGCCGTCCAGCAGGCCCTGATATCCGACGGCGTCGCGCCCCAGCGCCTCTCCACCCAGGGCATGGGCGAGCGCCAGCCGCGCGCCACCAACGACACCGAGGCCGGCCGTCAGCTCAACCGCCGCGTCGAGATCTTCGTGAGCCCAGCGAACGGGCCGGCGCCCGTCTCGTAGGGCCGGACGACGCTTCGCGTCCGCTGGGCGGGCCGCTCCCCGTGCCCCCGACGCGAAGTCTGGACCGGGCGGCGGAAGGCGCTACCTTCATGACGGCGCGTCAGTCCGGCGCGCGGACCGCAACGGGAGCCTACCCATGCGCAAGCTGGCCTTGACCCTCGCCTTGGCCTTCGGCCTCGGCGCCGTCGCCGCCCCGGCGTTCGCCTGCGGCTGGAAGAACCAGACGACGGCGCAGGACCTGGGCGTCCAACTGCCCAAGACCACGGCGCAGACGCCGATCCCGTCGTCCTCGGACGACAGGAAGGGCTGATCCAACGGGTCTGGGGTGTCGTGCTCCGGACCCTACGGTTGATTACGCTCCGCGTCCGCTGGCGCGGGGCCCTCTTTTCTCTTTTTTCGTCAGTTTGGCGCCGG
>JAGRGG010000128.1 GCA_020445645.1 Geminicoccaceae bacterium | reverse complement strand
CGGGCGCCCGTGCCAACCTCCAACAAACGGAAAAAAAGAAAAAAAGGCCCCGCGCCAGCGGGCGTGAAGCGCGACTGGCACAGCCCTTCCCCAAGGTTTATATGCGCGCCCATGAGCAACGCCCCCCTCCCCCGCCGCATCGAGCCCCAGGCCCCCAGGGTCGGCATGGTGAGCCTCGGCTGCCCGAAGGCCCTGGTCGACAGCGAGCGCATCCTCACCCGCCTGCGCGCCGAGGGCTACGCCGTCGCGCCGGACTACGCGGGGGCGGGCGCGGTCATCGTCAACACCTGCGGCTTTCTCGACAGCGCGAAGGCGGAGAGCCTGGAGGCGATCGGCGAGGCGCTGGCGGAGAACGGGCGGGTCATCGTCACGGGCTGCATGGGCAAGGACGCGGCGGCGATCCGCGCCGTCCACCCGAACGTGATGGCGATCACCGGGCCGCAGGCCTACGAGAACGTGCTCGACGCCGTCCACGCGGCCCTGCCGCCTCTGCACGAGCCGTTCCTGGATCTGGTGCCGCCGCAGGGCGTCCGGCTCACGCCCCGGCACTACGCTTACCTGAAGATTTCCGAAGGCTGCAACCACGGCTGCACCTTCTGCATCATCCCCTCCTTGCGCGGCAGGCTCGCGTCGCGCCCGGCGCGGAACGTGCTGGCCGAGGCCGAGCGGCTGGTGAAGGCGGGGGTCAAGGAACTCCTCGTCATCTCGCAGGACACGTCGGCCTACGGTCTCGACCTCCGCCACGCCGCCTCCTCCTACAAGGGCCGGGAGGTGCGGGCGCACGTCACCGATCTGGCGCGGGCGCTGGGCGAACTCGGCGCCTGGGTGCGCCTGCACTACGTCTATCCCTACCCGCACGTCGACGACCTGATCCCCTTGATGGCGGAAGGGCTGATCCTCCCCTACCTCGACATCCCTTTCCAGCACGCGAGCCCGACCGTGCTCAAGGCGATGCGCCGCCCGGCGCACGCCGAGAAGGTGCTGGGCCGGCTGGAGCGATGGCGCGAGGTCTGCCCCGACCTCGTGATCCGCTCGACCTTCATCGTCGGGTTCCCCGGCGAGACCGAGGACGACTTCGACGACCTGCTCGACTGGCTCGACGAGGCCGATTTGGACCGGGTCGGCTGCTTCAGGTACGAGGACGTGGCCGGCGCCCGCGCCAACGCCCTGCCGGGGCAGGTGCCGGAGGCGGTGAAGGAGGAGCGCTGGGGACGCTTCATGGAGCGCCAGCGCGACGTGTCGGCACGGAAGCTCCAGCACCGCGTCGGCGAGACGATGACCGTGCTGGTCGACGCCATCGCCGAGACGGACGAGGGGGAGGTCGTGGCGCTGGGGCGTTCTTACGCGGACGCGCCGGAGATCGACGGGAAGGTGGTGATAAGGGGGCCGAACGGGGTCGAGCCGGGGGACTTCGTGGAGGTGGTGGTCGAGGAGGCGGATGATTACGATTTGTATGGACGTTAAAACCTTAGAAAGATCATAAGCATAAATCTCAGAAACAACTGACAATGCCCTTTTTATAAAGCTTGGTCTATAATTGATGAAAAAATTTTGAAAATAAAATCTTACATTTGCCTTACAATGACAAAAATAAAAGTCACAAAATTAACATTTATTCCATTCGTTGTACCAGCAAGGAATGCATGCTTTATGCAGTGAAAGCAGTTCAATACGAAATTCTCAACGTGAACAACATGTATGACGATTTTTCACCTTTTAATTGTAAAGTCATTTCCCGAATTTGATTTAATACCATCTTCTCAATCAAAATCTTAGCCAGATTATATTCCAGAGCATATAAGAAATGATCACTATGAAGCATGTGCGATTGTTCGTTTGAGTCCCAAAGCTTCAGCAACTCTTAGCAGGCGCTGTTTGCAAAGCATGATTAGGGATTTTTGGACAATCTCCAAAGATACTTTAAATTAAGAAATAAATGCGATTAAAGACAAGATCGATAGTGATGTATGGCAAGCCATTGATGCAGTTCGCAAATTAGGCAATATTGGTGCTCATATGGAGAGAAATACTAGTATAATTGTAGATATTGACCCCGGAGAAGCTTCGCTTATGATAGAAATTCTTGAGCAATTGTTCGATGATTGGTACACCCAACGCCATGAGCGGCAAAAACGCTTGTAAGCAGTAACTAACATGTATTAACAAAAATAAGATGTTAAAATGTTGTCCAGATCGGATGAACCTAAGCTTCTCTCCTCTGAATAAATTACTTACCCGAAATCCGCTGGCTGGGGCGTATGGTCGGCAACCTCGTCAAAGTCGACCTCCGCCGGTCTCCCGGCGTGCAATAGATGCCAAAGCTTAGCGCCACTGCGGACTGATCGGCGCCGCGATAACCCTAGCGCTTTCTGCTGGTGCTCGTAGCCCTTGATATCAACGAGCACGGCCTTGATCTCGCCGTCCGCAATGATGGCGTAGGGCTCGCCGCTGTTGCTCACCTCCCGCACCAATTCTTTAATGCAGTCGCAGAACAGTTCAACCGAAACGCTTTGCTTTGGAGAAAGCACAGGATCACTCCTTTCGGCGGCCAAGGTACGCCCGAGCCCATCGCTCCTCAAGGCACCAAGTATCCCACCGCCCGGAGCTTCAGCCCACCGCCGTTCGGGTCCTTCTGGAAGAAAAAGGCGCCCTCGACCTCGCCGTGGGGGGGAAGGTAGTCGATCGTCAGCGCCGCCGCCTCGACCTCGCCGCCCTCCAGGGTCAGCTCGGCGCGCAGCTCGACGGCCTCGGCGGGGCGGTCGCCGCGGTTTTCGACGGTGACGGGGACGCGCCAGCCGGAGGCCTGACGGTGGAAGGCGCCTTGGGTGAGGACGATGTCGGCGGGGCCGCCGCCGTCGTTGACGAAGGCTTCCACGAGCAGGTAGCCGATCATGAAGGCCACCAGGAGCGCGCCGGCGCCGCCGACGGCGTATTCGAGGATCGGCGTTTTCTTGGGCGTCTCGCCGCTCACAGGACGAGCCTCGCGGTGGCGGCGCCGACGGACCCCGGCAGGCCCAGGACGATCGTCATGTGCAGCGCCGAGTCGGGTCCGAGCCCGTCGAGCCGGCCGAACAGAAAGAGGACGAGCGCCGAGGTGAGCAGGACGAGGGCGTAGCCCGGCAAAGTGAGGCGAAAGAAGGCGAACAGCTTCGAGCGGCCGGCCTCGGGGTCGTGCGAGCCCTTGAACCCCAGCGTGTAGACGAAGCCGTGCAGGACGAGGACCGAGGCGGCGGCGGTGCCGAGGGCGAAGTAGGGGCTGCCCTGCTCGACGGTGACGCGGACGACCTCGTCGGTGGGGGCGACGTTGAAGGCGAAGAAGAGCGCCCCCGCCACCACGAGGAACAGCTCGCCGCCGTAGCTCTGCTCCCAGCGTCCGTCGTCGCCGTCATCGTCGTCGTCCTTGCCGAGCTGGCTGCGGGCGAGCGCCGCGCCCATGCCGGCGGGCACGGCCTCCAGCGCCAGGACGCCGACGACCTCGCGGGCGGAGCTGTATTGGTCGATGACGCCGAAGGCGGCGAGGACGGCGGCGGCGGCGGCGGTGCCGAGGAAGAAGGCGACCCCGGCATCGATCAGCGAGTCCTTCAGGCCCACGTCCCTGCGAAAGCCGCCGAAATAGGCGAGCCCGGCGAGGAGCGGGACGGTCAGCGCCAGAAGGAGCGCGAGGCGTTCCGGCTTCATCGTGAAGCCGAGGCTCCACATCTCCATCGTCATGAGGAGCGGCAGGCCGAGGAGGATCGCCCCCGCCATTGCCCGCACGCCCGCGACCAGAAGCTCCCGGTCGCCCCAGGGCCGTCCCCCCTCCGCCATGATTCCCCCTTGCCCGGCACCGGGCCGGGACGCGCTTCGCGTCCGCTGACGCGGCGGCGCGTATAGGGCTATAAAGGGGCAACGACAACCGCGCACGGGAGGCCATCATGCGGATCGGGGTGCCCAAGGAGATCAAGAACCACGAGTACCGGGTCGGGCTGACGCCCGACAGCGTGCGCGAGTTCGTGAGCCACGGGCACGAGGTCGTGGTCGAGACGGGGGCGGGCGTCGGCATCGGCAGCCCGGACGCGGCCTACGCGGCGGCGGGGGCCGGGATCGCGGCCGACGCGGCGGCGGTGTTCGAGGCGGCCGGGATGATCGTCAAGGTGAAGGAGCCGCAGGCGTCCGAGCGGCGGATGCTGACCCCCCGCCACACGCTGTTCACCTACCTCCACCTTGCCCCCGACCCCGAGCAGACCAGGGATCTGGTCGAGAGCGGCGCCACCTGCATCGCCTACGAGACGGTGACGGACCCGCGCGGCGGGCTGCCGCTCCTGGCGCCGATGAGCCAAGTGGCGGGGCGGCTCTCGATCCAGGCCGGCGCCTGGGCCTTGGAGAAGGCGCACGGCGGCCAGGGGATGCTGCTCGGCGGCGTACCGGGGGTCGAGGCCGCCAAGGTCGTCGTCATCGGCGGCGGGGTCGTCGGCGAGAACGCGATCATGATGGCGCTCGGCATGGCGGCGGACGTCACCGTGCTCGACCGCAACGTCGACGTACTGGGCACGCTGGCAAGGCGCTTCGGCCCCGCGCTCAACACGGTCTACGCGCACAAGGCCTCGATCGAGCGCTACGTGCTCGACGCCGACATGGTCGTCGGCGCCGTCCTGATCCCGGGCGCCGAGGCGCCGAAGCTGGTGACGCGCGAGATGGTGGCGGCGATGCGGCCGGGCTCGGTCCTCGTCGACGTGGCGATCGACCAGGGCGGCTGTTTCGCCACCTCGAAGCCGACGACCCACGCCGACCCGATCTACGTCGTCGACGACGTGGTCCACTACTGCGTCGCCAACATGCCGGGTGCCGTGCCCAAGACCTCGACGCTGGCCCTCAACAACGTCACCCTGCCCTACGCGCTGGCGCTCGCCGACAGGGGCGCGAAGGAGGCGCTGCTCGGGAGCCCGCACTTCATGAACGGGCTCAACGTGATCGGCGGCAAGGTGACGTGCAAGGCGGTGGCGGAGAGCCTCGGCCACGCCTACGTGCCGCCGGAGACGGCGCTGCGGGACAGCGGGAGCGGGTCCAGGCAAAGCCGACATCAGCGCACCGGGGACTGAGCCGTCACGCCTCGGCCGTCTTGTGCGAAAGCCCACATCGATCCTGAAGCGTCCAGGATAGGATCGGGCAAGCGTCCGACGACAGGACGCCTCTCCCTCGGCATTTCCGTTCGCACGACCAGATGCACGAGGAGACGACGATGCCCGATCAGATCGAGCTGCGGCACGCCCAGGTCGAGCGCGACCCCGCGACGGGGCGGCCGAGGCGCGTGCGCGGCAGCTTTCCGCTGCCGGAGGTGCGGGCCGACGACGGCGGCGACGCCGCCGGGCGCTTCGTCATGGACAACGCCGCCGTCCTGGAGCTTGGCACGGGCGCCGGCACGTTCGACGCGGTGCGCGACACCGACACGCCGGCGGGGCGGATCGTCCGGTTGCAGCAGAAGCTGGACGGCCTGCCGGTGCTGGGCGGCGAGGTGATCGTGCGCGTGGACGGGGATTCGAGCGTGCGGGAGATCGTCCTCGAACCCGTGACGGCGCGGCCCGCGATCCGGGACGACGACGGGGCGCCGCGGCTGACCGCGAAGAAGGCCGTCGCCAAGGCCAAGGAGGCGCTGGACGCGCCCGAACTCCGCTCGGAGCCGCAGCACCGGGGCGAGGCGTGGGTCGAGAAGGACGGTGTGCTGCGCCGCGTGCACGTCGTCCTCCTGCTCACGAAGTCGCCGCCGCACGACTGGCAGGTGCTCGTCGACGGCGAGACCGGCGAGGTCGTGTGGCGGCGGGACCTGATCGTGCACGCCCCGGACGGGCAGGGCCTCGTCTTCGACCCGAACCCCGTCACCACCTCCGGCAACGCGATGCTGCGCGACCCGGACGCCGGGCCGACCTGCGGCTTTGCGGGCTCGGCGCGGGCGCTCATCGACAACCAGCGGGTGAGCCGCACGCTGCGCGACCTCGGCAATTCCGGCGGCACGTTCAAGCTGGACGGGCCGTTCGCCCGCATCCGCAACTTCGGCGCGCCGGACACCACCATTCCCCAGGAGGCGAGCGCGAACGGCTTCGCCTATTCGAGCGGCGACGCGCGCTTCGAGGCGGTCAACGCCTACTACCACATCGACACGATCCAGCGTTACCTCCAGTCGCTCGGCATCACCCACGTGCTGAACCGGCCGCAGGAGGCCGACCCGCACGAGGACGACGACGGCGGCGCCTTCTTCTCGCCGGGCGACCTCGGCCTCCACTTCGGCGGCTCCGGCCCCTGCCGGCCGGACCGGGCCGAGGACGGCCACGTCGTGCTGCACGAGTACGGCCACGCCATGCAGCACGACCAGGTGCCGGGCTGGGGGCAGGTCAGCCCCGTCACCGGGCGGAACGAGACCAGGGCGATGGGGGAGGGCTTCGGCGACTTCCTCGCCTGTTCCTTCTTCGCCCCGGACCACCCCTTCCTGCGCGAGGTCTTCGAGCCCTGGATCTTCGGCGACCAGGGCGGGCTGCGAAGGCTGGACGGCACCAAGGTCTACCCGGCCGACTGGGCGGGCGAGGAGCACGCCGACGGCGAGATCTGGTCGGCGGCCCTTTGGAACGTCTACCGCGCCATCGGCGGCGACTCGATGGGGGTCTTCGAGCGGCGCGCGGCCCGCGACGAGATGGTGACGTCGGTCGTGCTCAGCCACGACATCATGGCGGCGAACGCCACCATGCCGGACGGCGCCGAGGCGCTGATGACGACGCACGCGAGGCTCGACCCCTACCTCGGCAAGAGCCTGACGGCGATGCTGGACAGCTTCCACGCCCGCGGCATCCTCGCCTGCGACCCGGCGGCCGACCTCTACATCAGCGACTTCCCGGCCGACCCCGGCCTGCACGACACGACGGGCCACCCCTTCTGGAACTCGCCGGACCTCTGGATCAGGAACGCCGACGACGACGGCACGGCGCACCAGAACCCCGAGGCCGGTCAGGACAACTGGTTCCACGCCTGCGTCCGCAACCGCGGCACCGCGCCGGCGCGCGCCTTCGTCGTCACCTTCAACGTCAAGCCGTTCGCCGGGATCGAGTTCGTCTTTCCGGGCGACTGGCTGCCGCCGATCAGCGCCGCCGTCGGCTTCAACCTCGCCCCCGGCGCCAGCACCGTCGTCAAGGCGAAGTGGCCGGCCGGCATGGTGCCGCCCGCCGGCACCCACGCCTGCTGGCTGGCGCAGGCCTACATGCCGACGGCGCCGACCCCGGCGGGACGGCACGTCTGGGAGCACAACAACCTCGCCCAGAAGAACCTCACCGTCGTTGACCTGCGCCCGGACACGCGCTTCGACATGGTCTTCCAGCTCGGCCACCTTGGGCGGCCGACGGCCGAGACGGTGCGGCTCGAAGTGATCCGGCCGGAGCGCTTCCCCGGCCTCGAGCTGAAGCTCATGCACCCGAACCCCAAGGTGCTGGAGGAGATCTTCAACGGAACCGAGGGCCCGACGACCCTGCCCCGGGCGGCGGCGACGCCCCTGGAGACGAACCGGTTGCGGCTGCTCGACCCGGCGAGGGTGCAGATCTCGGGCAACGCCGCGGTGCGGCTCCACCTCGCGGCCGACAGCGTGATCGAACTGGGCGCCGCCGCCGCGACGGCCGTCAACCGTCCGGCGCCGATGGCCAGGACGGCGGCGCTCGTCGAGGAGGCGGGGGTCGCCGCCATCCGCTTCGCGGCCGGGCGGGTCGCCGGGCTGCCGGTGACGCTCAAGCCGGGCACCAGCATCGGCACCGTGCTGCGCCTCCAGGCGCCCAAGGAGGCGAAGCCCGGCGAGAGCTTCGACGTCCAGGTCGTGCAGCGCGACGGCCAGGGCGCCATCACCGGCGGCATCACCGTCCAGGTGAACGTGGTCGGCTGAGTCTGGCGACGGCGGGCGAGGGACGCGCCCCCGCCCGCCGTCGCGGCGGCCGCGGCGCGGATGCCCTCGGCACCGGCGGCGTTCTCGGCACGCGCGTTGCGCTTTCACGACAAACCTGCAACCTTGCGTCCAAGAGGCTGAACGAAACGGGCCGCATTAAGGCCCCAGAACAAGCGGAGAAGCGCCGATGGAGAACGTACTGCTCGTCGCCTACGACGACGACGAGGGCAGCCGGCGGGCGCTCGACTTCGCGGTTTCGCGGGCGGAGGCGTCGGGGGCTTCGCTGCGGCTCCTGCACGTCCTGCACTGGTCGCCCTACAGCTTTCTCACGCAGGAAGAACTGGCCGAGCGGCACAAGCGCCGGAACGAGGAGATGGCGCGGGCGAAGGCGGCGGTGGTGGGACCGGCGCTGGAACGGCTCAAGGGCAGCGCGGTCGAGGTCGAGGGGCTGATCCGCTACGGCAACCCGGCGGAGGTGATCTGCGCCGTCGCCCGCGAGACGGGGGCCTGCCAGATCTTCGTCGGGCGGGTGGGCGGGACGACGCTCAGCGAGCGGCTGTTCGGCGGCGTAGCCTCGACGCTGGTGCAGGCGGCGCCGGTGCCCGTCACCGTCGTGCCGTGACAGCAGGGCGTCTCCGCCCCGCCTCGACGCTCCGAACAAGCAACGATAACCACGGGAGAGAAGCCGATGCGAGCCACTATTCCGGCGGCCCTGGGGGCTGCGCTGCTGCCGCTCGCGGCCAGGGCGCAGGAGGCGGCGGAGGCCGTTCCCGGCGCCGCCATGACGTTCGACGAGCGGATCAACGCGGTCTTCGAGCCGGTCGCCACCTTCATCTCCGGGATCATCTTCTACACGGTACCCCTTGGCGACGTCGACTTCCCGCTCATCGTCGGCTGGCTGATCGTGGCGGCGTCGATCTTTACCCTCTACTTCGGCTTCATCCAGTTCCGCGCCTTCAAGCACGCGATCGAACTCGTGCGCGGCGACTATTCGGACCCGAACGACGCCGGCGAGGTGAGCCACTTCCAGGCGCTGGCGACGGCGCTCTCGGGCACGGTGGGCCTCGGCAACATCGCGGGCGTCGCCGTCGCCGTGTCCTTGGGCGGCCCCGGCGCCACCTTCTGGATGATCCTGGCCGGTCTCTTAGGCATGGCGTCCAAGTTCACCGAATGCACGCTCGGCGTGAAGTACCGCAATGAATACGCGGACGGCACCGTCTCGGGCGGGCCGATGTACTACCTCTCCAAGGGCTTCGAGAAGCGCGGCATGACGGGGCTCGGCAAGTTCCTCGCCGTCTTCTTCGCCGTCTGCTGCATCGGCGGGTCCTTGGGCGGCGGCAACATGTTCCAGGCGAACCAGGCCTACCAGCAGATGGTGAACATCACCGGCGGCACCGAGAGCTGGCTCGCCGACAAGGGCTGGCTGTTCGGGCTCGTCATGGCGCTCATCGTCGGCGTCGTCATCATCGGCGGCATCAAGTCGATCGCCAGCGTCACCGAGAAGATCGTGCCGTTCATGGCGATCCTCTACGTCACCGCCTCGATCGTCATCATCGTGATGAACCTGAACCACCTGGGCGAGGCGGTCGGCGCCATCATCGGCGGCGCGTTCAGCCCCGAATCGATCGGCGGCGGGATCGTCGGCGTCATCATCCAGGGCTTCAGGCGGGCCGCGTTCTCGAACGAGGCCGGGATCGGCTCGGCCTCGATCGCGCACTCGGCGGTGCGGACGAAGGAGCCCGCGACCGAGGGGATCGTCTCGCTCCTCGAACCCTTCATCGACACGGTCGTGATCTGCACGATGACGGCGCTCGTCATCGTCTTCTCGGGGTCCTACCTGCAGACGGAGCTTTCCGGGGTCGAGGTCACGTCGGCCGCGTTCGCCTCGGCGTTCTCGTGGTTCCCCTACGTGCTCGCCGTCGCCGTGGTCCTGTTCGCCTTCTCGACCCAGCTCTCCTGGAGCTATTACGGCCTGAAGTCCTGGACCTATCTCTTCGGCGAGGGCACGGCGAAGGAGCTGGTCTTCAAGGTGATCTTCTGCCTGTTCGTCGTCATCGGCTGTACGATGCAGCTGGGCAGCGTCGTCGACTTCTCCGACAGCATGATCTTCGCCATGGGAATCGCCAACGTGATCGGGCTCTACGTCCTGATGCCGGAGGTCAAGCGCGAGGTGAACGGCTACTTCGCCCGCATCCGCTCGGGCGAGATCAAGAAGCACCGCTAGACGAAGGCGGGGCGGGCGGGGGCGCACCCCCGCCCGCCCGCCGCCTCAGGCTTTCTTCTTGCGCGCCTTGGGCGCCTTGGCCGGCGGCTCCCCGGCGGGCGCCGTGACCGGATCGGCCGACTTCCCCTCGCGCGCGCGCTTCGGCTTCGTTTCCTCGGAACCCGCCGCCTCGGGGCTCAGCGTCTCGACGATGGGGCCCGTGCCTGCAACCGGCTTCGCCGCGTCGTCGGCCGTGAGCGCGCTCGCGTCGTCGGCCTGCATCTGGTCCAGGACCTCGCGCTCGGCCTGCGCCCAATGCACGCCGCCCCGGTCGTGCGGCCGGCCTTCCTGCTCCCAGATCTCGTGGGCGCGGGCCTCGATCTTCCTGCGAATGCTTTCGTCCAAGTTCACGTCTCCCTAAGGCTGGCCGGCTCTCGTCGCGACGGCAAAACCCCCAATCAGCCGTCGGGTTGCATCAAGCACGGCAGGGTTGTGCAATGCAAGACGGGGAAAAGACGGATCACCTTTGGCCCGGCCCGTCGGCGGACCATATCAGGGTCCTCTCTCCGCACCGGGAGTCTTGGCCGCTGACCCTGCCCCTCTTCGATATGCTTCCCTCGGACCCGCCCGACCGCCTCCTCGACATCGAGACGGTCTACCTCGAACCCGAGGCAGCAAGGACGGCGCACGGGGCCGCGATTCTCGGGCGTTTTCCGGACGCGGCGCGGATCGAGGTCGCCTCGCACTGGCGCATCCCGGACCTGCACGGCGATCCGGCCCGCGCCGCCGACTGGCTGAAGGTGAAGCGGGGCGTCCTCGTCCTGGGCGTCCGCAAGACGATGACGGTCCGTCCGAACGGGCGCTCGGCCGACTACATCGCCCCCGGCCCGTCGACCGGCTGCGCGATGGCCTGCGCCTACTGCTACGTGCCGCGCCGCAAGGGGTACGCCAACCCGATCACGCTGCTGGTCAATACGGGCGCCATGCTGCGCGCCGTCGAGCGCCACGCGGCGAAGCTGGGGCCGAAGCCCAAGCCCGTGCAAACGCACCCGACGCTTTGGGTCTACGACATCGGCGAGAACGGCGACCTCTCGGTCGACGCCTACCTCCACCCCGGCGTGCGGGAGATGGTCGAGGGCTTCGCCCGCATCCCGAACGCGCTGGCCAGCTTCGCCACCAAGCACGTCAACCGCGACCTCCTCCACTGGAACCACGGCGGCCACACCCGGATCCGCTTCGGCCTGATGCCGGAAGGGATGGCGAAGCGCATCGATATACGCGCCGACCCGATCGAGACCAGGATCGCCGCGATCGACGACTTCGTCCGGGCCGGCTACGAGGTCCACGTCAACTTCAGCCCCGTCATCCTCGAAGACGGCTGGCGGGACGGCTACGCCCGCCTCCTGGAACAATTGAGCGACGGCATCGGCGCCAGGGCCAGAGCACAGTTGAAGGCCGAGATCATCATGCTCACCCACGACCGCTTCATGCACGGGGTCAACCTCGAATGGCACCCGAAGGGTGAGGACCACCTCTGGAAGCCGGAGATCCAGGAGACGAAGCGCAACCAGATGGGCGCCGAGGCGCTCCGCTACCGACACGGGATCAAGGGGAAGGCGGTCGCGGAACTGAAGGGACTGATCGCGGCGAAGCTGCCGGAGTGCGTCGTGCGGTATGCGTTTTGATACGCTTCGCGTGTCCTAAACGTGCCGCTCCGCCGCCTCGGCCGCCAACATGGCAAGCTCGCGCGGCGCCCAGCGGCGCCGGCCGTCGCCCGGGGTGACGTGAAGCTCGAACGGGCCGTCGAAGCCCTCGGCGGCACGGGTAAAGGCCTTGAACGGGATGACGCCCTCGCCGGGGAGGCCGCGTTCGGCAAGCGGGTCCGGGACGTTCGGGAGCCAGTCGCCGAGGCGGAGGCCGAAGAGGCGGCGTTCCTTCTGGGCCTGGGCGAGGCGGTCCGCAAGCGCGTGGTCCCACCAGTGGCGCTGCACGTCGCACAAGATGCCGACGCCGTCGTGGCCGAGGCGGGCGGCGAGGTCGAGGGCGCCCCCGACCGAGCAGACGACGCCGTGGCCCGCCGCGCGCATGGGGTGCTCCGGCACGAGGGCGAGGCGGACGCCGGCGGAGGCCGCGTCCTCCAGGAGTTCGCCCACGCCGTCCAGGACCATCTCGCGGGCGCCGAACAGGTCGTTCGAGCCTTCGGGAAGGCCGCCGGAGGCGAGGGCAAGGCAGTCGGCGCCGAGGATCTGCGCCGCTTCCAGGGCGCGCAGGTTGAGGTCGCGGCGCTCGCGGCGGTGGGCGCGCTCGCGGGCGGTGAAGTCGCCCCCGCCGCCGAGGCTGGTGACGCGCAGGCCCTGGTCGCGGAGAAGGCGCCCGGTCGCCTTCGGCCCGTCCTTGCCGAGGTGGGCGAAGTCGAGCGCTGCGGCGGCGAAGCCGGCCTGGGCGGCGATGGCGGCCGCCTCGCCCACGCCCAGGGGTGCGAGGCTTGCGAGGTGGAAGGAGAGGCGGTCAGGTCCGGGCATCGGCTTCACGGGCGTAGAAGATGAGATCGAGGGGCGGCGGGGCCACGTCGGTTGCGCTGAGCAGGCCGTGGACCTGCCCCCGGTGGTGCGTCTGGTGGTTGAAGAGGTGCAGCCAGCAGAGGTGGCGGGGCGTGCGCATCTCGGTCTGCGGCATCGACACGGTGCGGTAGACGGCTTCGCCTTCGAGCGTCGCCGCGTCGCCGGCGTCGATTGCCCTGATCAGGACCTCGTCCATCTCGCGGCGCGCGGCGAACAGATCCTCCCGGCCGGCGTAGGGGACGTGGTCGAGCGTCCAGGGACTGGGCGGGCGCCCTTCGATCCGCTCCAGCCAGAGCACGTCGGTGACGTAGACGTGGCAGAGCGTGTTGTGGATCGAGCCGAAGAAGGCGGGCCTGGGGGCGAGGTAGGCGTCCTCGTCGAGGTCGCCGCAGGCGGCCGTCAGCCGGGCGTTGGCCCAGGCGTTGTAGCGCGCCATGCGGCGCAGGTGGGCGAGCATCATCGGGGGTCTCCTCCCGCCGTTGCACGGCAACGACGCGGGCGAAGGTAATCCCGTTGGCGGGCGGGACGCAAGGAAGGGTTAAGATACTCTAAAGATTTGGAAACTACGTGACCGCCAGCCTTGCAAACCGTCAATGCTGCACTGCAAAAACATCGATTGCGGAATGGGGCGGCGAAACGATATGAGAGGAGCCGTCGCTGGACGACGGTTCCACCGGCCCAATGAAGGACCTGTACGATGACTACCTTGAGCCTCCCCGCCCGCTGGGAGGGCCGCTTCGACGACGAGACCCCCGCCGCTTCCAGCGGCTTCCTCGCCCGACTGTACGAGGGCGCCCGCCTCCGCCGCGAGGCGCGCAGGATCGCCAACGAACTCTCGTCCCTCACCGACCGCGAGCTTGACGACATCGGCGTCCGCCGCAGCGACATCCGCGATCTTGCCCGCCGCTCGGCCCGGTGAGCGAACGCCCCAGAGGGCGAACCCCCGCGCCGCCCCCGGCCAACGAACCGAAAAGCCCCGCCGGCACCACCGTGCGGGGCTTTTTGCGTCTGGATAAAAAAAGCCATTGATTTCGTGGAACCGGCGAGTTCCTGCTTGTTTATTCAACTTTCGCGTTAGATAGTCGCCTCCATCGCAACCCGGCGAAGGAGCCCCCGATGAGCAAGCCCGACCTGCACGACGTTGGCCACGGCTGGTTCACGGACGACAAGGAGGCGCCCCGCTTCCTCCACGTCGTCGAGGTCGACGGGATCGAGTTCATCTTCTGGAACCTCGACCAGGCGTTGGACAAGCTCGACGCCGAGCCCGAGGCGACGTTCGAGCGTATTATGGTTCACTGAACCACGCTTCGTGCCCGCTGGCGCAAAGCGTTCACCAGCCTGCCCCCTGCGCGCGCATGAAGACCAGCCAGAACGCCAGCGCGAGGTGCGGGCCGAAGGGGAGGACCATGCCCGGACGGCGCAGCGCCCCCGACGCGACGGCGACGGCGAGCGCGCTGAGCGAGCCGACGAGGACGAGGTTGGGCAGGGCCAGGGGGCCGAGCCACGCGCCCGCCGCCGCGATCAGCTTCGCGTCGCCGCCGCCGAGGCCCATCCGGCCGCGCAGGCGCTCGTAGAGGAGGGCGGTGACGCAGAAGATCGCGTAGCCGATGGCGGCGCCGAAAAGCGCCATCCCGATCGAGGGCAGGACGACCCCGGGCGGCGGGACGGCGGCGACGGCGAGACCCGCCGCGAGGAGCGGCAAGGTGAGGCGGTCGGGGAGCAGCATCCGCTGGAAGTCGATGAGCGCCAGTTGCAGGAGGATCCAGCCGAGGAGTGCCGCGACCAGGGCCGGCAAGGGCGGCAGGAGGAGCAGGGGTGCCGCGCCGATCAGCCCCGCCGCCAGTTCGGCCAGGGGGTAGAAGAGGGGGATGGCGCCGCCGCAGGCGCGGCAGCGGCCGCGACGGGCGAGGTAGCCGACGATCGGGATCAGGTCGGCGGGCCGCAGGACGACGCCGCAGGCGCGGCAGCGCGAGCGCCCACTGGCAGCACCTTCGGCTTCCTCCCAGCGGACGGCGACGGTCGCCATGAAGGAGCCGAGGCAGAGCCCGACGAGCCCCCCCGCGAGGACTAGGCCGATGGTTTGGCTAGAGGAAGGCGTAGTACGGACCCTCCGGCCGCGCGACCGGCCGCAACCCCGCGAGGGCGGGCTTCGGCGCCGGGATCGGCATCGTCAACCCCCCCTCGCCCAGGAGGGCGGCGGCGTCGAGGACGGCGGCGCCGGCCGGGGCCGGACGGGGCGAGGGCTGAAGGAGGACGGACGCCGCCTTCGGGATCGGCGGGGGCGTCGGGTCCGGCAGTGGGGCGGCGTTTCCGACGAGGGCGGCGATGGCCGCTTCCCCGGTTCCCTGGCCGAGCGCCCCGGCCGGGAGAGCGGCGGGCGCCCCAGGGACGTCCTCCAGCGACGCGCCGGGGCCAGGGGCCGGCAGGGGCTCGGTGCCGACGCCGGGGGCCAGGGGCTGGGCCGGGGCCGGCAGGCGGCGCGGGGCCTGCGTCTCGGGCAGGGACGGCGGCAGGGTCCGGGGGCGCTGGTCGAGGGTGCGCGCCGCCGTCCCCCTCGGCCGCAGCGAGAGCATCCGGTCGCGCAGCTCCTCGCTCACGTCACGGGCGTCGGCGGCGTTGCGGATGATCTGCGGGGTGAGGAAGACGATCAGTTCGGTGCGCACGCTGACGTTGTTGTTGGAACGGAACAGGTTGCCCAGGACCGGGATGTCGCCGAGCAGCGGGACCTTGTCCTTCGCCACCGTCTCGCTGTCCTGGATCAGCCCGCCCAGCACGACCGTCTGGCCCGAGAGCACGTTGACCTCGGAGGTGATCCGCCGCTGCGAGATCGTGGGGCTCGGCACGTCGGCCGTCGTCGTGCCCTCGACGACCCGGCTGACCTCCTGGCCGATCTCGAGCGCCACGTTGTCGTTCGAGCTGATCCGGGGGCGGACCTTCAGGATCACGCCCGTGTCGCGGTACTCGATGTTGTTGAGCAGCGTGTTGAGGTCGCTGTCCAGGCTCTGCGCCGTGCGGGTGACGATCGGCACCTGATCGCCGACGGAGAGGGTGGCGAGGCGGTTGTCCTGGACGACGACCGAAGGCGAGGAGAGGACGCGCACGTCGCTGACCCTGGACAGGGCATCGATGGCGACCTTGGTATCGCCGCCGGCGAAGAGGAAGTTGAACCCCGGCACCTGGGCGACGGCGCCCGTCAGGCCGAAGAGCGAGTTGGTGTTGAAGCCGGCGCGCACGTCGCCGGATTCGAGGAAGTACTGGACGCCGTAGCGCAGGGTGTCGTTGAGGACGACCTCGGCGATCGTCGCCTCGATCAGCACCTGGAGGGGGGCGGTATCGAGGCGGCGGAGCGTGGCCTCGATGTACTCGTAGGCGCGGGGAGTCGCACGGACGAGGAGGGTGTTGTTGCGGCTGTTCGGCACGATGCGGACGGGGCCGAGGTCGCCGAGCACGCCGCCGCCGGTGCGCAGGTTGCCGCCGACGCCCTGCACCTGGACGCCGCTCCGGTTCTGCTCGCCCGGCACGAGGTCCTGGCCCGTCTGCGACCCGATGCCGCCCTGGTCGCTGCCGCCGAAGTCGACTCCCCCGTCGCTGCCGTCGCTGCCGTCGAAGCCGCCGGACGCGGTCGGGTCGGCGCCGAGCTGGCTGCCGCCGAGGCCGAGGCCCGAACTCGTGCCGCCGAGCCCGACCCCGCCGCCCGTGGCGATGCCGCCGCCGCCCTCGCTCAGGCTCTCGCCCAGGATCTGCGCGACCTCGGCCGCGGGCGCGTGCTGGAGCTGGTAGACGAAGAACTGCACGTCCTGCTGGCTGCCGCGGTCCAGCCGCTCGACCCAGCGGGCGACCTCCTGGATCTGCTGCTGCCCCTGGCCGACGGCGAGCACGGCGTTGAGACGGGCGACGGGCAGGAAGCGGATCGTCCCGGCGCCAAGGTCCGGCGCCGAGAGCGGGGTGAAGAGCGATTCAAGCTCGGGGATGATCGCCTCGGGCGTCGCCACGGCGAGCGGGAAGATGCCGATCGAGCGCCCGGCCATCCAGTTGACGTCGAGGTCGCGGAGCGTCTCCAGGACGTTGGTGCGCTCGCCGCCGGAGCCGACGAAGAGAAGGAGGTTGCGGCCCTCGTCGATGCGGATCTGCTCGGGCGCGGTGACGAGCGGCTGGATGAACTGGGCGGCGCTGGAGGCCGAGATGTAGTTCAGGGGCACGATCGTGACCCCGGTGCCGGGCATGGTGCGGATCGGTCCGCCGCCGCCGATGCCCGCGACCTCGGCGCCGCCCGCCCCCACCTCCTCGGTGAGGCGGACGGCATACGCGTTATCGCCGATCTTGACGAGGGCGCCGCCGTGCATGGCGAGCACGGTCTCGAGGACGCGGATGAGGTCGCCCTCGCTCAAGGGGGCGGCCGACGACAGGACGACTTGGCCCGAGATCGTCGGGTCGATCGTGTAGGTGGCGCCCAGGATGTCGCCCAGGATCACCTTGACGACCTCGCGCACGTCGGCGCCGTCGAAGTTCACCTGCACGCCGCCGGCGACGCGCTGCGTGCCGCTCGTCCCCGCCCGCGTGGTCCTAAAGGGCGAGCGCCCGCCGTAGGTCTCGGGCGGGAAGGCTGCCCCCCGCGCCGAGGGACCCCGCGGTGCGCCCGCGTCCACGGAGCCGGCAGGGGTGCCCGGCGGCACCTCGAAGGAAATGCCGCCAAGGGTGTCGGCAATCCCCGAAGGGGGCGGGCGCTGCGCTTCACAGGCGGCAAGGGAGAGCAGGGACGAGAGCAGCAGGACGAACCGGCCGGGCGACCTTGGGCAGCGCATGGGCTTCTTCTTCGCTTGAGGCGGCACGAAAGGGGCTCCCGAAAGCCCCTCTGGCGGGACGTTTACAGCCACGGCGCGGCCGCGACAACCGGCACATCGCCGTCGTGTACCGGAGGGGCACAGGCGAGGGCGTAACCCAAGGTTAAATTCTCATAGTATTCATGGCCGCTGGGCGTTGGGGAAGAGGACGTAGCATGGTATTTTCCGTACTTGCCAAGAAGATATTTGAAGCTTTTGTGTGTTAGGATTGCAAGGGATCCTTGACTCCCCGAGCGCGTCCTGTAGGAGCCTTCCCCCGACAGTCGCACAAGAAACGCCGCATAAGGCTGTCGGTTGATAAACACCATCGGGGCGTCGCAACGGGTGGACGATCGGCAAGGGTGCTGGCAAGGGCGACCCTTTCGGCATTGGCGGGCGAAGCCGGGGGCCGTTTCGGGCGGAACGGTCCCCCTCGCCCCGCCCCGCCCCAGACGACGCGCTCTTGAAGGAGTCCCATGTCTCGTACAGCCCTTCCCGTCTGGCCCTCCCATCGGCATCGGGCCGGCCTGACCCTGGCGACCGCCCTCGCCTTCGTGCCCGCCCTCGCTCTCGGCGGCCACGGCGCCGACGCCGAAGCGGTGGGCCTGACGTGGTCCGCGACCGGCGGCGCTTCGGGCTACGTGGTCCAGCAGAGAGGCGACGGGCGGGTGCTCGTCGACACGTGGATCAGCAGCAGCAAGGCCGGGTGCGCCAAGGGCGGCATGTGCGGCTTCGCCCAGGTCGCCGACAGCGCCGACGAGTGGCGTTACCGCCCGATCTTCGGCCGCAGCGACAAGGGCGGCTGGATCGGCTACATGAACATCGACGCAACAGCGCCGGACGGCGCGGACGCGCCCGAGGCGCCGGGGCAGAACGGCGACGACGCGCCCCCGGTCGACACCCCGGCCGATCCCCCCGTCGACGCTTCCGGAGACGCTCCCTCGGTCCCCGGGCCGACCCCCGCACCGGCCATGCCCGCGCGCGTCGGTGACGGCTTTCCCGCGATCCCGCAGCCCTTGGCGAACCTGCGCGTCGTCCAGCTCGACGCATCGGGCTTCCAGTCGGTGAAGGGGGGCGGCGACGAAGACCTGCTGCTCGTGAGCCCCAGCGGCGTCATCGACGGCAAGTTCAAGGTCGAGGTCGAAGGCTTTAGGGGCGTCTACTGGATCGGCGCCTCGTTCAACCCCGCCCCCGCCGGCACGCTGAAGTCGCCGAACGGCAGGACGGTCGAGGGGGTCGGCACGATCATCCGCATCCGCACGAGCGCGAACGCCGTCTCCCGGCCGTTCATCGTGCTGGGCCGGATGCGGCTCGACACCGACAGGATCGTCTTCGGCGACTTCATCCAGGCGGGCGGCGCCGCCAGGGCCGGCGACTGGGGCGACTGGCCCGACGTGTACCGCTGCCGGATCAAGGCCGAGCCGCTCTTCGGCTGGACCGGGTACTTCGGCGGCTCGTTCAGCCCCTACGTCTCGCACAGCGACTTCACCAAGTTCGAGACCGGCGGCGTGCGCCACTCCTACGCTTCCAGGATCGACGCCGCCTGGGGCTACCAGGGCGAGTACGTCCTGCCGTCCTACGCTTCCGACAAGCAGCCCTACAAGGGACCCGACGGCTACGGCACCGCCCACTACTGGAACTATCTGGCCAGGGTCGAAACCCGGTCCGACCTCGGCGCCAAGGACGAGCCCAACGCCTTCTTCCTCGCGCGGGGCTCCGACGAGGTGAGCGCCAACCGGCACATCACCTACGTCTTCCACGAGAGCGGGAACGGGGGCAAGGGCGTCTACGTCCTGCCCGAGGGCGGCAGGGGCTCGATCAAGAGCGCCGTCCACCCGGAGGGCGGCGCCTACGCCCCGAAGGACTACGGCGACTACCTCGCTTGGCCGAACCCGGCGCGCCCCTTCGTCGAGGGCCGCCTCAAGAACGCGGCCGGCAACGTGCCGAGCATGGTCGGCGACGACGAGATCGGCTGGGGGCGGCGCGTCACCGACCGCGCGGGGCTCGTCGAGGCGCTGGGCTCGCTCTGCGATTAAGATGACGCTTCGCGTCCGCTGGCGCGGGGCCTTTCTTCTCTTTTTTCTGTCTGTTGATCGGGCTTGGCTCCACCGTTTGGGCCAACCTCCAACAGACAGAAAAAAAGAGAAGAAAGGCCCCGCGCCAGCGGACGCGAAGCGTTTTCCGGCCCCGCGGCTTGTACGAACCGACGCGGGGTGCGAGAAAGGGGATCATCGGCGCGCCGGGGAGAGCGACTTGACCTGCGACGTGACGCGCGAGGCGAAGGCGGGCTACAGGCTCTGCGTCGGCATCTTCCTTCTGGACGGGGCGGGCCGCGTCTTCGTCGGCCAGCGCCACGACGTGCCGGGCGAGGCGTGGCAGATGCCGCAGGGGGGGATCGACCCCGGCGAGACCGCGATCGAGGCGGGGCTGCGCGAGATGAAGGAGGAGATCGGCACCGACCGGGCCGAACCGTTGCAGGAGAGCGGGGTCTGGCGCTCCTACGACCTGCCGACCGAGATCGGCCGGCGGATCTGGCGGGGGCGCTACAAGGGGCAGACGCAGAAGTGGCTGGCGCTCCGCTTCCTGGGCGAGGACAAGGACATCCGCCTCGACCTGCCGCAGCCCGAGTTCCGCGCCTGGCGCTGGACCGACCCCGAGGGGCTGCGCGGCCTCGTCGTCCCCTTCAAGCGCGACGTCTACCTCAGCGTCGTCGACGAGTTCCGTCACCTATGGGCTTGACGCCGCTCCCGGCGGGCCGCCAGCGACGGAGGTGATCGGGCAGGTCATCCTCGCGGTGGCGGACGGCTAGGGGTGGTTCGTCCGGCGGCGGCGCCTTCGCGTCCTCGGCACGCGGGGGCGGGGTCGGGACGATGGGCGGGCCGGCGTCGTCGGCCCGGCCCGGCCCGGTACCGGGCTCGCGCGGACGCGACGGCGCGCGGAAGGCGCCGGCGGGGCGCTCGACGACCGGCTCCGGGCGCGGCAAGGGCGGGTAGACGGGCGGCGCCTCCGGCGGCGGCTTTGCAAGCACCACGGGCGGGGGCGCCTGCGGCGGGGGCTTGGGACGCGGCACGTCGTTGGCCCGGCGCGGCCACGACCGGCCTTCGGCGGGCGGGGACGGTGCGGGCCGGAGGGGTTCGGACGGCGGCTTGGTGGCGGCTTCCAAGGGTTTGGGCACGGGCGGGACGGCCAGCGGAGGCGCCTCGGTCGGGCCTTCCTTTAGCGGGGACGGCGGGGCGGCGGCAGGACGTTCGGCAATCGGCGAGGGCGGTGCCGGCGCGGCCCGTCCGAGGTCGTCGAGGGCGCGGCCGGCGCGGCGAACGCGGACGACGCCGAGGGCGCCCTTGTCCTTGGCCTCCACCTCCCTGGCCGCCGCCTCCTGCCAGTCGGTCATCGCCGGCCACGCCATCAGCCCGTCGACGTAGTCCTCGATGTCAGGCTCGAGCGCGACGCCGTAGGTGACGAAGCGCGACGCCACCGGCGCCATCATGGCGTCGGCGATGCAAAAGGGTCCGAACAGGAAGGGGCCGCCCCCGCCGTGGCGCTCGCGGCAGGTGCGCCAGACCGCCTTGAGGCGGGCCACGTCCCTGGCGACGCCGCGCATCAGCCGACCGGGGGGGCCGAAGCGGCCGGTCACGTCGAGCGGCATGAAGGTGCGAAGATCGCGGAAGCCGCTGTGCATCTCGGCGCTGACGGCGCGGGCGACGGCGCGCTTCGTGGCCTCCTCGGGCCAGAGCCCCGGCACCAATTCGGCCATGAACTCGGCGATGGCGAGCGAGTCCCAGACGAGGAAGCCGTCGACCTCCAGGACCGGCACCCGCCCGCTCGGCGAGTAGTCACGGAGCAGATCCTGGGTCTCGCCTTGCCCCAAGGGAACGCGCACCTCCTCGAAGGCGACTCCCGCAAGGCGCATGACCAGCCACGCGCGCAGCGACCAGGAGGAGGTGTTGTAGTTGCCGATGACGAGGTTGAGGGAGGTGCTGCTCATGCGCCCACTGGAACGGACGGGCCGACACGGGCGGCGCGCCCGCGTTCGATGGTCGGGGCGGCGTGATTCGAACACGCGGCCCCCGGCTCCCAAAGCCGGTGCTCTACCAAGCTGAGCTACGCCCCGACCGGCTGGTTGTACCGGATGCCTTGGTCCAAGGCAACGTCCGCCCCCTCAGGCCGTTCCAGAGGGCGTTCGGGGCGCAGCGTACCGCCCGCTTCCAGCAGGCGGCCGTCGCCGAGGAGGGCGTATTGCAGCCGCCAGGGCTGCTCGCCCGGCATGACGATGGTGCGGGGGGCCACCTCGAAGCCGAAGCGCCGGTAGTAGGCGGGGTCGCCGACGAGGAAGACGAGGCGGTGGCCCAGCGCCAGGGCGTCGGCGAGGGTGCGGAAGACCAGCACCCGGCCGATGCCGCGCCCCTGCCGGTCCGGGCGGATGGCGAGCGGGCCGAGGAGAAGGGCCGACGCCGCGCCCAGGCGGATCGGCCAGTAGCGGATGGCGCCAACCAGATCCGTCCCCTCTTCCTCGGCGACGAACGACAGGGACGTCACGGGCGGCACGCCGCCGCGGAAGCGGTAGGACGCCTTGGCGTGGCGGTTCGGGCCGAAGCACAGATCCAGCAGGGACTCGACGGCAGGGCCATCGGCGGCGGATTCGGGGCGCAGGACGAACATGAGGCTGGCTGCCTTGGCGAGGGAGGGCCGCGTGGCGAAGCGATGGGCGCCACCTTATCAGGCGCGCCAGGAACCTCGTCGTCGTCGCTGCACGGCTTCGTTTCCCCTCAGCAAAGGCAAAGGCCTCCTATCACACTCCGCTCGCCCGATCCAGGAGCGAGTCCGGGGTCAGGACGGTAACGAGGGGCGAACCTTCGTCCCGCACCGCCCGCGCCCGCTCCAGGACGAGGCGCACGGTGGGAAACGCCAAGTCGCCCCAAGGGATCCCGTCCCAGCCGACCAGGGCCACCTCCAGACTCTCCGCCCCGGCCGCGACCCCTTCGTCCAACAGCCTTGCCTTGAACAGGATCTGGACTTGGCTGATCCGGGGCACGCTGTAGACGGCGAGCAGCCCCTCGATCTCGATCCTGGCCCCCGCCTCCTCCCACGCCTCGCGGCAGGCCCCGGCCTCGGCCGTCTCGCCCTCCTCCATGAAGCCCGCCGGGATCGTCCAGAAGCCCCGGCGCGGCTCGATGGCGCGACGGCAGAGGAGGAGGCGCTCCCCCGTCGTGCAGACGCTGCCGACGATGGGGCGCGGGTTGACGTAATGCACCGCCCCGCAGGCCGTACACACGTCGCGCGCCCGGTCGTCGCCGTCGGGCACGCGCCGCTCGGTCGGCGCGGCGCAGGCGGGGCAGAACCTCACGGGGCCGGCTTGAAGAAGGCTTCGGCCGCCCGGCGCACGTCGTGGCGCCGCGCCGCCTCGGCCTCGACGCGGACGATCTCCGCCTTGAGCACCCCCAGGTAGCCGGCAAGCTCGTCGACCGAGAGCGCCGCGAGATCGCCTCCAATCGCCACCCCCTTCGGCCGCCGCGGCCGCTCCTCCTCGTCCGTCATCGCCCGCTCCCTTGGCCTCGTCGCCGTCAATGTAAGGAAGACGACGCTTCGCGTCCGCTG
>JAGRGG010000001.1 GCA_020445645.1 Geminicoccaceae bacterium | reverse complement strand
CCGCATGTTCGAATGATCCGATGTCGAACTTGCCGGTCTCTGCATCACGGAACTGGATCAGGTTCAGCGAGGCGAGATTGCAGGCCGTGTCATCGAGTAACATGTACTCGGAGCACGGGTTGGACGCGTTGATCCGCCCGTCCGCGGGGCAGGTGTGCCAGTCGTTGATCGTGGTGTCGTACTGGATGCCGGGGTCGGCCGACGCCCAGGCGGCAAGGCACACCTTGTCCCAAAGGGCGCGCGCCTTGACCGTCCGGCTCGCCTTGCCGTCGGTGCGCCGGGTGAGGCGCCAGTCGGCGTCATGCTCGACCGCCTTCAAGAAGGCGTCGCTGATCCGGACCGAATTGTTCGAGTTCTGTCCCGAGACGGTGAGGTAGGCGGCGCTGTCCCAGTCGGCGTCGTAGGTGGGGACGGCGATCCCGGTCCAGCCCTGCTTCGCCAGCAGGATCGCCTGCTGCACCGCGCCCTCGGGCAGCATCGCCCGCCGCGCCTCGCGCACCGCCTTCGCAAGCTCCTTGTTCCGGTGCGGGTCGAAGCGGGCGCCGTCGACGAGGTCGCTGTCGGCGCAGGCCTTGAGCACGGCGTTGGCGTGGCGCTCCAGGAGCTTGGAGCCGGCCACGATCGCCGCCACCTTCTGCTCCTCCAGGACCTTCCAGTCGATGAAGTCCTCGATGTCGGGGTGGTCGATGTCGCAGATCACCATCTTGGCCGCGCGCCGCGTCGTGCCGCCCGACTTGATGGCGCCCGCCGCCCGGTCGCCGATCTTGAGGAACGACATGAGCCCCGACGAGCGCCCGCCGCCGGAAAGCGGCTCGCCCTCGCCGCGCAGGGAGGAGAAGTTGGTGCCGGTGCCGGAGCCGTACTTGAAGAGGCGGGCTTCCCGGACCCAGAGGTCCATGATCCCGCCCTGGCCGACGAGGTCGTCGCCGACGCTCTGGATGAAGCAGGCGTGCGGCTGCGGGCGCTCGTAGGCGGACGTGCTCCGCCCGACCTCGCCCGTCTTCTCGTCGACGTAGTAGTGCCCCTGCGCCGGCCCGTCGATCCCGTAGGCCCAGTGCAGCCCCGTATTGAACCACTGCGGCGAGTTCGGCGCCGCCATCTGCTTTGCCAGCATGAAGCGCGTCTCGTCGAAGAACGCCCGCGCGTCGTCCTCGGCGTCGAAGTAGCCGCCCTTCCAGCCCCAGTAGGTCCAGGTGCCGGCGAGCCGGTCGAACACCTGCGTCGCCCCGGTCTCGCCGCCGATCCGCTCGGCCTCGGGGAGGGAAGCGAGCGCCTCGTCGTCGCCCGCGCCGCGCTGGAGCCAGCCCGGCACGCCCGCCTCGGGCACGCGCTTCAGCCTAGCCGGCACGCCCGCCTTGCGGAAGTACTTCTGCGCCAGCACGTCGACGGCGACCTGCGACCAGGAGGCCGGCACGTCGATGTCGTCCTGCCGGAACACGACGGTGCCGTTCGGGTTGCGGATCTCGCTGCCCGCCCGGCGGAAGGGGACGGCCGCGTAGGGCGACTCCCCGGATTTCGTAAAGGCGCGCTCGATCTTCATCGACGGTGCTCTCCTTCGCAGGGATAGAGTAGGGTGTCGTCGCCGTGTTCGTCAAATGTTTAACGGAACGGCCCATCACCAAGCAGAAATTCCTAATCACCGTCAATCAGTCAAAGCTGATTGCGCGATGACATGACCACTCGGTGCAACCTCCGTCCGTTGCCATCCGGAGCAACGCGACGGTCATCCTCTGCCATGAACGACCCGAGACCACAAGATGTATGGTTCAGTGTGTGCAAGGAAACCATATGTAGCGTGATCGAGGGCACACGGACGGCCGCGGCGCGAAGACGCCGCCGGGCTGATGCGACGGCATCGGGGCAGGGTGAGGCCGACGCAGCAAGCCCTGATCCGGCCTCAAAATTCTCAGCCCGGCTCACAACCGGAAATCGTCCACACCGGCCCGTTCCAGCGGAACATGAGCTTTCCTGAGCAGTATGCAAAACCCGGCGCCGGCCGCCAGGGCCGGAGGCGCCGCCCCGCGTCGATGGTCCGGTCGGTGTGGCAGGTTTGCGACCTTGGCTGGACCTTTCCCCGCCGAGCCGCCATAGTGCGGCCCGCTTCATCCCCCCTTCTAAGGAGCTGCCCCCGTGCTCAGGTGGCTGACCAGCAACCGCCTTGGAACCTACCTGTTCACCCGCCTGCACGGCGAGGAGGTCGGCAGGGACGAGTTCGGCAACGTCTACTACCGGCGCAAGGGCGCCCCCGGCGAATGGCGGCGGGAACGGCGCTGGGTCGTCTACGGCGGCGACGGCGAGATCGAGGCCAGCATGGTCCCGCCCGGCTGGAACGCTTGGCTGCACCACAACCGGGAGGAGTCTCCCGCCCAGGAGCCTCTCAAGGTCCGCTCATGGGAGCAGGAGCACCGACCGAACCCGTCGGGCACGCTCGAGGCCTACACGCCGCCCGGCCTGGAGCCGCGCGGCGGCAGGCGCGCCCGGGCCACGGGCGACTACGAGGCGTGGCGCCCGGGCGGCGGCTGAGGCGGCGGGGCAGGGGAGGGGGCGTTATCCACAGGCTCCTTTAATGATCGTGCTCAGCGCTAGACTAAGCGGAGTATCAACAAATCGTTCTGTGGATAAGCCCACCGGTTCACGCCGTCTCGTCGAATCCCCAGATGCGCGATGTGGCGATCTCGAGGCTGTTGCCGGCGGGGTCGCGGAAGTAGAACGAGCGGCCGCCGCGCGGCCAGTCCTGCCAGCGCTCGATGGCAACGCCGGCCCGTTCCAGCCGCGCCGCCCAGAACGGCAGGTCCGCCTCGACGACGGCAAAGCAGGCGTGGCCGGGGCCGTGGGCGCCGTGCGGCGGCACGCCCCGGTTTTGCAGCGACGCCTCCGGCGCGAACAGGAGCAGCATCGTCCCTTCGAGCCGAAAGAAGGCGAACGTGCCCGGCTTCGCGCTGTCGCGGACGAGGCCCAGCACGCCGCCGTAGAACCTCTCCGCCGCGTCGAGGTCGTCGACGTAGAGGACGGTCTCCAGAACCTTCGTCAGCCGCCGCTCGATCTCCATTCCGAGCCCCCCGCTCAATCCGATGAAAAGAGCCATTCCAGCGAGACCCACTTCGGTCTTGCCGAAGATGCTCTAGCACGACCCGGTCCGTGGCGTTCGACGGCAACAAAATTTATAAGAAAAGTTATGTCATATTTAGGGGAAGTTCGATTTTAGGGGAAGTTCAATAGGTTTTAGGGCAGGAGGGGGGCCTTTGAAGGCTGCTGGATCCCCGCCTCCGCCCGCGCGCCGTCCCCGTCAGAGGGGCCGATCGAGGAGGAACTCCAGGCCGTTGCGGCGGCCGATCTCGACGAGGCGGGGGATGTCAGGCGGCTCGCCGGAGGGCGGCGGCAGGTCGCGCGTGCCCTTCGGCATCGGCTCGCCCGCTTGGCTGAAGAACCCGACGTGGGCATGGCCCGGCGCGTTGATGACCAGGAGCCGCCCCGGCGCCGGCCCCGCGTTCGTGAAGGCGTGAACGGCCCCGTTCGGCACCTGGACGAAGTCGCCCCTGCCCACCCTGCGCGTCGCGCCGTCGACCATGAAGTCGAACGCGCCGTCCAGGACGTAGAACGCCTCGTCGTCCGAAGGATGCCGGTTCGGCGGCGGTCCCGCGCCGGGGGCGACCAGCAGCTCGACGAGGCAATACCCCTTCCCGTTCGCCGGGCGGGCCAGGAAGCGCAAGAGGATGCCGAGCAGGTGGTAAACATCGGTTTCGTCGTCGGCCAACTCCACGTCCTCCCCGTTGCCGCGGGGTTTGGTTCCCGCTGAAAGCGGTGAGCATAGCACTGCGGCCTCGGTTCCTCAACGAGCCGTCGCCGGCCTCTCCGAATCGGGTAGAAAAATTATGAAAAAACTTGTGGACTACATGTTGGACTCAAGAAAGAAGGGGAGGTTGGAGATCGTGCAGGAAGATTCTGGCCTGCCTGTGGATAACTTCGTGGTTCGCCCGCCTGAAACCGCGTCTCGCGTTCGTCGGCGCGGGACTTCTCTTGGCCAGCTTGGTTGACCAGGACAGCGAAGCCGGCTCTGGGCCTGGGCACGCCTTGACGGAACAGGCCAAATGCCCGCAGCGCACGCGAAGTGTCGGCCGTCATGCCACCAACGGTGCCCCGCCGGGATCGGTTTCGGCAAAAAAGCCAAGCGCCTGCCCTGATGGGCGGGAAAAAGTGGGATTGTGACGGTCCTAAGCACCAACAGGCAGGGATAACCCGCCGCCGCAAAGGAACATGAGCCTGACGCCACGGCACATGAGCCTGATGCCACGGCAAAAGCCATGAGGCCTTTTCGGAAGAACGCCGACAGCTGAAAATTTGAAATCAGCATGACATAACCTAGCATCAAGCTAGCGCGTGCGGGTTCCGCGCGGTCGCTGGCGCGGGCGGTCCCAGCGGGCCGAGGCGGAACGGCGCACCTCGGCGCCGGCAAGCTCGCTCTGGCCGTGCAGAAGGTCGTTGATCAGGAACGCCAGAAGGCCGCGCGTGCCCGAAGCCGCGACCCGGTAGAAGATGTGCCGCTGATCCCGCAGCGATTCGACCAGACCTGCCCCTTCAAGCAGGCCCAGATGGTGCGAGAGGGTCGAAGCCGGAACGCCCAGAGCCGCCGCGATCTCGCCCGCCGCCATGCCACCGCCGCCGGTTTGCGCCAGCAGGCGCAGCGCCGAAAGCCGCGTCGGCTGGCCCAGAGCCGCCAACGCCCGCACCGCGTCAGTCTCGTTCATCTTAAAGAGTCCATGATTCTAAAAATGCAGAAATATAAAATTTTGTGCCGCCGTCAAGCGGTTTTGATCCGCGTAAGTTCGTACGCTTCGCGCCCGCCGGCGCGGGGCCTTCCCTTCTCGATTGGCAGCACTTGGTGCCGGCCGCTTGAACCAGCAGCCCCGGCCAACAGACGGATAGGATACGGACGAACCCAACCGCGTACATGACGCGCCAACGGCCCGCTCCCTTTCAGGGGCGGGCCGTTGTTGCTGTTGGACTGAGGGTCCGTCGCGTGCCCAGCGCGTCGTCAGCGCAGGCCGAGGAAGGACAGGATCAAGAGCACGACGACGACGACGCCGATGATGTAGAAGATGTTGTACATTGAAGGGGTCTCCCTTTCCCCGTTGGTGATGCTTGAGGCTAGGCTAGGGGGCCGGCTCCTCGGTGTCGGCGCGGTGGTCCTTCGCCGTGTGGTCGGCGACGTAAGAGCCGCGCCATCCCATCGGCCGGTCCTCGCCCACCGTCGTATCCTCGGCGGTCTGGAGCTCCAGCTCCGAATTGAGTTCGGCACCCATGAGGACGATGAGGGCGGTGATCCACAGCCACATCATCGTGACGATGACGCCGCCGAGGGCGCCGTAGGTCTCGTTGTAGGAGGCGAAGTTCGCGGCGTAGAACGAGAACCCCATCGAGGCCGCCACCCAGAGCAGCGTGGCGAAGAGGGCACCCGGCGTCAGCCAGCGCCAGTTGGCCGGCCTGCGGCTGGGCCCGAAGCGGTAGAGAAGGCCGATCCCGAACGTGATGAAGACGAGCAGCATCGCCCAACTGACGAGGGAGACCAGCCACGCGCCGGCCCTGCCGAGCGGCACCCAGGCGAGAAGGACGGGCAGCCCGACGATGACCAGGATGCCGGCCACGATGGCAAGGACCGTAAGAAGGGTAAAGGCGAGCGCGGTCGCGTTGAAGCGCAGGAAGCTCCTGGTCTCGGCCTCCTCGTAGGCGATGTTGAGCGAGCTGAAGACCGTCTTGATTCCGGCGGACGCGCTCCACAACGCCAAACCGAGCGCCACGACCGTGCCGAACCCGAGCGCCGAATTGCTGGTGGAAACCACCGCCTTCACCTGACCCTCGATGATGCCGTAGGCCTCGGCCGGCAGGACGTCCTTCAACGCCCCCAGCTGGTTCGCCACCGTGCTGGGGTCGGCGACGAGGCCGTAGATGGAGACCAGCGCCGTGATGAAGGGAAAGAGGGCAAGGAGGGCGTAGAACGCGCAACCGGCGGCGACGACCATGATGTTGTCCCGCCCGGTCTCGCCCGCGACCCGGACGAGAACCTGCCACCAGCCCCGTGCCGGAATGCGCTCCGGGCTCTCGGCGTCGTGCCCCGGCTCCCGCCAGGGCACGCGCCGCTCGTGCGTCGGCCTGCCGACGTCGCGCCAGTCCTCAGCCAACCTTGCCCGCCGTGCCACCCGTCACGGTCGTCGTGCCGGTCGTGCTACTGCCGGTCGCGCTGCCGGCCGTCGTCGTCGCACCGGTCGTGCGGCCCGTGTCGTTCGTGCCGGACGCGGTGGCGCCCTCGCGGCCCTTCAACTCGTCCTTCGCCGCGTCGCGCGCCTCCTCGGCGACGTGGCGGACGCTGTCGGCGAAGCCGCGGACGGTATCACCCGCCCCCTTGCGCACGCCCGACGGGGTCAGGCCCTCCTCGTCCGCCGCCTCGCGGGCGGCGTGCAGGGCGGCCTCGCCGGCGCGCTTGGCCCGGTCGCCGTATTCCTCGGCCAAGCCCCGTGCCTCACGGTAGGCCTGGTCGCTGTAGGGGCCGATCCACTCGCGCTCGCGCCGGCTCATCGGCACGAGCGAGGCGAGCACGGCACCGGCGGCGAGGCCGAGGGCGCCGATGAGGAGGGGCTGGCGCTCGAACGCCTCACCCATCCACTCCGAGGCCTCCTCGGCGCGGTGCTCGACGGCGTCCCAGCCCTGGTTGAACCCGCGCCGCACCCGGTCGGTGTAGTAGTGCGCCCGACGCTCGTAGTCGTCGCGGAGCACCCGCATCCGGGCCGCGTAGTCGTGCGCGGTCTCGCTGGCCCTGCGGTTCATGTCGCTCATCTTGTCTCCCATCCATTCACGCCGTTCGGCGAGACCCTCGCCGAACGCCTGTCCTCGATCCTCGGTGGAACCCCAGTAGTCGGCCACCGAGGCGCTGGCGCCGCGCAGCCGATCCTTCACGCTCTCGTAGCCGGCCTTGGCAGCCTGGAGCGCCTCGTCGACGCGGGCGCGAAGCCCCTCGGTGGTCTCCTCCGCCCGCCCCTGCAGCCCGAGGCTCGTCGCCTTCGCGTTGAGCCTGCGGCGCTCCCAGGCCGTCTCGTCCTCGTGCGCCTCGCGGACGAGCGCCGCCTCGGCGGCGTAGGCGCGTTCGGCAAGATCGTCGTCCGGGTGGTAGCCCTCCTCGTAGCCGCCGAACGGCCCGCCTTCGTAGCGGGCGTAGGCGACGCCGCCGCTCCGGCCGAAGGGGTGGCGCTCGTAGGCCCAGGAGGATGCCCCCTCGTCGGGATCAGGGGGGTAGTCGGAAGGGGCGGTGGCCGAGCCGCGCGCGTACCGTGCCGATCCGTCCCCCGCATCCTCCTTGCGCCCGCCGAAGGCGAGCCAAGCGAGGCCAACGCCGACGAGCGCCACCGGGATCGGGTTGTCGCGCACCGCCACGGCCATGTTCTGGCCGAACGCCGTCATCTGGTCGCGGGCGCCCGTGCGGTTGACGTACTGGACCGCCTCGTCGAAGAGCTGACCCGGGGACAGGCGCTCCTGGAGGTTGGTGAGCTTGGCGTCGAGGCTCGCCCGCGTCGCCGCAAGGTCGCGCTCGATCTCCTCCGCCGTGCGATCGTCGCTCATCAGATATGCTCCTTTGCCATCTCGACGTCGGCCTGCGTGTGGCGCGCGGCGCGGCGGGGGAGGAGACTCGCCTTCCTCAGGTTCGCCTGCCCCCTATAGGCCATGAAGAGGGCGACGAGCGCGATGGTGCCACCGACGATCAGGGCCGCGAGCCACGCCGGCATCCAGACGGCCAAGGCCGCGACGAGCGCCTCCAGGAGGATGATGAGGGCGACGAAGGCGAGGAACATGGCGCCGACGATCTCGACGGCGCCCGTGGCCATCTTCGTCAGCCCCTCCTGCACCTCGGCGCGCGCCAGGGCGATCTCGCCCCGGACGAGGTTGCCGAGGTCGCTACCGAGGTCGCTCAGGAGCTGGGAGGTGGACCGGGGCTGGGGCGCCGGATGGGGTTGGGGTTCCACCTGGAACACCCCGACCCGAGGATCATCCTGCGGGGTCGTACCCATCAAGGCGTTCCCTTGCTCTCACCGGTAAGGCTCGTGCCCGTGCCCGAACCGGCACCCTGGGTCAGCGTCGATCCTACCGGCGGGGATGCCGAAGCCGTGGCGGCGCTGCCGGTGCCCGTGTGTGCGCGGCCGAGGCCCGACGGCTCGACGGTGCCGCCGGGCGCGTAGGGCCGCGAGGCCCCAGACGTCCCGCCGGCGGTCGGCGCGCCCTCGTAACGGTCCCAGTCGCGCGTCGCATCCCGGTAGCGCGAACCGGCGACGTAGTCGCTCTGATGACCGCGCTGCGCGTAGGGATCATCGCGTCGCGCCGAGGAGCCCCGCGCGTAGGGGCCGCCGTAGCCGGACGCTTGGCCGTAGCCGCCGACCGACGACCCGGTACCGCCGCGCACAAAGCGGCCGACGAGGAAGCCGGCGGTCACGCTGAGACCCAAGAAGAGGGCCGGCTGACGACGGGCGAAGCCCTCGATCGAGCGGGCGAGGCTCGGGAGGTCGCGCTGCCGCAGCACGCCCGCGAAATCGTCGAGCTGCGAGGCGCCGCTGTCGAGGATGCGGGAGAGCCAGGCCTCATCGTCGCGCAGGTCGTTGGCGGACTGGTGCAGCCGCCCGGAGATGCCCTCGACGCGGTCGGCGACGTCGTCCTTGCGCGCGTCGACCTCGGCGCCGACCCGCTCCTTCGCCCGATCGACGAAGCCGCGCGCCTCGGAGCCCGCCTCGTCCGCGGCGCCGCGCAGGCGCTCGCGCGCCTCGTCCATGGCACCCTGCGCCTCGGTCTTGGCGTTGTCGCCGATTGCGGCGCCCTCGCGGCGCAGGCGGTCGGCGTCGCTCGATCCGCCGACACCCGTCGTTCGGTTGTCGCCCATGAGGCCAGTCCTCTTTCGCTCGGGGTTGATGACTTGCCCATGCAAACGAACGGCCCGCGGGGGGGTTCCCCGCGGGCCGTGGCGAACTGCCGTAACGCCAAACGTCAATCTGGCGGCGTCACCGGATGAAGCCGCCGGCCTCAGCCGACCCGTCGCCGCTCCTCGACGCCCGTGCCCCGCAGCTCGTCGGCAGCGTGCTCCAGGAGGCGGAGCACGCGCGCGTCGCCGTAGTCGTAGAAGGGATCGCTCGGATCGCTCGGGGCCTGCCGGCCCAGGCGGGCGATGGCGAGGTCGAGGAGGGCGCGGACGCCGTCGATCGAGCCCGTGCGGCTCGTCAGGAGGGCGTTCTCCATCTCCTCGATCTGGTCGTCGATGCGGTTCAGTTCCCCCTCGACCGCGTCCAGCCCGGCGTCGTCCTGCGCCTTGTGCATGTCGCCGACGGCGGCGCGGATCTCGTCCGCCGACATGCCGACGAGGCGCAGGGGCGCGAAGGTCCACTCGGGCAGGCTGCGGCGCAGCCGGTCCTGGCGTTCGAGAAGGGCCTCGCGGCGGCGCTGCAGCTCGCCGAGCCTGCGGGTGAGAAGAAGCGTGCTCATCACGACCGTCATCCGGCACCTCTCCGATCCAAGAGCGCCCCGTCGTGCCGACCGGCGCCCATGCTGTATTTCAGTACAACCAGAGGACTAGTCGACGCGAACGAGGACTGTCAAAAACTATCGTTTTCAATAAGAAACAATAACTTTTAAAAGGTAGGTAAAATTTTAACATCTAAAATTTTAGACGTGTTCAGCCGGCCCGCAGCAGGCGCACGGCCTCGTCGCGCTCGAAGAGGTGGAGGGCGAGGCGCGCCGCCCGGCCGCGCGGCGCGGCGAGGGCGGGGTCGGCTTCGAGCAGGAGGCGGGCGTCGTCGCGCGCTGTCGAGAGCAGCCCCGCGTCGCGGACGAGGTCGGCGAAGGCGAAGTCGGGCAGGCCGCTCTGCCGCGCGCCCAGCACCTCCCCCGGCCCGCGCAGGCGCAGGTCCTCCTCCGCGATGCGAAAGCCGTCCCGGGTGCGCTTCAGGACCTTCAGGCGGTCGCGGGCAACGGCCCCGGCCCTTGCGCCCGCGAGGAGGAGGCAGACCGACTCCGCGTCCCCCCGCCCGACCCGCCCCCCCAAGTTGGGGGGGGGGGGGGGGGCGGAGGGGCTCGGCGCCCCCCGCGCGGGTGGGGGCCCCCCCCGCCCCCCCGCCCCGGGCCCCCCC
>JAGRGG010000127.1 GCA_020445645.1 Geminicoccaceae bacterium | reverse complement strand
CGACCCGGTGATGGCCGCCTTCGACCGGCTGGTGCGGGAGGGCCGGGCGCACCCCGACGACGTGCGGGAGGTCGCCGACTGGGACGCCGAGATCGGGCGGATGGGCGACCTCGACGCCGCCTACGCCCAGGCGGCGGCGTGCGTGATCGCCGGGCTGGGGGCGGTGGCATGAATCGATCGCTGGTAACACCCCTGGTTCACGGCAGCCCGGCATGAGCCTGAAGGACTGCGCGGGCGACGTGCGCCGAGCGGCGGGCGGGGGGCTGAACGAGCGGGAGGCGCTCGACCTCCTGGCGCAGGTGGCGGACGCGGCGGGGGGCGGTGCGGCGGGGCTCGACGCCAGGGCGCGGCGACTCGCCGAGACCGCGAGCGCGAAGCTCGCGGCCGAGCGCCGGGCGACGGCGCTGCGGGCCCTGAAGCGCGACGAGGTCGGCCGGGCCGCGCGCGCGCTGATGGCGCAGGGGATGACGGCCGACGGTGCGCTCAAGGCCTTGATGCACGGCACCCACAAGGGGGTGGCGGGCGGCCGGGCGTCGGCGTTCCGCAACGTCCAGGCCTACGAGGGCCGCTACCTCGGCGGGCTGATGGCGCGGATCACCAAGGAGGGCGGGCCGGATCTCGAGGCGAAGCTGAAGGACCGGGCCTTCAACGAGCGCGTGGTGGCCGAGATGGAGGCGCTGGACAAGGACGGGCTGAAGTCCGCCACCGGCGACGCGGACGCCTTCAAGGTGGCCCGGATCTTCGCCGAGGCGGCGGAGACGGGACGATCCGACCTCAACCGGCTCGGCGCCGACATCGGCCGGCTCAAGGGCTGGACCCCGCACGACGCGCACGACCCGCACCGGGTGATGAAGGCGGGCAAGGCCGCGTGGACGCGGGCGATCAAGGCGGGGCTCGACGTCGGGCGCACCTTCGGCGACATGGACCCGGCCGAGGTCGACCTGGCGCTCGGCGAGATCTGGACCTCGATCGTCACCGGGCGCGACCGGGAGGTGACGCCGGCGCAGAAGGGCGAGCGCACCGGCCCCGCGGGCTACGCCAAGTCGCTCATGCACCGCCGCGCCCTGCACTTCAAGCCGGGCGCGTGGTCGGCCTACAACCGCGACTTCGGCCGCGGCACGGTGACGATGGCGATGGTCGACCACCTGCAGAACGCGGCGCGCAAGGCCGGCGTGATGGAGACCTTCGGCCCCAACCCCGAGGTGCTGCTCCAGGGGCTGTCCTCCGACCTGGCGCTGGAGCTGCGCAACGGGGCGGACGCGGGGAAGCGGACGCGCGAGATCCGGGCGCTGGGCAACGTCCGGAACTGGGCGAGCACGAAGGTGATGCTGCGCAGCGAAGGTGCCGGCAACGCCCGGTTCGCCAGGGCGGCCGCCGGCTTCCGGGCGCTGGAGGGGGCGGCGAAGCTGGGGGGCGCGATCCTCTCCGCGCTCCCCACCGACCCCGTCGTGCTGGCGGCCTCGGCGCGCTTTCGGGGCAAGCCGTTCTTCGAGACGTGGCGCGAGGTGATATCCGGCTACGTCCAGGGGCGGGGTCAGGGGGAGGGGCGGGAGCTGGCCTACCTCGCGGGCGAGGGGTTCGACGGGCTGATCGACGCGCTCGGCCCCCGCTTCGACGCCCACGACACCCCCGCCGGCTGGACGACCTCGGCGCTCACCGCGGTGTTCAGGCTCTCGGGGCTCACCCGCTTCACCGACGCCGGGCGCGCGGCGGCGTCCCGGATCGTCATGGCCGACCTCGGCAGCAAGGCGGACCGGCCGTTCGCCGCCCTGCCGGAACGCCTGAAGAACGTGCTGGCCGCGAACGGCATCGACGCGCCCCGCTGGGCGGCGCTGCGGCTCGCCGTCGAGGCGGGCGAGGACGGCCGCGCCCACATGCGCCCCGACCGGGTGGCGGGGCTCGCCGACGACGACGTGGCCTTCCTCGCCGGCGAACTGCCGCTGGAGGGTGGCGAAGCCTTCGACGCCGCCCGGCTCGACCTCGAGCTGAAGCTCAGGGGGCTGATCGGCGACGAGGTCAACAACGGCATCGTCGAGGGCGACGACGCGACCCGGGTGATCTCGACCGGGGGCACGGGTTCCGGCACCGCCGTCGGCGAGGCGATCCGCCTCGTCATGCAGTTCAAGGCGTTCCCGATCGGCTTCACCGACCGGGTGCTGAACCGCCGCCTGCGCGCCAGGGGCGGGGCCTTGGGCAAGGCCGTCAACATGGGCGAACTGATCGCCACCCTTTGGGTCGGCGGCATGGCCGCCATGTGGATGAAGGACCTCGCCCGCGGGCAGACGCCGAAGTCGATCCTCGACGGGGACGGCGGCCTCAACGAGGCGACGCTCCTCGCCGGCCTCATGCAGTCGGGCGGGCTCGGGCTCTACGGCGACTTCCTCCTCGGCGCCGAGGCGCGCTACGGCCAGAGCCCCCTGGAGAGCCTCGCGGGGCCGGGCCTCGGCGATGTCGGCGGGCTCGCCCGCGCCCTCCTCAAGTTCCGGGAGGGCGACGCCGACGGCGCGGGCGACCTCGTGCGCACGGGCATGGGGCTCACCCCCTTCGCCAACCTCTGGTTCGCCCGCGCCGGGCTCGACACGCTGATCGTCAACAGCCTGAAGGAAGCCCTCAGCCCCGGCTACCTCGACCGGCAGGCGCGCCGGATGGACAAGGACTTCGGGCAGGAACGGCTCCTGCCGCCCACCCTTGCGGAGGCCCTCGAATGACGACACCCTACCGCTCGCCGACGGCCCTACGGATCACCTACCAAGGCGACGGCGTGACCCGGGTGTTCGCCTTCCCCTTCGACCTCGCCAGCCCCCGCGACCTTCATTGGGAGGCGACGTTCGCCGACGCGATGCCCGAGAGCGGCGGGGTGTACGGCGCCATGACGGTGACGGGGATCGGCGATCCTTCGGGCGGCAGCTTCGACTACGGCGAACCCCTGCCCGTGGGCGCGACGCTCACCCTCTCCCGCCGGCCGATCCTGGAGCAGACGCTCGACCTCGTCGGCGGCGGCAGGCTGCACCTGGAGAGCCTGGAGCGGGCCTACGACCGCCTCACCCACATGGTCATGTACCTCGAAGGGCTGATATCCTCCTGCGTCAGGGCGCCCGTCGACGGCTACGGCCGCGCCTGGGTGCTGCCGGCGCCGGTCGCCGGCCGGGCGATCGGCTTCGCCGCGATCGAGGGCGGCGGCCACCTGCTCGTCACGCTGGAGCCGGGCGCGGCGCTCGCGCTCGCCGACGGCAGCGTGACGACGGCCAAGCTCGCCGACGGCGCGGTGACGGGCGGGAAGATCGCCGACGGCGCCGTGGGCGAGGACCAGCTCGCCGACGGGGCGGCGACGGGGGCGAAGCTGGGCGACGACGCGCTGAGGAACGTCTGGACGGGCAACGTCAACGCGGACGGCGGCACGCTGGGCGACGTGGTCCTGCTCGGCGCCAGGGAGCACGTGGCGACGGTGGGCATGGCGCTGGGCACCACCGTGCTCGACCTCGACCTGAACTTCGGCCAGATCCTGCGCCACCGGCTCACGGCCGACGCCTCGGGGGTCGAGTTCACCCCCTACGGCGCGGCGCAGGGAAGCCCGCTCGTCGTCCCCGGCACGTGGCAGGGCCTGCGGCTCTACCTCCAGCAGGACGGGGTCGGCGGGCGGACGGTGGCGTGGCCGTCCTTCATCAGGTGGCCGGGGGGCAGCGCCCCCGCGCTCAGCACGGCGCCCGACGCCGTCGACGTGCTGTTCTTCGGCAGCTTCGACGGCGGCGTCACCTGGGAGGGGCAGGCGGTGGCGCAGGGCATCGCCGGGCTCGTCCTGGACCCCGACGCATGAGGCGCGCGTGAGACCCTGGGCGGCGTCGGCCGCACCGGCATCCCTCGCGGCCACCCCGGCCAGGGCGCCCTCGGTCAAGGACCACGCCGTCCTGAAGGACGGCTTCTCGAACGGCGGCGGGGTCTACGTCACCGGCATCGGGGGCGACTTCGCGGTCCCCGCGGGATCCGGCCGGGGCCTCGTCGCGTTCGCCGTCTACATGGCGAGGAACGCCGACGCCGGGCGCGCCTTCGCCGCCCCCACCTTCGGCGGTGCCGCGATGGTGGAGGCGCTGCCCCCCACCTCGTTCGGCGACAAGGCGGCGCCCGGCGTCGCCGCGTGGCTGCTGCCCTCCCCGCCCGTGGGGGCGCAGCCCTTCGCCTGGACGCCCGGCGAGGACCTGACCGCGGCGGCCGTCCTCCTCGTGGCGCTGCACGACCTCCACCCGACCGACCCGCTCGACGCCGCCGTCGGCGGCGCGGGCGAGGGGGCGGCGGTCACGCGGACGCTCTCGACCGAGGGGCCGGCCCGGCTGCTCCTCGGCGCGGCCGGGCTGCAGGGCCATGACGGCGACCCCGCGACGGCGCTCGAAGGGGCTTCGCTGCTGGATACCGGGGCCAGCAACGCGGCGAGCGTCTTCAACGACCTCGCCTACGCCCTGCTCCAGAAGGCGGCGCCATCCTCCGGCGACCACCGCATCGGCTGCGCCTTTGCCGTCGGCGACGGGCTCGGCGACGGCTGGCTCGCCCTTCGCGGCACCGGCACGGTGGCACCCGCCCCCGCCGTTCCGGCGCCGGCCGAACGGGGCGAGCCGCCGGAAGGGCTGGTCGCGGTCAACGTCTCGACCGACGCCGGCCTCACCGCGGCGATCGGCGCGTGGCAGCCGGGGCAGAAGATCGTGCTCGCGGGCGGCACCTACGCCCTCGACCGCGTGCTCGCCGGGACGGGGGGCGAGGCGCAGCCCTTCCTCCTGATGGCGGCGGAGCGGGGCACGGCCACCCTCACGGGCCGGCTCACCCTCGAAGGCGCCTACCCCTTCGCCCACGGCCTGCGCTGCGAGGGCGCCGTCACCCTCAAGGGGACGTCCCCGATCCTCTCCCGATCCTGGGTCGACGTCGACGCCGGCCGCTACGACCCGGCCGTGGCCGTGCTCCAGGCGACCGACCCCCTCGTCGTCCGCTGCGACGTGACCGGCATCGGCCAGGGGATCGACCTGCGCCCCGACGGCGACGCCTTGCGGCGCCCCGTCGTGCGGCGGTGTTACGTCCATGACATCGCCGACGGCACCGTGACCAACGGCTACGACGGCCTGCTGCTCGGCGGCAACTGGGCGCACACCGGGCTCGAGCTGGAGGCGCTGGTCGAGTTCAACCTGTTCGAGAACGTCTCGATCGACACCGAGGCGATCAGCAACAAGAGTGCTTCGAACGTGCTGCGCTTCAACCACCTGAAGGGCTGCAAGCAGCTCTCGATCCGCCACGGCCGGGACTGCGAGCTCTCCGGCAACACGATCGAGGGCGGCCCCGGCCTCTACCTCTACGGGCAGGGGCACCTGCTGATCGGCAACGAGTGCCTGGGCGGCGCGCAGATCTTCGTCGGCGCCGGGACCAGGACCTGGGCGCAGTGGGCGGCCTCCAACCCCGGCGACAGCCCGGACTACCCGGCGGCGACCGACTGCGTGCTGATCGGCAATCAAGCGCGCCTCCTCGTCGGCAAGAAGCAGTCGTTCGTCGCCACCGACGTGGCGGCCACCAACACGAGGATCGAGGCGCACAAGGGCACGATCGCCTACGACCTGCACAAGGGCACCGTCGTCCAGGCGGCGACGGCCCTGGTGGTGCCGGCCGCCGTTCGCCTCGCGGCCGCCGACGTGGGGCCGGACGCGCCGTGACCATGATGATGAAGAGGAAGACCCCATGAGCCTGAGAAAGCCCACGACCGCCGACAGCTCGGCCGGGCGTTTCGTGGCGGTGACGCCCTCGGACGTGGCGCCGATCGAGGAGTGCCGCGCGCTCTACGTCGGCCAGGGGGGCGACCTCGTCCTGGAGGACGACGCCGGGGCGGCCGTGACCTTCGCCGGCGTCGCCGCCGGGACCGTGCTGCCGGTGCGAACCCGGAAGGTGCGGGCCACCGGCACGACGGCCGGCGGCATCGTGGCGCTGCTCTGATGCGCCTCGGCCTCGCGACCCTCGCCCTCCACCCCCGGCGGGTGCCGGCGGCGGCCTCCCCGCCGTCGCCGCCATCCCCGCCGCCGCCGCCGCCGCCGCCGCCGGCGGCCGGGGCCGGCGTCGTCGGCATCGCGTCGACGCCCCGCTCGGGCACCCACGCCGACCAGACCGTCGCCCACGACCAGGGCGCCGGCCACGGCCTCCTCGTCCTCACGGTGACGCGGCCCCAGTTCGGGGTCGCGCAGACGGCCGACGCGACGTGGAAGGGGACGGCGATGGACCTCGTCCTCAACACGAGCGACGGGTCGAGCCAGGCCAACGACCCCCTCCTCTTCGTCCACGGGCTCCAGTCCCCGGCGTCCGGGGCGGGCACGATCGACCTCGCCTTCAACGCGGCGCACAGCGACAGCCTCGTCGTCGTCGTCGAGACGGAAGGCGCCGACCTCGACGGCATCGTCGCCGCCTACGAACGCGAGGGCACGACCTCGGACACGACGCTCTCGGGCACCGTCACCGGCACGGGGCTCGCCCTGGCGATCGGCGGCATCGCGCGGGGCACGACCGCCTCCTGGAGCGCGGGCTGGGACGAGATCCTGGAGGACAAGAGCGATACCGGCACCGCGACCTCGACGCTCACGGCGAGCGTGGCGTCGCGGCGGGCGGGCGGGGAGACCCCCGCCACCGTCACCTTCGCCGACGCCGACGACGGCCGCGTGCTCGGCCTCCTCGTCCTCCCCGACGCGGGGGCCTGACGATCCGAGGCGCGCTTAACGCCGCCTTCACCCCGACGGCCGCACACTGCGCCGACACGACATCGGCGGGAGACGGCGGTGAAGGACATCGTGGCGCCGGTGCTGGCCTATTTCAGCGGCACCACCTTCCGGCAGCGGCTCGGCCACCTCGGCACGGCGACCCTGGGGGCGGTGCTGGCGGCCCTTCTCTGGCAGGGCTGGGGCCGGCTGAACGCCGAGCCCGTCCTCGACGCGGCCCTGTTCCGCCAGGACGCGCGGCGCTCGGCCGCGGCCGCCTCCGTGCTGGAGGCCGCCCGCGCCGAGGCCGGCGCCGTGCGGGCGATGGCCTTTCGCTTCCACAACACGACGCGCTTCCTGGGCGGCGGCCACCGCCTCTACATGAGCGCGGTATCCGAGAGCACCCGGCCGGGCGCCGCCTCCTACCTCAAGCGCGACCAGGACGTGCCGCTCTCGCTCATCGCCGGCATCGCCGACGTGCTCGACGGCCGCTGCGCCGCCACCCCCGTCGACGCCTTCGGCCGCGCCTACAGGAGCGTCCACGCCGGCACCGGGGTCGAGGAGGTGGTGAAGTGCCCGATCCTCGACCTCGCCGGCGAGGCGATCGGCCTTTGGAGCCTCGCCTTCGAGCGCACCCTCGCCGAGGGCGAGGCCGAGGCGGCGCTTTTGGCACTCCAGGCACGCCAGCCGCTCCTCACCGGCCTGTTCAGCGGGGGGTGAGAGCAGGATCGGCCGCCCGTCGCCCCCCGCGCCGGCCCGAGGGCAGGCTTCGCCCCGCGCGCCGTCCTCCTCCAACTCGGTGATCGCGGCTTCCATCCGGTGCAAGAGGTCGCCCTGCGGCGCGAGGCGATCGTCGAGCAGGCTCTCGAAGCGGGCGAGCAGGTCGCGGCCGAAGTGACGCTCCAGCAGCCGGTCGAGCGTCGCCGCCCGGTCCGCCAGCACCGAAAGGAGTTCGTCGTCGCCCATCGTTCCAGGATAGCACGACGCGGGGGCGCGAGGATTTGTTCAGCGGCGGGAAAGGGCAGGGGAGGGAAAGTATTTGTGCAGGCGAGCGATGGCCTGCCTGCTCCAGGCGTGCCGTGTCGTCATCGGCCACGCGCGGTAGTCGGCAGCCGTGGGCAGATCGGGAAGAACCGCTACAACCTGCTTGCACGCCGCGAGCACGGCGGGCACGGCCGCCTCGATGATTTCGGATCGCTCGCGGCCCGCAAACCGCCACAAGACGATCTGCTCAACGTCCAGAGCGGCGCCGCCAAGGTAGCGGCTGAAGGCGAGGGTGCCCACGAAGGGGCCGAGCCGTCCGATCCTGAACTCGGGATCGTGCGCGATGCCGAGCTTGACGGCGCAGGTCCCTACCTTGACGAGGTAGAGAAAAGCCCCGTCCTCGACGATTTTTTGGCGGTGGGCGTTGACGAGGTTGAACGGCAGCGGCATCGGGCGACCCTGTTTGGCGTTAGACTCCACGGGGTATGTTCTTGATTTTAGGAGCCCGGATTCGGGCGTGTTTGGTTGAACAGTCTAACACCACCCCCTACTAACCAGTTGATCGGAAAACCATTCTCAAAAAAGACCTCCTGACTTTTAATCAGCGGGTTCCCGGTTCGAGTCCGGGGGGGCGCACCAGTGATTTCAGTTAGTTAACGAGCATTGCTTTAGAACCCTGCTAGTGTAGCTGCCATACTAGCTACCCATTATCCTCAGGTTTGAGTACTATTCCTCCCTGCCGCCCGCATCGGAGTTGAGGTTATTGCGGCGACCATCAATACGGGTCGAGCTCGAACTCTATACCATCGACGGGAGCGACGGCTAGAGCAATATAGATCCCTATCTTTGGTCTGCATTCTTCAAGGTGGACGGCGACACTATCTGCGTCACCGATTAACTGACCTTATCCAGCGCGCCGACCATCCGCACGACGTCCGGCAGTCACGCGTATCTTGGCACTGACAACGACTGCAAAGGCAATATCATCGTTATTCGCTCGATGATCAGAGAATGACAGACGGTATTAAAGCTCATTTCTAGGCTCCAAACCCAATCAGAGCC
>JAGRGG010000126.1 GCA_020445645.1 Geminicoccaceae bacterium | reverse complement strand
CCCTTCGGGGGCGGGCCTCACGCCCGCGCCTCCGCCCGCGCCGCGCGGGGGTGCGCATCCCGGTGTGGCGCCGCGCCGACGACGGCTTGCCCCGTCCGCCGGCCCGCCTACCGTTGGGAACGAGGAGAGCCTCCCATGCCCGACACCATCAGCGACCTCTACGACACCGACTACGCCGGCTGGAGCGAGCGGCAGGCCGAGGCCCTGCGCCGGCTCGCCAGGGAGCACCCCGAACTCGCCTACGAGATCGCCCTCGACGTGGGCCACCTGATCGAGGAGGTCGAGGACATGGGCCGCTCCACCACGACCAGCGTCGAGACCCGGCTCGAACTCCTCCTGATGCACCTCGCCAAGTGGCGCCACCAGCCCGAGCGGCGCGGCAAGAGCTGGCGCAACACCATCCGCGAGCAGCGCCGCCGCATCCCGCGCATCCTGGCCAAGAACCCGAGCCTGCGCCCGCGCCTGCCCGCGATGCTGCCCGAGGCGTGGGAGGAGGCGCGCCACGGCGCCGCCGACGAGACCGACCTCGACCTCTCGGCCTTCCCCGAGGCCTGCCCGTTCACGATCGAGCAGGCCCTCGACGAGGGGTTCTGGCCGGACTGACCCCGCCGCGCCCGTCCCTGCGGGGGCGGGCCTCACGCCCGCGCCTCCGCCCGCGCCGCGCGGGGGCGGCGGACGACGCGGGGACGGTGGACGAGCGGCTTCTCCAGATCCTCGGGAGAGATGTCGAGACCCTTCTGCCGGGCCAGGACGAGCACTTGGTACTTCGCCCCGTCCGGGAACTTGCCCGCGCGCCAGTTGGAAACAGCGGAGTGCCCAACGCCGAGTGCCCGCGCTACCGCCGATACCCCGCCGAGCTGGTCTATGATGTCCATACGCCCCTGATTGTCAGACGAACTGACAAAGCGCAAGGGGGATTTCTCGCGTGACGCCCAAGATTGTGTTGTCAACTTGGCGGTCATGGCAAGCCCGATCCGAAACACCGAGTGGGCCATCGCCGTAGGCGAACGGCTTGCTCAAGCTCGCCTTGCGCTTGAACTAACACAAGAGCAATTGGCAAGCAGTCTAAATGTTGGACGCTCTGCATTGGCCAATTGGGAAAGAGGCATCACACTAGCAGACGTAGCAGCAATGCATAGGTTGAAAGATAGGCATGGCATTACTTTAGATTATATATACGGCAACGATCCTAGTGGGCTTCCTTATCATATCGCTCAAAGAATATTTGGGAACTCTGTGTCCCATTCGCGGGCGACTAAGGCTAAGCAGCGGTAAGTCCTAGGGTACGCCGTGTCATGCGGCATGACAATTAGTTCTTCCCTCTTGTCAGACTACGTGACAATGTGCTTCCAACAACCCGTTGGAGGACGCGCCGATGCTCACGAACGCCAGCCGCGCCATGCAGGCCGAGGAGGACCTCCTCGCCGACAACGCCGCCGACTGCGGCCTGGAGATGAAGGCGGCCCTGGACCGGGCGATCCAGGCCGTGCCCGGCCGCGACGTGCGCCTCTCCGCCGAGATCGAGGAACTGTTCGGCGACATGGAGCAGGACCTGGAGGCGGCCAGGGCGAAGCTCCGCGAGATCGACGGGCTGCTCGCCTTTTACGGGCGGGACTTCCTGTGAGGGGGGCGAGGGAGGCCGGGGCGAACGCCCCGGCCGGCGCTCAGAGCAGCTTGACGAGCAGGGTGATGAGCCCGGCCTGCCCGAGCAGGAGCGGCACCGCCCACTTGAACACGTCGGCCTTCAGTTCGGCGATCGACTTGTCGAGGTCCGACTTGGTGACGAGCTGCTGGCCGGTCGCCTCGGCGAACGCTTCCGTCGCCGCCTTGGCCTGCTCGTCGGTGAAGCCGCCGCGCTTCAGCCTCTCGGCGAACGCGAGCGTGTCGAATGTCGTCGCCATGCGTGGTCCCTCAACTCCCTCTTCTCCCTACACCACCCGCGTTGCCGACAAAACGTCCGAGAGCCCGAAGGGAGCGCACCCATGAGCGCGATCAGTCCCCATGCCGACCGTGCCGCCTGGCTCGCGGCCCGGCGCTCGACCGTCGGCGGGTCCGAGGTGGCGGCGCTGTTCGGCTGCCAGCCCGCCTACGCCCTCTCCGCCTTCGCCCTCTGGCAGGCGAAGGCCGGGCGCATCGCCGAGCCCGAGGTCAGGGCCGAGCGGGCGGAGTGGGGCCTGCGGCTGGAGGCGGCGATCGCCGCCGCCGCGGCGGAGCGCCTCGGCGTCGAGGTCGAGCCCGGACGCTGGGTGCGCCACCCAAGCGTCCCCGGCATGGCGGCGACCACCGACTTCCACGTCAAGGACGGCGGGTCGCTAGGTCACGAAGGCCCCGGCGTCATGGAGGTGAAGAACGCCGACTGGCTGATCCACCGCCGCACCTGGGTCGGCGGCGAGCCCCCCCTCCACGTCCTCCTCCAGCTCCAGCACCAGCTCGCCTGCACCGGCTTCGGGTGGGGCGTCGTCGTCGCGCTGATCGGCGGCAACCGGCTGGCCGAGCCCTACGTCTACAAGGCACGTCCCGCCCTCGTCGCGGAGATCGAGCGCCGCGTCGAGGGCTTCTGGCAAAGCGTCGAGCGGGGAGAGCCACCCGAACCCGACGGGGCGGAGAGCACGATCCGCGCGCTCGCCCGCCTCCACCCCGAGGACGACGGCGGACGCGAACCCCTCGACCTCGCGGCGGACGAGGGGCTGCCCCTCGCCTGCGCCCGCCTCCTCGACGCCCAGGCGCGGCGCAAGGCGGCCGAACTCGACGAGCGGGCGGCCAAGGCCCTGATCCTGGCAAGGATGGGAAGCGCCCGCCTCGGCCGCTGCGCCGGCTACCTGATCGAGGCGGCGGCCGTCGCGGGCAGCCCCGACCGCGTGGCTTCGGCGGGCGAGACGATCCGGGGCCGCGCCGGGCATCGGCGGCTCAACGTGCGGGAGACGGACGATGCACGCTGCTGAGGGCACTGCCAAGGCCAGCCCCCCGCAGGCGGGGGGTGTAGCAGTTGCAAGCGGGAGCTTGCAACGCCGTGCCTTGGCACAGGCCGCGGGCGGCTTCACGGCCGAGCAGCGGGCGATGCTGGATGCCCCGCCGCCCGCGCACGAGGTGAAGACCCGCAAGGGGCCGCAGGGGCGGCAGCTTTCCTACGTCGAGGGCCGCTACGCCATCGAGACGGCCAACCGCGTCTTCGGCTTCGCGGGCTGGGACCGCGCCACCGTCGAGACCCGCTTTCTCCACCAGGGCGAGGACGTGGACGAGCACGGCAACAGAATCGCCGTCGTCTCGTACATGGCCAAGGTGAAGGTGACGGTCTGGACGGCGGACGGCGAGGCCGTCGAGCGCGAGGGCAGCGGCTTCGGCAGCGGCACCGCCCGTCCCGGCCGCGAGGGCGACGCCCACGAGGGCGCGATCAAGGAGGCCGAGACCGACGCGATGAAGCGCGCCTTCGTCACCTTCGGGGAAGCGTTCGGGCTCGGCCTCTACCGCAAGGAGCGTGCGGCCCCGGCCCCAGCCGCGAAGGCCGCCGCGCCCGCCACCGACAGCCGGAAGCTCGACGCCCTGGAGGGGGCGTTGAAAGGGGTTGGGGCCCCTTTCAAGGGCCAGGCCCCGGCCGCGCGGGGGGCTGCCAAGGTCCCGACGAATACTGCCAAAGGTCCGTCGAATATTTACGAAATACGCTGGAACGGCCATCCCTACGCCACCCGTGACCCGGCGAGGGCCGCGCGGGCGGCGGAGCGGGCGATGGCGGCGGCCGCCTCCGAGCGGAGGCTCGACCGCTGCTACAGGGACGCCGTGCGCCCCCTCCTCGACCGCCTCGCGTCCACGGGCCAGATGGAGGCGGCGCGGCACGTCGGCGCGCGCTACGCCGAACTGAAGGGGCGGGGGTCGGGGTGAGGAACGGCAACGGGCACGGCGGGGGGCACGGCGGGGGGCACGCGGCGGCGGGGGGCGGGGGCGACCCCGCCGCCCTCGCCCTGGCGGTGGCGGACTTCATGGACGGCCGGGCGTCCTCCCGCCGGGAGCGGATCGACGCCCTCTGGCGGGCGCTGGCCGCCGAGTACGCCGTGCTGGCGCTGGTCGCCGGCGACGGCCCCGACGCCGCCGGGGAGGCGCTCCTCGCCGGCGCCGAGGACGCGGCGCAGGGGGCGATCGACATCGTCGGCGGGGTCGACGAGCGCATCGGCCTGGGCGAGGTGGAAGAAGAGGAGGAGCCGGAAGGTGGATGATGTACCGATGACGCCCGAGCGGAAGGCGCAGGCGGCGGCCGAGGAACTGGCGAGGGCGATCATGGACCTCACCGAGGCGAGCGGCGCCCCGCGCGCCGTCGTCGGCGCCGCCCTGAACCGTGCCCTCGCGGGCTTTTGGGCCAGGTTCACGGTGGATAGGGGCGACAGTCCCGAAGCGGCCGAGGCGGCGGTGCATCGGATGATGCAGGGCACGGCCGAACTCGCGGGCGACCTCGTGCGCGCGCACCGAGGAAGGAAGGACGATGCTTGAGCGCCCGCCGGCGGTGCGCCTCCTCTGCGAGCGCGAGGTGCTGGAGCGCACCGACTGGCCGTCGCGCGAGTACCTGGACGCGCGCATCCGCAGCGACGGCTTTCCGCGGCCGCGCCGGCGGGTGAGGAGTCTCGGCGACCAGTGGCTGGAGAGCGAGGTGGCGCTGTGGATCGAGCCGGGCGGGCTCTCGGCCCTGGAAGCATCGCTTCCAGCCTTGGAAGCGGAGGGCGCGGGCGCGCGCCCCAGGGGCGCGAAGGACGACGGCGATAGCCTCCTCGTCAGGAAGTTCAAGGCGCGGCGGCCGGCCACCTAGGGGCGTCTTCCGCCACCTCGTCGTCCGCGAGACGGGGGGTGCGCTCGCCTATTACTGGATGCCGCCGACCCGCCACCGGCAGAACCCGCTCCGCCCCGACTGGCTGCGGGCGACCCCGCTCGGCCGCGACCTCGTGGCGGCGATCCAGGGCGCCGAGCGCCTCAACGCGCTCTTCGACCGCTGGCGGGGGAGGGGACCTTCCGAGTTCGACGGCCTGTGCGTCGCCTACCTGGAGAGCCGCGCCTTCCGTCGCCTGGCGCCGCGCACGAAGCGCGACTACCAAAAGCTGCTCTTCGACCTGAAGGACCCCGCGCACTTCGGCGGGGCGGCGCTCGCCGAGGTGACGCCCCAGGCGGTCGAGGCCTTCCGCGACATGCTGGAGCGGAGAGGATCCGGGCTCGCCGGCATCGACTACCGGCTCAAGGTGCTGCGGCTCCTCTTCGCCTGGGCGACGAAGCAGGGGCGCTGGTCGGGCGCGAACCCGGCGGCGGGGCGGATCGAGCCCGCCTACCGGCCGCGGCGGCAGGTGTGGAGCCGGGAGGGCGTGCGGGCGGCCTTCGCCCTTCCCCACCCGTCGGGGCTCGCGGCGCACCTCGCCCTATTCACCCTCCAGCGCCAGGGCGACATCCTCGCCATGCGCTGGGACCACGTCCGGGACGGGGCGATCCGGGTGGTGCAGGGCAAGTCGAACGCGCTCCTGTTCCTGCCGATCCACCCGCACCTGGAGGCGGCGCTGGGGGCATCGCCGCAACGCGGCGACTGGCTGCTCACGGCGGGCGGCGGCGGCCCCTACACCCCGGACGGCTTTCGTGCCCTGTGGCGCCGCCACAAGGCCGGCATCAAGGACGCGCGGGACTGCACCTTCCACGACCTGCGCCGCACGGCGACGAGCTGGCTCACGGGTGCCGGGCTCGGCGACGACGAGGTGCGCCTGTGGACGGGGCACCAGCGGCGGGGCGGCGACCGGGTGCTCGACGTCTACGACGTGCGGCTCCGCAACCTGCGGGTGCGAAGCTTCCCGGTGATGGACGACTGGAAGGGGTGAAGGAGTCTAACGAAGCCGAAAGCGTCTAACATCAACCAAAGGCTTAGTTAGCCAAGTCATTGAAAACATTGCACGAATGGTGGGCGCAGTAGGGCTCGAACCTACGACCCGCTGATTAAGAGTCAGCTGCTCTACCAACTGAGCTATACGCCCATCCGTGGGGCGGTGATGTAGGGGGTTGGGGAAGATGCGTCAACCCTCTCTTCGGCGGCAAGAAAGCCGTTGATAGCGGGGGGCTTCGGGCTTATGCCTGGAGGCGTCGCGGGCGTAGTTCAGAGGTAGAACGTCAGCTTCCCAAGCTGAATGTCGTGGGTTCGATTCCCATCGCCCGCTCCAGAATCCTTTCATCGTGATCCGAACCGTTACGCCCTCGCGCCCGCTAGTGCGGGCCGTCTAGTAGAGTCCCCCGAATCCCTTCTTGGTCTTCGAGCCCCGCTTCGCGTCGGCGGTCCAGGAGGCGGGGCGGGTGACTTGTACGGGGATGCCCCGCCGGGCGGCCATCTCGGCCTCGACGACGTCCCAGTCGATCCGGGGGAGGTCGGCACCGGCGCGCTCTTGCAGCATCGTCCGCGCGGCTTCCGCCGGGTGCGGCCTGAAGCGGTAGGTAGCCTCCAGCTCGTCGAGCTGGTCCGAGTCCGGGTGGATCTCGACGTAGACCTCGCCTCGGGCGCGGCCGACCTTGACCGGCTGGTCGACGACGGTGACGGGGGTGCCGGTCGGCAGGGTGTCGAACAGGTGGGCGATCGTCTGCGGGTACATGCGGATACAGCCCCGGCTGGCGCGGCGGCCGACGCCGAACGGCGCGTTGGTGCCGTGGATGAGGTAGGTGGGCCAGCCGAGGTAGAGGGCGTAGGCCCCAAGGGGATTGTCGGGGCCGGGGCCGACGACGGCCGGCAGGTCCGGGTGGTCGGCGCGGGTGCCGGCGGTCGGGCGCCAGGACGGATCCGCCGTCTTGCGGACGATCGTCGTCCTGCCGAGCGGGGTGTCGTAGCCGTCGCGGCCGACGCCAATCGCGTGCGTCTCGACGGCGCCGCCGTCGCGGAAGAGGTAGAGGCGCAGCTCCGCCTTGTTGATGACGATCCCCCGCCGCTCGGCGTCGGGCAGGAGGTGCGCGGTCGGCAACAGGACGGGCCGGCCCTGCCCCGGGACCCAAGGGTCGATGCCGGGGTTGGCGGCCGAGATCTCGAGGATGCCGAGGTCCTGCTCCTGCGCCACCTCGAGGAGGGTGCGGCCGTCCTCGGTGACGTACCAGGACAGCTTGCCGATCAGGTCGCCGTCGGGGCGGAAGAGGGCCGGAAGGGCGGCGGCGGGACGGACGGCGAGGTAGGCGGCGGCGCCGAGGAATCCCCCGAGCGCGGCGCGGCGCGCAAGGCGGACGGTCCCGCCCCGCGCCCCCGGTGCCCGATCCCGTCCCGCCACGCCGCCGTCCCGGTCCCCCGTCCTACTTGCGCAGGCCGGCGCGGAAGATGCGGTCGGCCTTCTCGCTCGCCGTGCGGGCTTCCTGGGCGGCCGACTGGGCGTCGGCGGCGGCGGCCTCGGACTGGGCGAGGGCCGCGGTAGCCTTGCGGTCGGCCTCCTCGGCGATGGCGCGGGTCGACGCAAGGTCGCTGCGCATCGTCTCCATCGGGTCCGGACCGCCGCTGCTGCAGGCGCCAAGTGCCAGCGTGGAGGCGAGCGCGGCGGCGCCGAGCAGGGTGCGAGCATTCATCGTGGGTACTCCTTTGAAGGGGTGAACGTTGGTCGAGGCTTCGCGGCGAGGAAGAGCTGTGCCCCGCAGGTCCGGCGCACGGATCGGCCCGGCGGCGGCATCATAGGTTCCTATCGCGTCGAAATGAAGCGCGGCAACCCAATCTACGGTAGGATTTCGATCGGTGTGCCCGGTTGAACACTGTCCCAGATGACGTCCATCTCGGCATCGGTGACGGCAAGACATCCCTCCGTCCAGTCGAAGCGGTAGTGGCCGGCGCCGGCGCTGCGCATCCCTGCCGACAGGCCGTGGATCATGATGTCGCCGCCGGGCGAGCGGCCGAACGCGCGGGCGGCCGCCTTGTCCTCGGGCATCGGATAGGAGATGCGGATCGAGCGGTGGAAGCGGCTGTTGGGGTTCCAGGCGGTGAGACGATAGGTTCCCTCGGGCGTGCGGCCGTCGCCGGCGAAGCGCTTCGCCCCTAAGGGCTCGCGCCCGAGCGAGATCTTGAAGTTTTTCATAACCTTGCCCCTGCGCATCAAGGTGAGTTGGCGCTTGCTCTTGACGACGATGACCCGGTCGGCGGGCGGCAAGGGGCCGGCCTCCACGGGCAAGGGCGCGCCGAGCAGCAGGGCGAGGGCGCAAGCCGACAGCAGGGAAAGCCTGGAGCGCAAGTCGGATCCCGTCGCGTGGAAGGACGGTGGCCTTGTAGGGTAGGGGCGGCGGATTTTGCAAGCATCGCCTGCGCTTCGCGTCCGCTGGCGCGGGGCCTCCCTTCTTCTCTTTTTGGTCCGTTGGCCGCG
>JAGRGG010000017.1:442-14424 GCA_020445645.1 Geminicoccaceae bacterium | reverse complement strand
GGTCGCCAGCACATGCTCGACCTCGGAGGTGCCGATGCCGAAGGCCAGTGCGCCGAAGGCGCCGTGGATCGAGGTGTGGCTGTCGCCGCAGACGATCGTCATGCCGGGCAGGGTGAAGCCCTGCTCGGGGCCGACGACGTGGACGATCCCCTGGCGGGCGTCGAAGTGGTCGTAGAGGGTGACGCCGAATTCCCTGGCGTTCGCCTGCATCGCCTCGATCTGGATGCGCGAGGTCGCGTCCTTGATCCCCTTGGTGCGGTCGGGGTCGGTCGGCACGTTGTGGTCGACGACGGCGAGCGTCGCCTCGGGGCGGCGCACCCTGCGGCCCGTGGTGCGCAGCCCCTCGAACGCCTGCGGGCTCGTCACTTCGTGGACGAGGTGGCGGTCGACGTAGAGGAGGCAGGTGCCGTCCTCCTGGCGCTCGACCAAGTGGGCGTCCCAGATCTTCTCGAACAGCGTGCGCGCCATCGGCTCCCGCTCCCTTGCCAAGGCGGCCGGGAGAGCGCCCGGCCGCGTGCCTCGCCCCTAATCCTGCTTCGCGCCCTGCTTGGCCGTGGTCGCCGGACCCTTCGGCTGCTGCGGGCGGTCGTCGCGCCGCTCGACGATGCGGGCCGCCTTGCCGCGCAGGCCGCGCAGGTAATAGAGCTTGGCGCGGCGCACCTTGCCGCGGCGGACCACGTCGATGCTCTCGATGCGCGGGCTGTAGAGTGGGAACACGCGCTCGACCCCCTCGCCGTAGGAGATCTTGCGGACGGTGAAGGCGGACGAGATGCCGCGGTTGCGCCTTGCGATGCACACGCCCTCGAAGGCCTGGACGCGCTCGCGGTTGCCCTCGATCACCTTGACGTTGACGCGCAGCGTGTCGCCGGGGCGGAAGTCGGGCACGGCCCGCTCCTCGACGAGGCGCTCGACCTGTTCCTTCTCAAGCTGCTGGATGACGTTCATGGCTCTGTCCTCGCTCTTGGGGCTCTTGGGGCACTTCGGCCGGACGGGCGCCGGCGTCGGGGTATCGGGGTAGGAGGTCCGGCCGCCGCGCCCGGGTGAGGCGGAGCGACTCCGCCCGCCGCCACGCCTCGACGCGGGCGTGGTGGCCGGAGAGGAGCACCTCGGGCACGGCCCGACCCTCCCAGACCTGCGGGCGGGTGTAGTGCGGGTATTCGAGGAGGCCCTCGCCCCCGGCCGCGAAGCTCTCGTCCAGGAGCGACTCCGGCGCGCCGAGGACGCCCGGGATCAGGCGGAGCGTGGCGTCGAGCACCAGCATCGCCGCGGCCTCGCCGCCCGTCAGCACGAAGTCGCCGACCGAGACCTCCTCGAAGCCGCGCGCCTCGATCACCCGCTGGTCGATCCCTTCGTAGCGCCCGCAGAGGAGGACGAGGCCCTGGCCTTCCGCCCATGCCGCCGCCTGCCGCTGGTCGAAGCGCCGGCCGCGCGGCGAGAGGCAGACCCGGGGGCGGGGGTCGTCCGGGGGGAAGGCGGCGTCGACCGCCCGCGCCACCACGTCCGGGCGCATCACCATGCCCGCGCCGCCGCCGAAGGGGGCGTCGTCGACGCTGGCGTGGCGGTCCAGGGCGTGGGCGCGGAGATCGTGGGCGTCCAGGCGCCAGAGGCCGTTCACGAGCGCCCGGCCGAGGAGCGAGGCGCCGAGGGTGCCCGGAAACAGGTCCGGGAAGATCGTCAGGACGGTGGCCTCGAAGGCGGCGGCGGTCATGACGCCTCCGCGAGGGCTTCGTCGGCGACGACGAGGCGCTCGGCGGCGAGGTCGACGGTCGGGACGTGCGCCCTCGTGAAGGGCGTCAGCCGTTCGGCCCCGTCCGTGTCCCGCCACGCGATCACGTCGCCGGCGCCGAAGTCGTGGACGGCGACGACCTCGCCCAGCGTCCGCCCATCCGGCGCCGCGACGGCGAGGCCGACCAGATCCTCGTGGTAGAACTCGTCCTCCCCGGCGGGGGGCAGGGCCGCGCGCGGCACGTGGAGGCGAAGCCCGCGCAGCGCCTCGGCGGCGTCGCGGTCGTGCACCCCCTCGGCGGCGACGATGGCCCCGCCCTTGGCCGCGCGCAGGACCCGGACGCGAAACAGCCTGTCGCCCCGCTCGTCGAGGAGCGGGCCGTAGGCGGCGACGTTCTCCGGCCGCTCGGTGAAGCAGCGCAGGCGCAGCTCGCCCCTGACCCCGTGCGCGGCGGCGACGGCGGCGAGGCAGACGAGGTCGGGGCGGTCGTGCATGGGCTGCTTGCCAAGGGGGGACGATGGGGTGAGGGGACTTAAGCCGCCGCCTCGGCGTCCTTCGCCTTCTTCGCCGCGATGGCCTCGGCGCGCTTGCCGGTGCCGCGCTGCTTCGTCAGGCCCTGGGTGATCCCGGCCCTGTCGAGGAAGCGGGCGACGCGGTCGCTGACGCTGGCGCCGTTCTGGAGGTAGTGGCGGATGCGCTCCTCGTTGAGCGTCACCCGGGCCTCGCTGTCGTCGGCGAGGAGCGGGTTGTAGGTGCCGAGCTTCTCCAGGAAGCGGCCGTCGCGCGGGCTGCGCCGGTCGGCGGCGACGATGCGGTAGTAGGGGCGCTTCTTGGCGCCGCCACGGGCGAGACGGATGCGAACGGACATGAGGGGGTCTCCTGGGAGGGAAAGGGTCGGGGGGATCAGGGGCGCGGCATCATGCCGGGCGGAAGGGCGCGGGCGAGGAAGTTCTTGGGTCCGCCCGCCTTCTTCATCTTCTTCATCATGTCGGCCATCTGGCGGTGCTGCTTCAAGAGGCGGTTCACGTCCTGCACGGTGGTGCCGGAGCCGGCGGCGACGCGCTTCTTGCGGGACGCGTGGAGGAGGCCGGGGTCGCGGCGCTCTTTGGGCGTCATCGAGTCGATGATCGCGCACTGCCGCCCGACCACCCGCTCGTCGATGCCGGCCTCGCCCAACTGCTGCTTCAGCTTGCCGACGCCGGGCAGCATCCCGAGGATGCCGCCGAGGCCCCCCATCTTCGTCACCTGCCGCAGCTGCTTTTGCATGTCGGCGAGGTCGAAGACGCCCTTTTGCATCCGCTTGGCGAGCCGCTCGGCCTCGTCGCGGTCGACGGTCTCGGCCGCCTGCTCGACGAGCGAGACCACGTCGCCCATGTCGAGGATGCGCCCCGCCATCCGCTCCGGGTGGAAGGGCTCCAGGGCGGCGAGCTTCTCGCCCGTGCCGACGAACTTGATCGGCTGGCCCGTGACGTGGCGCATGGAGAGCGCGGCGCCGCCGCGCCCGTCGCCGTCCATCCGGGTGAGGACGATGCCGGTGATGCCGATCCGCTCCGCGAACTGGCGGGCGACGTTGACCGCGTCCTGGCCGGTGAGCGCGTCGGCGACGAGGAGGGTCTCCTGCGGCTTGGCGAGGTCCCGGACCTGCTTGAGTTCGTCCATCAGGTCGTCGGCGACGTGGAGGCGCCCGGCCGTGTCGAGGATGAGGACATCAAAGCCCTCGCGCCTGGCCGCGTCGAGCGCGCGCCGCGCGATCTGCAGGGGCGGCTGGCCCAGGACGATCGGCAGCGAATCGACCCCGACCTGCCCCGCCAGCACCTCGAGCTGCCGCTGCGCCGCCGGGCGCTGCACGTCGAGCGACGCGACGAGGACGCGGCGCTTCTCCCTGTCCTTCAGGCGCTTGGCGAGCTTGCCCGTGGTCGTGGTCTTGCCCGAGCCCTGGAGGCCCGTCATCAGGATCACGGCGGGCGGCGAGCCGAGCCGCAACTCCGCCGCCTCGCCCAGCAGCTCGACCAGCTGGTCGTGGACGATCTTGACGACCATCTGCCCCGGCGTCACCGAGCGCACGACCTCGCGCCCGACCGCGCGCTCCTTGACGCGGGCGACGAACTCCCTGACGACCGGCAGCGCCACGTCGGCCTCGAGCAGCGCCACGCGGATCTCCCGCGCCGCCTCGGCGACGTCGCCCTCGCTCAAGGCGCCCCGCTTCTTCAGCCGGTCGAAGACGCCGCCAAGGCGTTGGGTAAGGCTCTCAAACATGGTCTCTGGCGCAGGACGGCAGGGGCCCGTGGCCGGGCCGTCGCAAGATGGGGTCTGGTCACGACACCGCGCCCGCCCAAGAGGGGACCGGCGGCGTGAAGCGGGTACTTAGGCGCTGGGGGGGCGGTGCGTCAAGGTCGGCGGCGCTCCTCCTCGCGCCGCTGGAACCCGGTCTCCCGGTCGAGCCTGCCCAAGGCCGCGACCGCCCAACCGCGCACGTGGGGGTCTTCGTGCTTCCGCCAAGGCTTGGGCGCGTCGCGCACCTGCGACAGGCGCAGGCTCCAGTTGCCGCTCCAACTGCCGCATCGAACGCGACGGGATTAAGGCTTCGCAGAAAGTCGGCTGGCCGATCAGGTGCGGCGCCAGCACCTCGATGACGGGCGTAAGGAACGTTCCGCCATCGTAGCGGTCGATCATGGGCGCGACGAGCGCCGCGAAGCGGCGTGGGTGCTCGCCGGCGAAAGCCTGCAACTCGGGGCCGTTCGCCCAGTCGATGCGGCCGTCCTCGCCCCCGTCGGGAACGTCGATCCGCAGCGAAACCCGAATGGCGGCGGCGGCGATGCCGTGCGCGCCCGCTTCGGCGTTGAGCAGCTTCAGCACGAGTTCGTGAAGCTGCTCGCCATCCAGGCGCTGCAACTGTTGTTCGTCGACGTCAAACGACATCTCAGCGTTCGAGGTCCAGCGGCGCGTAAAGCTCGTCGAGCGGGATCGGGGCGGTCGTCAGGCGGAGCGGGATCTCGGCGGCGCCGACGAAGTCGCGCACGATCCATTCCTCCCCGTCCCCCCGCCGCCAGAGCGTCGCTTGGCGCCGGTCGCAATGCACCAGGAGAACCTCGTCGACCGTCGGGCCCGGCGTAGAACTGAAGCTTGACCGAGCTGTCGAGCCGCCCGGTCGAGGGCGCGATCACCTCGACGGTGAGCCGGGGCGATTCCACCCAATGCCGCTGTTCGCCGAACTTGCAGGACACGGTGATGTCGAGGACGCGGTAGTTGTGCGCGTCGTCGTCCTCGCGCGTGCCGCCGCCGGTGACGGGGTAGCAGCCCTCGGGAAGCCGCGCGTGCAAGGCTATGACGAGGCTGCCGATCATCATGCCGTGCGGCACCACCGGCGGGTTCATGGCGACGATCGCGCCGTCGACCAGTTCGTAGCGGGTGTCGGTGCCGTCGTCCCAGGCGAGGAACTCGGCCACCGTCATCGGGCCGGCGCGCTGGAGGTTCGTGCTCAAGGGTCGGTTCCCTTCGTCGGCGTTCTTCTCCATATAGGGCGCCCGATCCCACGCGAAACCAGCACCATGCGCACGCTCCCCTTCGTCAAGATGCACGGCCTCGGCAACGACTTCGTCGTCGTCGACCGGCGGGGTGCGGCGGTGCCCCTGTTCCCCGACGACGCGCGGCGCCTCGGCGACCGCCACCGGGGGGTGGGCTTCGACCAGCTCGTGCTGATCGGGGCGGACGACAGGGCGGACGCGCGGCTCGTCTTCCTCAACCCGGACGGCGGCGAGGCCGGCGCCTGCGGCAACGGCACCCGCTGCGCCGCTTCCTTTTTGATGGACGAAGCGGGCGTCGACCGGGTCCGGCTGGCGACGGCGGGCGGCCTGCTGCCGGCGCGGCGGCTCGGCGACGGGCGGGTCGAGGTGGCGATGGCGCCGCCGAGGCTCGACTGGGGGGGCGTGCCGCTCGCGGAACCGCTGGACACGCTGCATCTCGACCTCGGCTGCGGCCTGCCGCCCGCCGTCGCGGTCGGCATGGGCAACCCGCACGCCGTCCTGTTCGCCGGCGACCCGGACGCCCTCGACGTGGCTGGGCTCGGTGCCCGCCTGGAGCGCCACCCCCTGTTCCCCGAGCGCGCCAATATCGGCTTCGCCCACGTCCTCGGACCCGACCGCCTTCGCCTGCGCGTGTTCGAGCGCGGCGCCGGGCTCACCCTTGCCTGCGGCAGCGGCGCCTGCGCCGCCCTCGTCGCCGCCGTGCGCCGGGGCCTGATCCGGGGGCGGGCGACCCTCGTGCTGGACGGGGGCGAACTGGAGGTCGCGTGGCCGGGGGAGGGGCCGGTCGTGATGACGGGGCCGGCGTCCTTCGTCTTTCGGGGCAGCCTCGACCTCGACCGGCTGGAAGGCGGATGAGCGTCGAGGTTGTCACCTTCGGCTGCCGGCTCAACGGGCTGGAGAGCGAGGCGATCCGCCGCCGGGCGGGGGCCGAGGGGCTGGACGCCGTCGTCGTCCACACCTGCGCCGTGACGGCCGAGGCGGGGCGGCAGGCCAGGCAGGCGATCCGCCGCCTGAAGCGGGAGGCGCCGGGGCGCGCCCTCGTCGTCACCGGCTGCGGCGTCGAGGTCGAGCCCGCCCTCTACGCCGCCATGCCCGAGGTCGACCACGTGGTCGGCAACGGCGACAAGCTGAAGCCCGAACCCTGGCGGGGCATCGCCGCCGGCACCGCCGCGAGGCGGGTGGCGGCGGCCGCGGGGGAGGGCGGGACGCCCCCGCTCGAAGGCTTCCCCGGCCGGACGCGGGGGTTCGTCCAGGTGCAGGGCGGCTGCGACCACGCCTGCACCTTCTGCATCATCCCGAAGGGGCGGGGGCCAAGCCGCAGCCTGCCCGTCCCCGAAGTCGTGGCGGGCGCAGGCATCCTCGCCGCCGCCGGCTACCAGGAACTCGTCCTCACCGGGGTCGACATCGCCTCCTGGGGACGGGACGGGGGCAGGCTCGGCGATCTGGTCGCGGCCCTGCTCGACGCCGTGCCGGGCGTGCCGCGCCTTCGCCTCTCCTCGCTCGACCCGGCGGCGATCGACCCCACGCTCGAAGACCTGCTCGCTACCCACCCCCGGCTGATGCCGCATGTCCACCTGAGCCTCCAGGCGGGCGACGACCTGGTCCTGAAGCGGATGCGCCGCCGCCACCGCCGCGCCGAGGCGCTCGCCTTGTGCGCCCGCCTGCGCGCCCGGCGCCCCGGCATCGCCTTCGGCGCCGACCTGATCGCCGGATTCCCGACCGAGGACGAGGCGATGTTCGGGCGCAGCCTCGCCCTCGTCGAGGAGGCGGGCCTCGCCTTCCTCCACGTCTTCCCCTACAGCCCCCGCCCCGGCACGCCCGCTTCCCGGATGCCGCAGGTGGAGAAGGCCATACGCAAGGAACGGGCGGCGCGGCTCAGGGCGGCGGGGCGGGTCGTCCTGGATCGCCTGCTGCTGGGCGAGGTCGGCCGGGTCCGCCCGGTCCTGGTCGAGCGCGGCGGCGGCGGTCATACCCCCGCCTTCGCCTTCGTCCGCCTCTCGGACGCGGACGCCGCCGCCCTTGCCGGGACGATCCAAGATGTCCAGGTGACGGGCACGGGCGACGGCTGCCTGACGGGACGGGTTCTGCGATGAGCGAGACGAACTGGTTGAAGCGCCTCTGGCGCGGGGGCGGCGAGCCCGAGATGCCGCCGACCCCGCCGCCCGAGCCCGAACTGCCGCCGCCCGCGGAGCCGGACGTCCCGCCGCCCGAGCCGGGGCCCGCGGCACCGCCCCCGCCCGACGAGGCGCCCATCGAGCCGACGCCGGACGAGATGCCGCCCCCGGCGCGGGCGACGGCCCCCCTCCAGGCCCAGGCCCCCGCCCCGGCGGCGGGAGGCTGGTTCCAGCGGCTGCGCCAGGGCCTGAGCCGTTCCTCGACCGCGCTGACCTCGAACATCACCGGCATCTTCACGAAGCGCCGCCTCGACGACGACACGCTCGAGGAGCTGGAGGACGCGCTCGTCATGGCCGACCTCGGCGTCGAGACGGCGGGGCGGATGGTGAAGAGGATCGCCAAGGGCCGCTACGGCAAGGAAGTCACCGAGGTCGAGGTGCGCGTAGCACTCGCCGACGAGATCCAGGCGATCCTGGAGCCCGTGGCGCTGGCGATGCCCGAGCGGCGCGAGCGGCGCCCGCAGGTGGTGCTTGTCGCGGGCGTCAACGGCGTCGGCAAGACGACGACGATCGGCAAGCTCGCCAAGCAGCAGATGGGGGCGGGGCGGCGCGTCCTGCTCGCCGCCTGCGACACCTTCAGGGCCGCCGCCGTCGAGCAGCTCCAGGTCTGGGGCGAGCGCAACGGCTGCCCGGTGATGCGGGCGAAGGCGGGCGCCGACCCCGCCGGCCTCGCCTACGACGCCTTCGAGCGGGCGCGCCGCGAGGGCTTCGACCTCCTCCTCGTCGACACGGCGGGACGCCTCCACAACAAGCAGGCGCTCATGGACGAGCTGGCGAAGATCGTCCGCGTGCTCAAGAAGATCGACCCCCAGGCCCCCCACGACGTGCTCCTGGTCCTCGACGCGACGACGGGGCAGAACACGATCGTTCAGGTCGAGACCTTCAAGGATCTCGTCGACGTTTCGGGGCTCGTCGTCACCAAGCTCGACGGCACCGCCAAGGGCGGCGTCGTCGTCGCCCTTGCCGAACGCTTCCGCCTGCCGGTACATGCCGTCGGCGTCGGGGAGACCATCGACGACCTGAGGCCGTTCGAGGCGAGGGCGTTCGCGCGCGGCCTCCTCGGCCTCGACGCCGCCGCCTGAGGCCCGCACCGCCCGGAGTACGCTTGTCCATGTCGCGCAACCTCGTCGAAACGGTGCTCGGCGCCGTCGTCATCGTCGTCGCCATCGCCTTCCTCGCCTGGGCGTACGGCCGCAGCAACGTCGGGATGGGCGGCGGCCTCGACCTCGTCGCCACCTTCGACAAGGCGGACGGCATCGCCGAGGGCAGCGACGTGCGGATCTCCGGCATCCCCGTCGGGCAGGTGACGGGCTACCGCCTCGACCCCAAGACCTACCGCGCCGACGTGAGCTTCTCCGTCAACGAGGGCATCGACCTGCCGGCCGACACCTCGGCCTCCATCGTCAGCGCCAGCCTCCTGGGCGGCAAGTACCTCGCCCTCCAGCCGGGCGCCGACGACGTGATGCTGAAATCCGGCGACAGGATCACCTTCACCCAGAGTGCCGTGAGCCTGGAGGAGCTGATCGGCAAGTACATCTTCAGCGGCGGCGGCGGCGCCTCAACGGCCCCGGCCCCGGCCCCGGCCAAAGGCGGCGGCAATCCGTTCGGCGACCCGCAGTGAGGCGGAGCGCCCTCGCCGTCCTCCTCGTCCTCTTCCCCGGGGCGGCGGCGACGGCGGCGCCGAGCGTGCCCTACCGGATCGTCGTCCTCCAGGCGCTCGACAAGGTGACGGCCAGGGTGAGCGAGCTGGAGCTGCCCGTCGGCGGCGAGGTGGCGTTCGGCACGCTGAAGATCCGGGCCTCCGCCTGCCTCGAAACCCCGCCGACCGAGCCGCCCGAGAGCGCCGCCTTCCTGCGGATCGACGCCGAGGCCCCGAAAGCCGACGCCGGCACCCCTGCTGGCGGGGGAAGCCCGAAGCCCGCCTTCAGCGGCTGGATGTTCGCCTCCTCCCCGGCCGTCTCGGCGCTGGAGAACCCCGTCTACGACGTCTGGGTCCTCGACTGCCGCGAACCCCTCGCCGATACGCCCCTGCCGGCCGGCGCCGCCCCGAACGTCACCGTCCCCCGCCCCGCCGACGACGCCCCGGCCGCCGTCGAGACGACGCCGTTGCCGCCGGACGCGGATCCCGAAGACTAGGACACGCTCCGCGCCGGCGGACGCGAAGCGTACCTCAACCCTTGCCCAGAGGAAAGCGCGCCCCGATCCGCAAGGCCGCCTTCAGCCGGCGATGATAGTCGGCGCGGTCGATCTCAACGATGCCGAACTGGACGAGGTGGTCGTTGACGAACTGGGCGTCGAGGAGGCGAAAGCCGCCTTGGCGCAGGCGCTCGACGAGGTGGACGAGCGCCACCTTGCTCGCGTCGGTCGCCCGGTTGAACATGCTCTCGCCGAAGAAGGCGCCGCCGATCGCGAGCCCGTAGAGCCCGCCGACGAGGGATTCTCCCGCCCACGCCTCGACGCTGTGGGCGAAGCCCATGCGCCAGAGGCGGGTGTAGAGGTCGATCAGCTCGTCGTTGAGCCACGTGCGCTCGCGGCCGGGGACCGGCTCGGCGCAGGCGGCGATGACCTGGGGGAAGTGGGTGCTGGCCTCGATGCGGAAGGGGGCCTGGGCCACCGTGCGCTTCAGGCGCCTCGGGACGTGGAAGCCGCCGTCCAGGGGGATGATGCCGCGCCGCGCCGGGTCGATCCACTGGATCACGGGGCTTCTGCGGTCCTCCGCCATCGGGAACAGCCCGGCCGCGTAGGCGCGCAGGAGGAGGTCCGGGGTCAGGACCGGCATCGCCCGCCCCTCATGGCAGGGGCTGGTCGGCCCATCGGGCGAGGAAGCCGCCGAGCCAGCCCGTGTCGTAGCGGCCGGACCGGATGTCGTCGTCGGCGAGAAGCGCGCGCAACAGGGGGATCGTCGTGGGTATGCCCTCGACGACGAACTCGGAGAGCGCCCGGTCGAGGCGGGCGAGGCAGGCTTCGCGGTCGTGGTCGTGGACGATGAGCTTGCCCACGAGGCTGTCGTACCAGGGCGGCACCCTGTAGCCGCCGTAGATCGCGGCGTCGACCCGGACGCCGGGGCCGCCCGGCGCGTGGAAGGCGGTGATCAGGCCGGGGGCGGGCAGGAAGGTCCGCGGGTCCTCGGCGTTGATCCTGACCTCGATCGCGTGGCCGTTCAGCCGCACGTCCTCCTGGCGCACCGAAAGCGGGTGCCCCGCCGCGACCCTTATCTGCTCCTTGACCAAGTCGATCCCGGTGACGAGTTCGGTCACGGGGTGCTCGACCTGGATGCGGGTGTTCATCTCGATGAAGAAGAACCGGCCGTCCTCGTAGAGGAACTCGACCGTGCCGGCGCCGAGGTAGCCGAGCCTGCGCATCGCCGTCGCCACCACCCCGCCGATCTCGCGGCGCTGGGCGTCGTCGAGCGCGGGCGACGGCGCCTCCTCGACGAGCTTCTGGTGCCGGCGCTGGAGCGAGCAGTCGCGCTCGAAGAGGTGGACGACGTTGCCGTGCATGTCGCCGAACACCTGGACTTCGATGTGGCGCGGGTTGCGAAGGAAGCGCTCCATGTAGACCCGGTCGTCGCCGAACCCGGCGCGCGCCTCGCCCTGCGCCCGTTGCAGCCCCTCCATGAGGCCGTCCCCGTCCTCGACCACGGTCATCCCGCGCCCGCCGCCGCCCGCCACGGCCTTGATGAGGAGGGGGTAGCCGACCTCGGCCGCCGCCGCCATCGCCTCCTCGGGCCCGGACACGGTGCCGTCGGTGCCGGGGACGACGGGCAGGCCGAGCTCCTGCGCCGTCGCCTTCGCCGCGATCTTGTCGCCCATGATCCGGATGTGCTCCGGCTTCGGGCCGATGAAGGCGAAGCCGTGCTCGACCACCATCTGCGCGAAGTCGGCGTTCTCGGCGAGGAAGCCGTAGCCGGGGTGGATCGCCTCGGCGCCCGTGATCTCGGCGGCGGCGAGGATGGAGAGCGCCTTCAGGTAGCTGTCCCTGGCGGGCGGCGGGCCGATGCACACGCTCTCGTCGGCGAGCCGGACGTGCATCGCCTCGGCGTCCGCCGTCGAATGCACCGCCACCGTCTGGATGCCGAGTTCCCTGCAGGCGCGCAGGATCCGCAGGGCGATCTCGCCCCGGTTGGCGATCAGCACCTTCCGGAACGGCGGCATCAGGCGCTCTCGAGGATGAGCAGCGGCTCGCCGTACTCGACGGGGGTGGCGTTGGCGCAGAGGATCCGGCCGACCCGGCCGGCGCGGGGTGCCCGGATCTGGTTCATCACCTTCATCGCCTCGATGATGAGCAGCGTCTGCCCCTCCTTCACCACCTCGCCGGGGGCGGCGAAGGGGGCGGCGCCGGGCTCGCCCGAGAGGTAGACCGTGCCGACCATCGGCGAGGTGATCGTGCCCGGATGGGTCGCGTCCAGGACCTCGGGCGGGGGGGGCGCCGGGGCCGGGGGCACGGCCAGCGCCGGGGCCGCCGCCATCACCGGGACCTCGACGGGCGGGTGCTTCTTGACGACCCGTACCCTGGCGTCGCCCTCGCTGATCTCGATCTCGGTGAGGCCCGTGCGCTGCAACAGTTCCGCGAGCTTGGCGATGTAGTCGGTGTCGATGTTGAGCTTGGCCATAGGGTAGGGGCTCTGGGGCTTCCTTGGGAATGGGCGGCGGCGATCGGGGCTTATAGCACGCGGGGGCTTGGGTGCAACGCACAAGACGGCCCCGCGCGCTTCGCGCCGGCGGACGCGAAGCGCGTGCTGGCACCCCAACCGCTTCCGGCGCGGCAGGAAATGCTCTACGCCTCCCTCCGCCTTTCTGCATGGGGGATAAACGCTTGCGACGCTTCGTGGCCCTGGTCGATGCCCTGAACGAGGGGGTCGGGCGCCTCGTCGCGTGGCTCACCCTCCTCATGGTGTTGGACGCCTTCCTCGTCGCCGTGCTGCGCTACGGCTTTTCCTTCGGCGCCGTGTCGATGCAGGAATCCTACGTCTGGATGAACGGCGTCCTGTTCATGGCGGCGTCGGGCTACGCCCTGAAGCACGACGCCCACGTCCGGGTCGACGTGTTCTACGGCCCGGCCGGCCCCCGGACCAAGGCGGTCGTCGACCTGCTCGGCACGCTCTTCCTCCTGTTGCCGATGGTGGGCGCCGTGTTCTGGTTCGCGCTCCCCTACGTCTGGGCCTCGGTGGGCCGGCTCGAGGCCTCGCGCGAGGCGGGGGGGCTGCCGGCCCTCTACCTCCTGAAAGGCATGATCCTGGTCTTCTGCCTGCTCACGGGGCTCCAGGGGGTGGCGCTCGCCCTGCGGTCGTACCTCCGGCTGAGGGATGCCCGATGACGGCGCACCTGAACGAGATCCTGGCGCTTCTCATGTTCGCCGTCGCCTGCGCCGTCCTGCTCACGGGCTTTCCCGTCGCCTTCGCGCTCGGCGGCACGGCGCTCCTCTTCGCGCTCGTGGCCGACCTCTTCGGCCACTTCGACCTTCGCCTGCTCGGCGGGCTGCCGTCGCGCTACTTCGGCGTCATGCTGAACGAGGTGCTGGTCGCCGTGCCGCTCTTCGTCTTCATGGGGGTGATGCTGGAGCGGACCCGGATCGCGGAGCAGCTCCTGGAGACGATGGGGCTCCTCATGGGCCGGCTCAGGGGGGGGCTCGGGGTCTCCGTCACCATCGTCGGCGCCCTTCTCGCCGCCTCCACCGGGATCATCGGCGCCACCGTCGTGACGATGGGGCTCCTCAGCCTGCCGACCATGCTCCGCGCCGGCTACGACAAGGGCCTCGCCTGCGGCACGATCTGCGCCGCCGGCACGCTGGGGCAGATCATCCCCCCCTCGATCGCGCTCGTCATCCTGGGCGACGTGCTCCAGGGGGCGAACCAGCAGGCGCAGCTGGCGCTCGGCAACTTCGCGCCGGAGCCCGTCTCGGTCGTCGACCTGTTCGCGGGCGCCATCCTGCCGGGGCTCGTCCTCGTCCTCTTCTACGTGCTCTGGATCCTCCTGGTCGGCTACCTGCGGCCCCGGATGGCGCCGCCGCTCCACATCGACGCCACGGCGGGGGAGGGAAGCCTGCCCCTGCGCGTGCTCACGGCCCTCCTCCCCCCCGGCCTCCTCGTGCTCGCCGTCCTGGGCTCGATCCTGTTCGGGGTCGCCACCCCCACCGAGTCGGCGGCGTTCGGCGGCGTCGGCGCCGTGCTGCTGGCGCTGGCCCGCCGCCGCCTCGACCTTGCGACCCTCCAGGAGGTGATGCGGGGCACGACCCGGATCACGGCGATGGTGTTCACGATCCTGCTCGGCGCCTCGATCTTCTCGCTCGTCTTCAGAGGGCTCGGCGGCGACCGCATCGTCGAGGACGCCCTCCTCGCCATGCCGGGGGGATCGTTCGGCGCCATGCTCGTCGTCATGGGCCTCATGTTCTTCCTCGGGTTCTTCCTCGACTTCGTCGAGATCGTCTTCGTCGTCGTGCCGATCGTCGGCCCGGTCCTCCTCCAGATGGGCCTCGACCCCGTCTGGCTCGGCGTCATGATCGCCATGAACCTCCAGACCTCGTTCCTCACCCCCCCCTTCGGCTTCGCCCTCTTCTACC
>JAGRGG010000017.1:0-378 GCA_020445645.1 Geminicoccaceae bacterium | reverse complement strand
CAGCTCGCCGGCCTCGCCGTCGTCGGCGCCTTTCCGGGGCTGGTGACGTGGCTGCCGGGGGTGCTGTTCGGCTGAACGGTGCCGTCACGCCCGGGCACCTGCGGACGCGGAGCGTCATGCCGTCAGTTCCGTTGCTGGGCGGGTTCCCCCTTCAGCCCGTTCCAGAACCCGACGGCGCCGTCCCACAGGTTGCGGCCGAGCGACTTCGTGCCTTCCCAGATCTGGTTGACCGCGCCCCCGGAGTCGCCCGAGGCCGCCTTGGCGCCTTCGGCGGCGTTGTTCAGGCGCTCGCGCGCCTTGCCCGCGACGTCCCCGATCGCGTCCGCCGCCCGGTTGGTCGCGGCGCCGAGGTCGTCGCCCGCCGCCGCCGCGTCGTCC
>JAGRGG010000016.1 GCA_020445645.1 Geminicoccaceae bacterium | reverse complement strand
CGCCGCAGTAGCTCAGCCGGTAGAGCAACGCATTCGTAATGCGTAGGTCGGGGGTTCGAATCCCTCCTGCGGCACCAATTTTTTCAAAGGTTTATCCTTTCTAATCCTCTACCGCCTTTTGCCGTGTCGCCATCATGTCGCCACGGTGTTCGGCTGCCTTAGACGGTAGATTGCGATCCCCTGCAACAAAGTGTCGGCGTGCTTGCCGCCGCCTCGCTCGCTCATGGTGCTGCTGTCTGGACATTTCCTCAGAATATCGACCTTTTCTTTGGCCACTGCTCGGTAAGACCGAGCATATTCTATCAATAGGTAGTAGGCATGAGCCATGCTCGCTTACAAGACGAGAGGTTCAACAACGTCGCCTAGAGGCTATTATAGCATCTGTGCAGGCATGAAGTTCGACCGCACTTCAACTGGTCTCGCCCTGCTCTGGCTTATGCTATCCTGGCCTCTGTGCTGACCTCCTGCATGGCAGCAGGAAGCGATGCGTGATCCCTATATTCGGCCGGACGCTTGTAGTTCGTAGGTTAGGAGACGAGGGGGCCGTGGTCGCGGAGCGCCCGGCGGACGACGGCGCGCTGGTTCAGCGTCTTGGCGATCACGATCGGTCGGACGAGGACGGCGCAGAGCCCCGCGTCGTCGCTCGCCCGGTACTGCGCCCGGCGCAGGAGGACGTTGCCCGACACCGGCCCCTCGATCCGGGCCATGAAGCGGCCGTGCTCGGTGAGGTGGGTGACGGTGACGCCGTGCCCGCAGCAGTGCGCGAGGAGGCGCCGTACCGCCCGTCGGCGACCCTGGCGCCCGCCGTCGCGTGGTCGACCCCCATCCGGGCGTCGTGCAGGCGGCGCTGGAACTTCTCGCTCGCCTTGCCAAGGTCGTGGAGGGGGCCAAATGCCCGGGCGATGTCGGCGGCGCCGAAGGGGTCGGCGAAGCGCGCGGCCGTCTCGGCCACGTCCTTCAGGCAGTCTTCGAGCGGCTCCCAGGCCTTTTCTGGGCCGTCCTTGGTATGGGCGTGGAGCGTCGGGCGGCAGGCTCCGAAGGGGGGTGGCGCTGCCGAGGGCTTTTCGTTGACGGCGAGGCTGGCCGCGTTGCCGAGGGCGGGCCAAGGGGTCGTCGGCCGCGCCCCCCGCCGCGGCGCGGGGCCGAAGGCCTAGGCATCGCCCTCGGGCGCGGGGCGGCTTCGCTGGCCCCGGCCGCCGCCCGCCGGGGCCGCTTCGGCCCGCCCGTGGCGCCGGGCCTGCTCCAGGAGCGACGGCTTTCCCGCGCGCCGGCGGGCGGTCCAGGCGTAGCGGGCGTCGCCGTCCAGGAGGTGCAGGTGGTCGGCGAGCCGGTTGCGCTCCAGCCACGCCAGGGCCGCCTCCAGCTCGTCGAGGGTCATCCGCGCCCGGCCCTTGTCGCCCAGCACCCGCTTGAGCGCCGCGTTGTAGCGGTGGTAGAGGCCCACGCCGCGCGGCACCCGCAGCCCCGCCTCGTCCTCGACCACCTGCGCCGCCACCATCTCGGCGAGGCGCGCGCGCAGCCGGCGCTCGAGCACCGAGGGCGGCCCGTCGGGGCCGGCCCTGGCCTCCTCCCGCTCGGGGCGCGCCCGCGCGAACGCCGGCCCCGGCCGCAGCGTGACGTAGCGGAGGCCAAGAGCGTTGCTCTCCAGGGGCACGATGCCCCGCTCCCCCTCCCGCCCGGCGATCTGCTCCCTCAGCCATGCCGGCAGCGCCTGCGGCCGCTTCGCCGGGGCGGGCTGGCGCGCCAGCGTGCCCTGCTCGGTCTCGACGCGCCAACGAAAGCGCGCGAACAGGGGGTCGTCGGGGTGGAACACGAGCGCGCGCTGGCCTTCGTAGGCGCCCCCGTGCGGGTCGACGCGGGTCGCCCGCGCCACCATCTGCTCGAGCCACGGCCGGCTGCGCACGTGGGTCAGCGCCGCCACCACGGCGACCTCCGGCGCGTCCAGCCCCTCGTAGGCCATCGCCACCGTCACCAGCACGGAGGGCTCGGGCGTGAGGCGAAAGGCGGCCAGCGCCTCGTGCGCGTCGCGCTCGTCCGAGACCGCCAGCCGCAAACCGCGCCCGTCCCCCGCGCGCGGCATCCAGGCGCGCAGCACGTCGAGGTAGCGCCGCGCGCAGGCCTGGTCTGGGGCGACCACGAGCAGCTTGCCGAGGCCGGGGGCCGCCCCGCCCGGCTCGATGTCCCTCTGCGCGCGCCGACGGGCGCGCAACCCCCGCGTCGCCTCGAACGCCCGGCGCAGCAGCGTCTCGGCGAAGCCGGTGCGCAGGGCCGTGAACAGCGCCGGGCGCGTCGTCTCGGTGGGATGGGCGGCCGAGAGGCGGTGCGGGCCGACCGGCGCGCGGTCGCCCTCCGCCCCGGCGCCGGTTTCGGGCTCCAGCCAGCGCGCCTCGCCGTCGAGCGCCCCGAAGGTCACGGGCAGCACGGCGCGCTCGGCCAGCGCCTGCGCCCGGGAATAGCCCACGACCGCCCAGCCCGGCGCCTCCAGGTCGACCTCGTGGGTGCGCGCCTTCGACCCCCGCCGGTAGGGGAGCCACAGGATCGGCCGCCCGTCGGCGCGCTCCAGCGTGCCGGAGAGGAGGAGGCGCAGGCGGGCGCACGCGAGCAGGGGCAGGAGGGCCGTGCTCCAGGCGGCGGCCTCGTCCGCGCCCGCGTCGTCCGCCGCCCCTTCCGCCCCGTCCGGTGTTGGCGCGCAGGCCCTGAGCGCCGGCAGGTGGTGCATCTCGTCGACCACGAGCAGGGTGGGGCGGCGGCGGCACTCGGCCAGATGCAGCCCCGGCGCCGCGGCGACGGCTTGGTAGGTGGTGACGTAACCGGCGAGGCCGCGGCACGGGTCGGGCTCGTTGTCCGCCGCGCGCACGGCGAGGCGGTGGTCGAGCGCCTCCCGCCAGGACGGGTCGGCGAACGCCTCCTCGGCCTGGAGGCGCAGGCTGTCGCGCGGCACGACCCAGCACACCCGCTCGACGACGCCGGCCGCGACCAGCCGGGCCGCGGCGATCACCGGGAGCAGCGACTTGCCCCCGCCCGGCGTCACCGCCGCGAGGATGTCGCCGACGCCCCCGGCCCCGCCCGCGGCGATCGCGGCCACGATGTTCGCCACGGCGCGCTGGTGGGTGCGGAGGGAGCGGGGGAGCGGGGGCAAGCGGGCCGGGCCTGTTCACGGTTCGTACTACCGGACGATGTAGCCCGAAGGGATGGCCCGGTAAAGCTCCGGCCGGTTCGTTCGCCGAGAACCCCCGTTCAGTAGCCCAGCAGGCGCGGCAGCCAGAGGCTGAGGTCGGGGAAGAAGGCGATGATGAAGACGGCGATGATGTTCATGAAGGTGAACGGGATGATCTTGACGAAGATCTGCTCGATCGTGGTGTTCGAGACCCCCGACGCGACGAACAGGTTCTCGCCCAAAGGCGGGGTCTGGAAGCCGATGGCGAGCGAGCAGATGACGACGATGCCGAAGTGGGTGGGGTCGATGCCGAGGTTGTAGCCGATCGGCAGGAGGACGGGGGTGAGGATCAGGATGGTGGCCAGCGTCTCCATGAACATGCCGACGAAGAGGAGGAAGAGGATGATGATCGCCCAGAGCACGTAGAGGTTGTCGGTGGCGCTCAGCATCGCTTCGGCGATGATCGCGGGGATGCGGTTCTCGACGAGGAGCCGGCCGAAGACGGTGGCGGTGAAGAGGATGAGCAGCACGCGGCCGGTGAGCCACGTCGTCGTCTCCAGGCAGTGGCTGATCGCGCGCCACTCGAGTTCGCGGTGGAGGACGAAGCCGACGAAGAGGGTGTAGAAGATGGCGACGATCGCGGCCTCGGTCGGGGTGAAGTAGCCGGTGTAGATGCCGCCCAGGATGACGAGCGGCGCCAGGATCGACCAGAAGCCGTCCTTGGCGGCGCGGCCCATCTCCCGGAACGACCAGCCCCCGGTGCTGCCGGTGTAGCCGGAGCGGTGGCAGAGGACGTAGTTCATGATGAGCAGGCTGAGCGCCATCAGGAGGCCGGGGAAGACGCCGGCCATGAACAGCTTCGGGATCGAGACCGAGGCGAAGACGCCGAACTTCTGGATCGCCTCCGTCGGGGGTTGCAGGCCGAGCGCCGCGATGCCGAAGATGACCATCGGGATCGAGGGCGGGATGATGATGCCAAGGGAGCCCGCGGCGGCCGTGACCGCCGAGGCGTAGGGCTTGTCGTAGCCGCGCTGCGCCATCGCCGGGATCATGAGCAGCCCGACGGCCGCCGTGGTGGCGGGGCCGGAGCCGGAGATGGCGCCGAAGAACAGGCAGGCGACCACGGTCGCCGCCGCCATGCCGCCGGTGAAGGGTCCGGCGAAGGTCTCGGCCAGATGGACGAGCCGTTTCGAGATGCCGGCCGCCTCCATGAGCGCGCCTGCCAGGATGAAGGCCGGCAGCGCCATCAGCGGGAACGAGCCCACCGAGGTGAAGGCGATCTGGACGAACTTGATCGGGTTCTCGCCCAGATAGAGGAACGAGGTCAACGCCGCGATGCCCAAGGCCACCGTGATCGGCGCGCCGATGAGGAGGAGAATGCCGAACGCGCCGAAGAGGATGTAGACGACTGTGTTGTCCACGACGTTTTCCCGTCCCGCCTATCGTTGTCGTTGGTGAAGCCTGCCGCTAGCGGTGGACTTTTTCGCCGATTTCCGCTTCTTCGATGATTTCTTCGGTGGCGATCTCGTCGGGGCTGCGGATGTCGATGCCCCTGACCAAGCGGTCGTAGTTCACCTGGATGATGCGGATCGACATGAGGGCGAAGGCGATCGGCAGGATCATATAGAAATACTTCATCGGAACCCCCAGCGTCTGGGACTTCCAGAACAGGTTCATCTTGAAAAAGACAAAATCGAAGCTCAGGTAGACGAAATAAAGGTTGAAGGCGAGCCAGAACAGGTCCGCGATCGTCTCGGAGACGACCTGCACCGCCTTGGGAAAGGGCGCGAACTGGACCGTGACCCGGTTGTGCGCCGCGAGCCTCGCCGCGTAGCTGGCGCCGAAGAAGACGAACCAGACGAACATGTAGGTCGAGAGCTCCTCGGTCCAGGCGATCGAGCGCCCGAAGATCTCGCGCGACACGATCTGGCCGAAGAGGATGAGAACGAAGGCCGCGAGCAGGACGCGGCAGACGATGCTCTCGAAGTTGTTGAAGGCCTTGCCGACGATGCCCATCCCGGTTCCCTTTCGCGTCCGCGCCCGCGTCGAAGGGCCGGACGGGCGCTTTCTGCCCGTCCGGCGCCCTAGGCGTTCTTCAGGAACTGCGGCCGAGGACCTTCAGCGCCGCGTCGAGCTTCTCCTTGCCGCCGATGCTGTCGTAGTGCTCGGGCCAGACCTTCTGGGTGGCCGCGTCGATCCACGCCTTCTCGTCGTCGGCGGGCTCGTCGATCTCCATGCCGTGCTCCTTGACGAGGGACTCCTTGATCGAGGCCTCGGAGTCGCGCAGGAACTGGGCGCTGTGCTGGGTCGCGGCCTTGCCGGCGGCCAGCACCTCTTCCTGCACCTTGGGGTCAAGCCCCTGGAAGATGCTTTCGCTGACGATGAGCGGCTCGATCGAGAACACGTAGCAGATGTCGGTGATGTATTTCTGGACTTCGTAGAACTTCATCGCGTTGACGGTGAGGTAGGGGTTGTCCTGGCCGTCGACGACGCCCTGCTGCAAGGCGGTGAAGGTCTCGGACCACGCCATCGGGGTCGGGTTGATCCCCCAGGCGTTGTAGGAGCTGATCATGATCTCGTTCTTGGGCACGCGGATGACGAGGCCCTTGAGGTCGTCCAGCGTCTTGACCGGCTTCTTCGAGTTGGTCAGCACGCGGCAGCCCGTGTAGGTCCAGCCGATGATCCTGGCACCGGCGTCGCGGACGGTGTTGTCGATCAGCTCCTGGCCGATCTCGCCCTGGGTCAGCTTCTCGGCGTCGTCGACGCTGCGGATGACGTAGGGCAAAGTGAGCAGGCCCACCGTCGGCGAGAACGGCGTGATGTTATTGATGGCGACGATCGACATGTCGAGGAGGCCCATCGAGATGTCGTTGACCGTCGCCTGCTCGTCGCCGAGCTGGCCGTTCAGGAACAGCTCGGCCTTGTACTCGCCGTTGGTCCTCTCCTCCAGCTCCTTGGCGAACGCCTGCCCGAGCTCGGCCTGGGCGCTGCCGGCGGCGTCGCCGACGGCGACGCGGAAAGTGGTCTGCGCCCAGGCCGGCAGCGCCGTGCCCGCCAGCAGGAGCGCGCCCAGCATGGTCGTCCCGAGGAAACCTGCGCGTAAGCCCATCGTTCTTCCCTGTCCTGTTCGTTGTCCGGTGTCCCGCGGCTCGCGGTCCACGTCCGGGTTTTGGGGGGTGGGAAGGGCCGTTCTTCCCCGGTCGCCGCGCCTGCTTCAAGCGTGCGGCCGATCGCACCGCCTCCCTTGACCCCACGAGTAGCCTTGCGCCATCCGGGCGTAAAGGACCAGCACGACCGTTCGATGGGGCCAGCCCTCGCACGAAGCGCAGGCGGGAGGCCGGGGGGACGCGGCCACGAGGGGCCGGACCGGCACGGGCAACAGATGAAAAAAGAAGAAGAAAAGCCCCGCGCAGCGGACGCGGAGCGTGATCTTCACTCAATAGACGAAGAGCACGATCCCCAGCACGAGAACGGCGAGGAACAGGGTTTCGCCGACCATGAGGGCGACGGGTTTCCAGCCGACGACCGCGAGCTTCTGGAGGGAGGTCTTGATGCCCAAGGCCGCGATGGCGGTGACGAGGCACCAGCGGGAGAGGGTGACGAGGCCGTCGGCGACGGGGGCGGGGATGAACCCCGCGCTGTTGACGAGGACGATGACGACGAAGGCGACGAGGAAGCCCGGGACCATCGGCACCTTGCCGCCGCCCTCGGTGGCGTCGCGGAAGAGCCACGCGTAGGCCATGACGGCGGGGACGAGGAGGGCGACGCGCATCAGCTTGACGAAGGTGGAAACGTCGCCGGTCTCGGGCGAGATGATGTAGCCGGCGCCGACGACCTGGGCCACGTCGTGGATCGTGCCGCCGAGGAACACGCCCGCCGTGGCGTCGTCCAGGCCGATGGCCTTGACGAAAAGGGGGTACGTCACCATCGCCATCGTCGAGAGCGTGGTGACGGCGACGACGGTGAGGATCGTGTTGCGCTCGTGGTTCGCGTGGCGGGGCATGACGGCGGAGAGGGCGAGCGCCGCCGAGGCGCCGCAGATGGCGACGGCGCCGCCGGTGAGGTAGCCCAGGTCGCGCTCCAGGCCGAAGAGCCTCGAGAGCAGCCGGCCGACGAGGATCGTCGAGACCACGGCGACGATGACGGTCAGCACGGGGCCGATGCCCAGCGCCGCGACCTGCCCGATGGTGATGCGGGCGCCCAGGAGGGCGACGCCGAGGCGGAGCACGGTGCGGGCGGCGAAGTCGACGCCGGGCACGCAGCGGCCCTCTTCGGACAGGAAGTGGAAGGCGATGCCGAAGAGGAGGGCGTAGAGGAGCGTCGGGCCGCCGTAGTGGTCCGAGACGAAGGTGGTGGCAAGGGCGATGGTCAGGCAGACGAGCAGGCCCGGCATCACTTGCGTGAACGACGCCCGGCGCGCCTGAAACACCCTGGCCCAGCCGCCCGACGGGCGCTCGGCGGAAGCCATGACTTTGTCCTGCGTTGGGGGTGTCGGGGAAGGGGTTCGACCCGAGAAGGGAAGGAACGGACGCCCCGACCCCCACCCCGCGCCCCGGACTTGATCCGGGGCGCGGGGTGGGGGTCAGGGCAACCCGCTTCAGGCTTCAGGCAAGGCGCGGGGCCGGCGCACCGGCCCCGGCTTCGGCTCAGACGAACGCCTTGTTGTGCTCGAGCAGGCGGACGGGCTTGGACAGCGCGTCGCGGCGGAAGGGGTCGCCGAGTTCGCGGGTGACCATGACTTCGATGACCGTGGTCTTGCCCTCGTCCTGCGCCTTGACGGCGGCCTTCAGCGCGTCGCCGACCTGGTCGAGCCGGTCGACGAGGATGCCTTCGGCGCCCATCGCCTTGGCGATCCCGGCGAAGCTCGGGCTCTCCAGGTCGACGCCGAGGAAGCGGCGGTTGTAGAAGTCGACCTGGTTCTTCTTCTCGGCGCCCCACTGCTTGTTGTGGAAGACGACCGCGGTCGTCGGGATCTTCTCCCGGATGCAGGTGAGGATCTCGCCGAAGCTCATGCCCCAGGCGCCGTCGCCGGCATACGCGATGGCGGGGCGGTCGGGGCGGCCCAGCTTCGCGCCGATGGCACACGGGAAGGCGTAGCCGCAATTGCCGAAGCTCATCGCCGCCAACATGCTGCGCGGCTGCTCGAAGCGGAGGTAGGAGTTGGAGACCGAGCAGATGTTGCCGATGTCGGTCGACACCATCGCGTCCTTCGGCATCGCCTTCTCAAGCTCGCGCAGCATCTGGCGGGGATGCATCATCCCCACGTCCTCCTTGATGACGTCGATGCTGTAGGGGTCCTTCTCGTGGTGCCACTCGTCCAGCTCCTTCTCCCAGGCGGCCTTCTCGGCGGCGATCTTCTTCGCCCGCTCGTCCTTGTTGGCACGGCCCGCAAGCTCGCGGTTCTGGAGGCGGTCGAGGAGCGCCGTGGCGGCGGCCTTGGCGTCGCCGCAGATCCCGACCGAGATCTGCTTGACGAGGCCCAGCATGGTGGCGTCGGCGTCGACCTGGATGATCTTCGCGTTCTTCGGCCAGTAGTCGAGCCCGTGCTGGGGCAGGGTGCCGAAGGGGCCGAGCCGGGTGCCCAAGGCCACGACCACGTCGGCCTCGCTGATCAGCTTCATGCCGGCCTTCGAGCCCTGGTAGCCCAGGGGGCCGCACCAGAGCGGATGGCTCGCGGGGAAGCTGTCGTTGTGCAGGTAGCTGTTGACGACGGGAGCACCCAGGTGCTCGGCCAGCGCGATCGCCTGCTGCACGCCCTCCGACTGGATGACGCCGCCGCCGGCGACGATCACCGGGAACTTGGCCTCGGCCAGCATCGCCGCCGCCTTGTCCAGGCTCTCGGTGCCGCCGGGGCCGCGCTCGATGCGGATCGGCTGCGGGATGTCGAACTCGAACTCGCCGTAGAAGAAGTCGCGCGGGATGTTGAGCTGGGTCGGCCCCATGTCGAGCATGGCGCGGTCGAAGGCGCGGGCGGTCAGCTCGGCCATGCGGCGCGGGTTGTTGACGTGCGCCTGGTACTTCGTGATCGACTCGAAGATCGAGAGCTGCTGCGCCTCCTGGAAGCCGCCCAGCCACTGGGTCATCGTGCCCGTCTCGGGCGTGACCATAACCACCGGCGAGTGCGCCCAGTAGGCGGCGGCGATGGCGGTGACGAAGTTCGTGATGCCGGGGCCGTTCTGCGCCATGCAGACGCCGTGCCGGCCGGTGACGCGCGAATAGCCGTCGGCCATGTGGCCGCCGCCCTGCTCGTGGACGACCGGGACGTAGCGGATGCCGGCGGCGGGGAAGATGTCGAGCGCGTCCATGTTGGCCGAGCCGATGATGCCGAAGACGTCGGTGACGCCGTTGGCGACCAGCACCTCGACGAACGCCTCGGAGGGCGTCATGCGGTGCTTGCCGGCGAGCGGCGGGCGGCTCGGGGTTCTTGTGGGGGTCATGAGGGCCTCCTCCTTCGTTGAAGACTGTTCGCCGTCGGCCGGTGCCGGCCGGGTCGTGCTCGACCTCAAGAGACTACAGGTACTCGTCCCGCAGGTAGTACCAGCGATAGAGCATCGCTTGACCCAGGCGCCGGAACGGGGCCAGCGGGTGGCCGGGCAGGGGCGAGTTGAAGATCGGCAGGTCCATGTCCTCGGCCTTGCCGGCGATCCGCTCCGCCATGCGCCTGCCGGCCTGGGCCGAGTACATGACGCCGTTGCCGCCGTAGCCCAGGGCGTAGAACACCCGCTCGTTCGACTTGGGCTGGTAGATGCGGGGCATCATGTCGTGGCTCACGTCGACCCAGCCCCACCAGGAATAGTCGACGTCGATCCCCTTCAGGGGCGGGAACTTGCGGTGCATCCCGTCGATCAGCATCTGGAGGTGGCGCGGGTTCTGCGCGTCGCGGCCGGTGATCGAGCTGCGGCTGCCGATCTGGAGGCGGTCGTCCGGCAGGCGGCGGTAGTAGTAGCGCAGCGTCCTCGTGTCGGTGATCACCTGCGTCGTCTTGAAGCTGCACGCCTCCTTCTCGGCCGCCGTCATCGGCCGGGTGACGAGCGAGTTCGAGAGCACCGGCAGGATGCGGTTCGTCAGGCTCGGGGTCAGGCCCTGCGAGGTGTAGCCGCCCGTCGCGATCCCGACGGCGCGGGCGCGGACGACCCCCCCCGGCGTGCGCAGGTGGTGCACGCCCTGCTTCTTCTCCCAGCCGATCACCGGGCTCGACGGATGCACCCTGGCGCCCAGCCTGCGGGCGAGGCGCAGGTAGCCGAACGCGAGCTTCAAGGGGTGCACCCCGATCCCTTCCGGCTCGTGCATGGCGCCCGCCGCCTCGGCCTCGTCGACGTAGCGCTCGCGCAGGGCGGCGGCGTCCAGCATCTCGACGCGGTAGTTGAAGGTCTTGCGCAGGACCTCGGCTTCGGCCTCCAGCTTCTTCAGGGCCTTGGGCCGGTGCGCGACGTAGAGGTGGCCGCCCGGCTGCTGGTCGCAGTCGATCTCGCCCGACTTCAGGAGGTGCTTGAAGGTGGTGAAGCCCTCCAGGATCTCGGCGTGCAGCCGCAGCGCCGTGTCGAGGCCCCACTGCTTGACCCACTGCGAGCGCGACAGCCGGCCCGACGCCGCCTGCGCCTGCCCGCCGTTGCGGCTGCTGCACCCCCAGCTCACCCGGTTGGCGTCGAGGACGGTGGCCTTGATGCCGTGCTCCTGCGCCAGGAAGATGGCGCAGGCAAGACCGGTGTAGCCGGAGCCGATGATGGCGACGTCGACGTCGACGTCGCCCGTGATCGGCCCGTCGTCCTCGGGCGCCGGCCCGGCGCTCGCCGCCCAGTAGGTCGGCGCGAATTCCTGCGCTTGGCCGGGATTCGGGTTGACGAGCGGGTCGTAAGTGGGGTCGTAGGGCGCGAATGGGCGGGATCCCGCGCGCGGTTCGGGGTGCAGGGAAGCGGTGGCGTTCATGGCGGGTATCCTAAAGGGCGGGCGCCGGCTCAGGCCTGGAAGGTCGGGCGCTGCTTGCGGAAGGCCCGCTTGTGGGCCGCCTTGCCGTCCCTGAAGGCGAAGAGGTCGCAGCCCTGGGCCTCGGTGCGCCGCCCCTCCTTGTCCGTGCCGCTGAAGGTCCACTCCGACACGCCGAGGTCGCCCGCCGCCGTGTGGCGCGACACCTCCCAGCGCGCGTCGGGCATGGCCGTCCAAACCCCCTCGAAGGCGGCGCGCACGGCGTCCCTGCCCTCGATCCGGGTGCCGTGGGCCTCGCTGCCGGCGACCGTCTCGAAGACCACGTCGTCGGTCATGCAGGCCATGACGGCGTCGGCGTCGTGGCGGTTGAAGCCCTCGAACATCCGTTCGAGCACGGCCTTGTCGGCCTGCTTTTGCGCATCGCTCATGGCGTTCGTCTCCCTCATCGGCGGCTGGTGCTGACGGGCAAGCTAGCCCCCCCGGCGGCCGTCCCCTAGAGCCAGCGCCCGGCCATCGGTTGCGCCAGGGGGTACCAAGCGGCTCACGTCATCGCGCGGACGACCCGGGCCAGGGCCACGATCCCCGGCTCGATGCGGCTGCTGGGGATCGACGAGAAGCCGAGGCGGAAGTAATGGCGCGGCGGTGCCTCGCCCATGAAGAACACCTCGCCCGGCTCGATCAGGACGCCCGCCGATCCGGCGGCCTCGGCGAGCGCTTGGGCGTCGAGCCACGCCGGGCCCTCGACCCAGACGCTCGAACCGCCGGCACCGTAGCTCACGTCGAACGCCGGCAAATGTCGCGTCAGCGCCGCGCGCATCAGGCCGGCGCGCTCCTCGACCACCCCGACCTTCCGGCGCAAAAGGCGGTCGAAATGGCCGAGCGCGAAGAACAGCGCCAGCGCCCGCTGGTTGTTGGTCGGCGCGTGGCGCAGCATCAGGCGGCGGAGCGCCCTCGCTTCCCGCATCAGCCCGGCGGGGGCGACGATGTAGCCGAGCCTGAGGCCCGGCGCCAGGGTCTTGGACAGGCTGCCGACGTAGAGCACGCGCCCGCTCTGGTCCATGCCGCGCATCGCCGCCGACGCCGCGGAGGAGAGGCCGAAATTGCTCTCGTAGTCGTCCTCGATCAGCAGAAGGTCGCGCTCTTGCGCCATGTCGAGCAGGCGACGCCGCCGCTCCCGCGAGAGCCGGGCGCCGGTCGGGCATTGGCGGCTCGGCGTCAGGAACAAAAGGCGGCAGTCCGGGGGTACTCCCTCCGGCAGGACGCCCCCACCGTCGATCGGCAGGGGGCGCAGGTCCCTGGTCTTCAAGGCGAAGATGTTGCGCGCGTCGGGGTAGCCGGGTTCCTCGATGCCGACCGCCGTGTCCGGCCGCACCAGGAGTTCGGCCAGGATGTAGAGCGCCTGCTGCGCGCCCAGCGTGACCATGATCTCGTCGGCGGCGGCCCAGATGCCGCGCCTCGGCAGGACGCGGGTGCGGATCTGCTCGACCAGCTCCGGGTCGTCGCCGTCGATCAGGTCGGCCGCCCAGCCGTGGATCTCGAGGACGCTGAGCGCCTGCCGGGCGCACTCCCGCCAGTCGTTGATCGGGAACAGGGCCGGGTCGAACTGACCGTAGAGGAAGGGGTAGGGGCAGGCGAGCCATCCCGCCGGCTTTGCGATGTTGCGCTGCGCCGAGGGATGCGCGGCGAGCCGCCGCGGCCAGTCGTCGACCGCGTCGGGCGTGGGCGGCCCGTGCCCGTCCGCAACGGTGGCGGGCCGGTGGTTGACGCGCACGAAGTAGCCGCTGCGCTCGCGCGATTCGAGCACCTCCTCGTCGACGAGCTGCTGGTAGGCGAGCAGCACGGTGTTGCGGGCGACGCCCAGGGTCTGCGCCATCTCGCGGCTCGACGGCAGCGTCATGCCGGGCCTGAGCCAGCCCTCGGCCACGGCGCCGACCACCATCTCGCGCAGCCGGGCCTGGAGCGGCCGGCCGGTCTCGGCGCTGCGCGCGAACAGGCGGTCCCACGAGGCGTGATCGAGCCGCCGTTCCATCGTTCCCCTCCCCAAGGGACGCGCCCGCCGCCTTGCGCCAAGCGTTGGGCCCGAACTGGCCCTAGCGCGGCGCCCTTGCCGGAACCTATGCCAGAACAAACTGCAAGGGGAGTCCGCCCGCATGGATCCGTTCGACGACCTCCTGGCGCGGGCGCGGCGCGACCCCCGCCACGTCGTGCTCGCCGAGGGCGAGGACCCGCGCATCGCCGAGGGGGCCGTGCGCGCGGTGCAGGAGGGCGTCGCCCGGATCACCCTTCTCGGCCGCGAGGAGAAGGTCCGGGGGCTGCTCCGCGGGCGGGGATCGGACGGCGCCGGCATCAACGTCGTCGACCCGGCCCTTTCCCCCGACCTCGAACGCTACGCCGAGGCGTTCCGCGACCTGCGCCGGCACAAGGGCGTCGACCTCGACATGGCCCGCGAGACGATGCGCGCCCCGCTCCACCACGCCGCGATGATGGTGCGGCAGGGCGCCGCCGAGGGCACGGTCGCGGGCGCGGTCGCCACCACCGCCGACACGGTGCGCGCCGCCCTCCAGGTGATCGGCCTCGACCCCCGCTACCGCCTCGTCTCCAGCTTCTTCGTCATGCTGCTGGGCCTGCCGCACCACGCCGGCTTCGAGGACGCGATGGTCTTCGCCGACTGCGCCCTCGTCGTCGACCCGAGCCCCGAGGATCTGGCCGAGATCGCCGTCGCCTCGGCCGACAGCGCCCGGAGCCTCGCCGGCATCGAGCCCCGCGTCGCCATGCTCTCCTTCTCGACCGGCGGCAGCGCGAAGCACCCGCTCGTCGACAAGGTCGTCGAGGCGACCCACCTCGCGCGCGTCAAGCGCCCGGACCTGCCCATCGAGGGCGAGGTGCAGCTCGACGCCGGCATCGTGCCCAGGGTCAGCGCCAGGAAGGTGAAGGACTCCGCCGTCCAGGGCCGGGCCAACGTGCTGATCTTCCCGAGCCTGGAGGCCGGCAACATCGGCTACAAGCTGGCCGAGCGCCTGGGCGGCGTGAAGGCGATCGGCCCGATCCTGCAAGGTTTGGCGAAGCCCGCCAACGACCTGTCGCGCGGCTGCTCCGCCGAGGACGTGTACCGCCTGATCGCGGTGACGGCGGTGCAGGCGCAGGATGGGTAAGGGGCCGCGCGCCGGCACGAGACTCCCCTCGGCCGCCGCCGGCCTCGCCCGTCCCTCCCCGGCGCGACGGGGCACAGCGCGCCCGGCCGCTCCCCGATCCGAACCGGACCCGTCGACGCTCCTCCCCGGGCGTGACATGCTCCCTCGAACGCGTGCCGCGGGAACCTCGTCCGACGAAAAGGGGCAGTGGTGCAGATCTACACGTTCTTGATCGTCGCCATCGTGGCCGAGGTGATCGCCACGTCGGCCCTGAAGGCCTCGCGCGGCTTCACGAACCTCCTCCCCTCCGTCACGGTCATCGTCGGCTACGGCTTGGCCTTCTACTTCCTGTCGCTGACGCTCAAGACGCTGCCCGTCGGCATCACCTACGCGATCTGGTCGGGTGCCGGGATCGTGCTGGTGTCGATCATCGGATGGATCGCCTACGGGCAGAAGATCGACCTCTGGGGCTTCGTGGGCCTCGGCCTCATCATCGCGGGCCTGCTGATCGTGAACCTGCTGTCGAACACGTCCGCCCATTGAAAGGGCGGAAGGAAAAGCGGGCCTCGCGCGGGGGCGAAGCGTCCCCCGCCTCAGCTCAAGGCGTCGATCTGCTCTTGCGTGAGCAGCCCCGGCACCAGGGTGACGGGGACGGGGAAGGTCTTGCTGTTGGCGATGACGTAGCTGACGAGGGGGCCGGGGTTGCCGCCCTCGGGGGCGGTGCCGAGGACGAGGAGGGAGATTTCGGGAGAGTCCTGCAGGACCTGGAGGAGTTCGGCCGCGAGGTCGCCCTCGCGCAGGTGCAGGGCGGGGAGGTGGCCCGTCTGGCGGACGACCTCGCCGGCCAGCTGCTGCAGCCGCCGCTCCGCCTCGGCCCTCGCCTCCTCCTCGATCCGCCGCCCGACGCCCAGCCACTCCTGGAAGCCCACGGGCTCGATGACGTGGAGGAGCGCCACCCGGCCGCCCGAGTGCCGCGCCCGCCGGCAGGCGAAGCGGAGCGCGTTGCGCATCTCCTGGCTCTCGTCGACGACGACGAGGAAGACCCGGAACGGGGCGGGAACGCTGTCGCTCATGAACGTGCCTCCGCTGGCCTTATTTTCGGAAGATGAGCCCGGCCGACCAGCCGGCGGCGAGCGCGAGGGCGATCGCGGCGGCGGCGTAGAGGGCGGGCCGGTGCCGCGAGAGGTCGTAGAGTTCGGCCTCGATGCCGATCTTGGTGACGACGAGCGCGCTCTGCTGGGCGGCGACGACCCGTCCCCCCTTGAGCTGGAACACCTCGACGGCGTAGCTGCCGGGGGGGACGTTGGCCGGGAAGTTCAGCGTCGTGCGGAACAGCCGCTCGCCCAGGAAGCGCACGGTGCCAAGCTCGCTCGGGTAGAGGTCCTCCCGCTGCTTGGTCCGCAGGAGCGCCAAGCGAAAGGCGCCGAGCGCGGCCCCGTCGACCCCGCCGGCGTCGGCGACCCGGATCGGCAGGTGCTCGAAGCCGATCTGGTGCCGCTGCAGCTCGCGCGGCAGGCCGAGCTGGTCGAGCGGCCCGCTCGCCGCCACGGCGTAGTAGGCGGGGGTGTCGGCAAAGCGCACCTCGTCGGTGTTGAGCCAGACGAAGCCGACGCGCGACTTGCGCCGGACGACCGCCTCCTCGAAAGGCCCCCGCACCACCACGGCGACGTCGACGCCCGGCTCGTCCGTGACCCCGAACAGCAGCACGCTCGTGCCGATGAACGCGGTGGTGATCGCGATCAGGTGGTCGGAGAGGTCGGCGATGAACGTGTCGCCCCGCGCGGGGAGAGGCCCGAGGAGCGCGAGGACGAGCAGGGCGAACGCCGGCAGCGCCCGCCGCTCCCCGAAGCCAAGGTGCCCCGCCCGCGCCATCCACCGGTCTCCCCTCAGCCCTTCAGGGCGAGCTTAGGCCCTCTTCGCCCCTCTCCTCAAGCCCCCCGTCCGGCCCCGCCCGGAAGCGGCAGGCCGAGGGTCCAGCCGTGGAGGAGAAAGCGAAGGGCGGCGACGGCGCCGAGCACGATCCCGCCGGTCGCCGTCAGGGCGCCGGGGGCGAGGAGCGCGAGCCCGCTCAGGCCCTGCCCGACCGTGCAGCCGAGCGCCACCGCGCCGCCGAACCCCATGAGCGCGGCGCCCAGCAGGTGGCGGCCCAGGTCGGCCCCGGAGGCGAAGCCCTCGACCCGGAAACCGCCCCGGCCGAACCCGGCGAGGAACGCGCCCACGAGGGTGCCGAGCACGAGGGCGGCGCCGAAGCCGGGCCAGGAGCCCGGACCCATGAACGCCCAGAGCAGCAGCTCCCGGCTCGGTGCCACGAAGGCGAGCGAGCGGGCCTCGTCGCCCAGCGCGCCGGTCAAGGCGAAGCCGAGCGGCACGGCAAGGCCGAGCGCGAGCCCGATACCGGCCTGCTCCCGCCGCGCCGCCGCCCTGGGCTCCTTGAGGGCGGCGAAAAGAAGCGCGCCCGCCGCGAGAAGAACCAGGAGCCAGCGCCACGGGGCGGGCCAGAAGGCGGGGAGGGTGGCCGCCGGCCCCCCGAACGAAGGGACCAGCGCCGAGGCCGGCCACGCGACGAAGGCCATGACGAGGCAGACCGTCATCCCCTTCAGGCTGCCGCTCGCGGCGCGCACCAGATTGCGGTAGGCGCAGCCGCCGGCGAGGACCATGCCGACCCCGAAGAGGAGCCCGCCGAGCGGCGCCCCCGGCCAGAAGGCGGGCACCCGAAGCAGGGCGGCCCGCCCCGCGTCGAGGCCGGTGACGAGGAACAGCGCCTGCGTGCCGACGAGGGCGACGGCCAGCGCCAGCGCCCACGCACGCAGCCGCCGCCAGCTGCCGAACAGCACCCGATCGCTGATGGCGCCCATCGTGCAGAAGTGCGTCACCCTGCCGACGACGCCGACGACGGCGCCGAGGATGAGGCCCCCGAGGAAGAGCGCGACCGCGTTCGTCAAACCCAATCACCTTGCCGTCACGCCCCGCGCCAGCGGACGCGAAGCGTCATCCTAAGCCCGCTCGCCGTTCAAGATGGTGACGAGCTTCCGCCCCGCCTTGAGGAAGCCCGCCGGGTCGAGGTGGCGGCCGTCGATCAGGATCTCGTAGTGGAGATGCCGTCCCGTGCTGCGGCCGGTGCTGCCGATGATCCCGACCGTCTCGCCTTCGGCGACCTTCTGCCCCGGCGCCACCCTGGCCGCCGAGAGGTGGGCGTAGCGGGTGACGACGCCGAAGCCGTGGTCGACCTCGACCATGATGCCGTAGGCGCCGTGGCGCCCCGCCTCGGTCACGGTGCCGGGGGCGGTCGCCGTCGCCGGGCTGCCTTCGGGCGCGCCGAAGTCGAGCCCGCCGTGCATGGCGCGGCGGCGGCTGATCGGGTCGCGGCGGACGCCGTAGCGGCTGGTGACGTGGGCGTTCTCGATCGGCATGGCAAGCGGCAGGACGGCGAGCAGCTGCTTCGTCGCCGCGAGGCGCTGGACCTCCTCGCCCAGCGCCGCGTCGGCGGGCGCCGAGGCAAGCGTCACCTCGTCGGGGGCGACGACGAGTTCCAAGGGGCCGCCTTGGCCGTTCGCGTCCAGACTGTCGGCGACCCTGGCGAGGAGGCGGCCCGTGTCGGCGCCGGCGCGGTCGAGGAGGCGCTCGATCGAGGCGATCTGGCCGCCGATCCATTCCCGCACCGAGCCCGACATCGTTCCCGCCCGCTCGCGCAGGCGCTTGAGGCGCATCTCGGTGATCTCGATCCCCCAGCGCACCGCCCAGGGATCGGCCCCGGCCGCGCCCGCGTTGGAGGCGGGGGCGGCCTCGAAGGCGGCAAGCTCGGCCCTCAGCGCCTCGATCTCGCCCGCGAGCGGGTCGTCCCCCCCGTCGGCATCGTCGCCCGCCCCGCCTTCGGTCGGCCCCGCGCGGCCGAAGGCCTCGCTCATGGCGCGAAGCTCGTCCAGCGCCGCCGTCCGCTCGCGGGACGCCGCGTCGAGTTCGCGCGCCACCTTCGCCTTCTCGATCTCGACCGCGAGGTCGCGCTGCGCCAGTTCCTCGGGGTCGAGGACAGGCACGACCGCCGCCGCCCGCTTCGCCTCGGCGACGGCGTCGTCGACCCCGATCAGGCCCGCTCGCGCGCCGGCGGGCGTCGCCGCCAAACAGAGCAGCAGGCAGCCGACGCCGCGCCACGCCCCCGCCCGCAAAGCCAAGGAGAAGGGTGCGGGCGTGGCGCGCGCGCCGGCATGGGGCATGGCTAAGAACTCCAGGCGCGGAGCGACGCGGGGGCGCTCCGCCCGCGACGTTCGGGCGTTTCCTTCGGCCGCGACGGTTCGATGCCGCCGCGTGCGCCACGGTCCAGGGAGGCCCACGGCAAGGTCGACCTAGCCCAGACGCACCGTCCTTGTCCAGCCTTGGGGATCGAACACGCCCCGCGCCAGCGGACGCGAAGCGTGTCCTACGCGAATGGTTTCAACACCCGGTCGGCGGCGGCGGCGTCGGCCTCGTCGTGGGTGACGAGGAGGACGGGGAGGCCCTTGGCCCTGGCCCGGCCGAGGACGAGGGCGCGGGTCTCGTCGCGCAGGGCGCGGTCGAGGCTGGCGAAGGGCTCGTCGAGGAGGAGGGCCAGGGGCTCGGCGAGGAGCGCGCGCACGAGGGCGGCCCTGGCCCGCTGCCCACCCGAGAGCGACGGGGGGTGGCGGCGGCCGAATCCCTCGAGGCCGACGGCGGCGAGCGCGTCCTGCACGGCGCGCGTGCGGGCGCCGCCCCGGTGGCGGCGGGGCAGGGCGAAGGCGAGGTTGCCGGCCACGTCCATGTGCGGAAAGAGGAGCGGGTCCTGGAAGAGGAGACCGAGCCGCCGCCGCTCCGGCGCCACCCCGTCCAGGACCCGTTCCCCGAGGCGCACCCGCCCTTCGGCGCGAAAGGCGGGGGGCAGCATCCCGGCCAAGTGGGCCAGGAGGGTGCTCTTGCCGGACCCGCTCGGCCCCATGAGCGCCACCGCCTCGCCCGGCGCCACGGCGAGGTCGAGCCCTTGCAGGAGGACGCGCCCCTCCTGGCGGAGCCCGACGCCTTCGAGGACGAGCGCCCCCGTCATGTTGGTTGCCCCTCTCGATCATGGGCGGGGCGGCGGGCGAACGCCGCGAGCGCGAAGGCGAGGAGCGGCAGGACGGCCAGCACGAGACCGAGCGCGGCCGCGACCCGGCGGTCGCCGCCGGCGCCCAGCGCCACCGCCTCGACCGGCAGGGTGACGATCCGCCCGGCCCCGGCGAGGAGCGTCGGCAGATAGAGGCCGCAGCTCACGGCGAAGGCGACGGCGAGCGCCGTGACGACGGCGGGGCGGAGGAGCGGCAGGCGGACCCGCCAGAACGTGGCGAGGGGGCCGTGGCCGAGGCTGCGCGCGGCGAGGGCGTAGCGGGGGTCGAGCCCGGCCCCGGCCTGATCGAGGAGGAGGTGGGCGTAGGGAAGGGCCAGGAGGGCGTGGAGGAGGACGACGGCGACGGGGCTGCCGTCGAGGTTGAGCCGCACCAGCAGCACGGCGACGCCGGGGACGAATCCCAGTTGCGGCAGGACGAGCGGCAGATAGGGCCAGAACGGCGGCGCCCGGCCGGGGAGGCGGGTCTCGATCTCCCACAAGGCGAGGGCGACCGCGGCCGGGGCGGCGGCGAGGGAGAGCCCGGCCGAGGCGAGCGCGGGGGCGAGGAGCCCCGCCGCATCCCAGGCGCGGGGGTCGAACGTTCCCGGCAGGAGGGCCGGGAAGGGCCAGCGGCCGGCGAAGGACCAGAGGACCAGGAGCAGGAGGACCAGCGCCCAGAAGGCCAGGAGGAGGAATGCCAGCGTGCCCCCCGCCGGGGCGGTCGCCGGAACGATGCCGGCCCCCGGCCCCGCGAGGCGCCAGCGGCGGCCGAGGCGGGCGGCGACCCGGCTGCCGAGGAGCAGCGGCAGGGCGAGCAGGAGCGTGCCGAAGGTCAGGACGACGGTTCCGGCCGAGGCCGCGAGGCGGCCCGCGAGGTCGGGGTCGCGGAAGCCGTCGAGGAGGAGGACCGCCGCGGCCGGCGGGGTGGAAGGCCCGAGCACGGCCGCCATCTCGACGTTGGTCGTCCCGTAGACGAGGACGGCGAGCAAGGGCAGGCGCAGATACGGCAGGAGGCGGGGCACCGTCACCTTCCACCACGCCTCGACGGGGGCGTAGCCGAGGCCCGCCGTCACGAGGCGCTGGCGGGGCAGGTCGAGGAGCGGCAGCGACGCCGCCGCGGCGAGGAGGAGGAAGGGCGCCTCCTTCAGGACGAGGCCGAGGACGAGCGGCAGGGCACCGAGGACGGGGGTTTCCGGCCAGTTCGGCGGCCGCTCGAACCCGGTGGCCCAGGGGGAGGCGAGGCGGACCAGCCAGCCCGACGGGCCGAGCGCCGAGCCGAGGCCGAGCGCGAGGCTCACGTGCGGCACGGCGAGGAGGAGGGGCAAAGCGAGGACGACGAGCCGGGCCGGGCGGGCACCCCCTTCCAGGGCGCCGGCCAGGAGGAGGGCGAGGCCGAGCGAGAGGACGGTCGCGGCACCCCCGACGCCGAGGCCGGTCAGGAGGGCCCCGAGCGCGTGCGGCGTTGCGAGATAGGCGCGCAGCGGCCCGAGGCCCACCTCGATCCCCGGCGCCGTCGCCACCCCCGGCAGGACGCCCAGGGCCGGGAGGAGCACGCCGCCCGTGCCGAGGAGGAGGGGCCCCAGCGTCAGGAGGAGAAGGGCACCCCGCAGCCCCCGCCGCACGGAACCGCCGTCAGCCGCCGAAGCCCTCGGCCCAGAACCGCTCCAGGACCGACACCCAGCCGGGGTGCGGCTCGGGCAGGGCCGGGATCAGGTCTTCCGGCGCCGGGGTCGCCGGGTCGCGCTTCAGCTTCTCGAACATCGCCCGCTGCACCGGGTCGAGCTTCTCCATGTCGAGCACGGTGAAGTCGCCCCAGCCCGCCGGGTCCTCCTTCTTCGCCTGCGCTTCCGGCGAAAGGAGGAAGTTGGCGACGACGCGCGCCCCCGCCTTGTCGCCGGCGTCGAAGGGGATGGCGACGAAGTGGACGTTGGCGATCGTGCCGCCCTTCAGAATGTAGCTGCGGGTCGTCTCGGGGAAGCGGCCGTCCTCGACGTAGGTCGCGGCCTCCGCCGGGTTGAAGGCCATCGTGAAGTCGACGGCGCCGTCCTCGAAGAGCTGGTGCAGCGCGGGCCCGCTCGACGGAAAGGCCGTGCCCTGGCGCCAGAGCGCCGGGCGCACCGCCTCCAGCCAGTCGCGCACGGGCGCCAGGGCCTTCGCCGCGTCCTCGGGCGGCGGCCGGCTCAGGTCGAGGCCGTCGCCGGCGAGGCCGATCAGGAGGTGCTTCAGGAAGGTCGTGCCGACGAAGTCGGGCGGGGCCGGGAGCGTGAACCGGCCGGGGTGGGCCATGATCCAGGCCCGAAGCGTCGCCAGCGTGTCCGGCGCCTCCGGCGTCTCGGCCCCGTCGTGGATGAGGACGAACTGCGCCGACCCCCAGGGCGCCTCGTAGCCCCCGGTCGGCACGGTGAAGTCCACCGTCGTCGGCTTCGACGCCGTGTCGACGAGGGCGAAGTTCGGCAGACCCGCGGCGAACGGGCCGTCGAGGAGGCCGCCCTCCTTCATGGCGCGGAAGTTCTCGCCGTTGACCCAGACCAAATCGATCGCACCCCCCTCGGTGCGCCCCGCCGCCTTCTCGGCCAGCACCTGCGCCACGGCGTCGCTCGTGTCGGCGAGCTTGACGTGGCGAAGATCGATCCCGAAGCGGTCCTTCACCTGATCCGCGACCCAGGCGACGTAGCCGTTGATCGCCGGCGAGCCGCCCCAGGCGAAGAAGTCGACCGTCTGCCCCTTCGCCGCCTCCAGGTCGGCGGCGAAGTCCGCCGCCCGGCCCGAGCGCGGGGACAAGAGGGCCAGGGCGACGAGGCAGGCGAGGAAAAGGCGGCGCATCGGGGCTCTTCCGTCATGACGTGGCGGAGCGAGAGCTAGCAGAACGAACCCGGTTGGCCAGCCGGCACCGCCCCGCCTGTCGGGATCGTGAAGGAAAGATGGTGCCGGCAGCAGGACTTGAACCCGCGACCTCCCGCTTACAAGGCGGATGCTCTACCAGCTGAGCTATGCCGGCCGGACGGGCGGAACCATAACGGGTCGGGTTCGGGGGTTCAACAAGGGCAGCCGACGCGAAGCGCCTACCGGCCCCGCCGATCGATCCCCGCCAGTTCGTACAGCGCGATCCCCGCCGCGACCGAGACGTTCAGGCTTTCCATGCGGGGCTCGATCGGGATCCTGACCAGCTCGTCGCAGGCGGCGCCGACGAGGCGGCGGAGGCCCGTGCCTTCCGAGCCCATGACGACCGCGCGCCGGCGGGTAGGGCCGCTGTCGGCAAGGGTGCGTCCGGCGGCGCCGTCGAGGCCGGTGATCCAGTAGCCGGCCGCCTGGAGCTGCCCGAGGGCGCGGGCGAGGTTGACGACCTCGGCGACGGGGACGAGGTCGAGGGCGCCGGACGCCGCCTTCGCCGCCGCCCCGCCGAGTTCGGCGCTGCGCCGTTCCGGGACGACGACGCCGCCGACGCCCAGCGCCGCGGCGCTGCGGAGGATGGCGCCGAAGTTGCGGGGGTCGGTGATCTGGTCGAGGACGAGGAGGAGGCCTGCCTCGGGCTGGACGGCCACGAGGCGCTCCAGGAGCACGGGCGGCAGAGGTGCCGTCTGGAGGGCGACGCCCTGGTGCTGGGCGTCGTCGGGCACGAACCGCGCGATCTCCTCGTTGCCGGCCGGGACGATCCGCAGCCCGGCCCGCCGGCCGGCGCTTCCCAGCCGCTCCAGCCCTTCGGCCGTCGCCATCAACTGGTGGAGGGTGCGGCGGGGGTTCAAGAGGGCCGCGCGCACGGCGTGGTGGCCCCAGAACCAGAGCCCCGTCGGCGCCCTCGACCGGGCGGGCGCCGGCCGCGCGCCCTCGAAACGGGGCCTCGCGCCGTCTCTTGGCCGTTCCGGGGGGCGCTCCGGCGACCGTCCTTGCGGCTTGCCGCCCTCGCGGCGAGGGGCGGGGGCGCCGCCCTTGCGCGGCGGCGCTTTCGGGTTCCTTGGTTTCATCGTTCGCCTGGGCCTATCCGGTTGACAAGATGAAAAGTTCGGCCATAGTCCGCGCGCTTTCGTCCGGGCCTTTCGGGGACCCTGCGGAGGGGTGGCCGAGTGGTTAAAGGCAGCAGACTGTAAATCTGCCGGTGTACGCCTACGTAGGTTCGAATCCTACCCCCTCCACCACGCCCCTGGGGGCCACGGACGAAGCGGCCGCGACAGGCTTGAGCGGGTGTAGCTCAATGGTAGAGCTTCAGCCTTCCAAGCTGGTGACGAGGGTTCGATTCCCTCCACCCGCTCCATGGCCCCGGCCGTCAGCGCCCTTTCCCCCCACAGCACCAAGGTAGAGCCGGGAATCCCGTCATGGCCAAGGAAAAGTTCAACCGCA
>JAGRGG010000289.1:372-1729 GCA_020445645.1 Geminicoccaceae bacterium | reverse complement strand
AAAACCCCGGGCCGTTCGCGCGGCGACCCGTCGGCCCCCGATTCACACCCGGGGCGGGCGGGCGGAGCGGCGGCGGTCGCGGCCGGCGAAGAGGGCGAGGTAGAACCGGCCGAACGGGCTTGGCAAAGCGAGGCGCAGGTCGAGCCCGTGCCGGCCGCGGTTGAGCTCGGCGGCGGCGATCCGCAGGCCCTCCACCTGCGCCACCGTCAGGCTCGCCCGGACGCACGGCGAGAGCCGGCGGTAGATGGCCCGGAACAGCTCGGTCTCGTCGCCCTTCGCCGCCCGCGCCAGGGCGCTCGCCGCATCGCCGACCCTGGCCTCCGCCGTCATCCCGTTTCCCCCATCGTCATCGGATGGGGGCAGGATAGAGGCGGCGGGTGAAGGAAGGTTTAAGACACGCCCCGCGCCGGCGGACGCGAAGCGTGTCAGAACCGCCAGCTCGCGCCGAGATTGACGCTGCCGTCGCCGCCGCCCTCGCTCGACCCCGCGAGGCCGAAGCCCGCCTTGAGGTCGACGGCGTCGCCGAGGCGGAGCGTGCCGCCGAGGCCCAGCGTCGCCGTCGTCGCCTCGCCGCGGGGCAGCACCTCGCGCTGGCTGCCGGCGGAGTCGCGCACCTCGAAGGTAAGGTCCTGGCGGCCCAGGGTACGCTCGAGGCTGACATCGGCGCCCAGCGCGAGGCTGCGGCCCCGGCCGAGGTCGAGGGGCAGTGCGGCGAGGTTGAGGCCGACCCCGGCCTTGAACTCGCTCGTGCCGCCGCCGTCGACGCGGACGGCGCCGAGGTAGGGATCCTGCATCGTGTAGGCGTCGAGGCTCTGGGCGCTGTAGCCGAGCTCGGCCCAGGGGCAGAAGGTGACGCCGCCGGCGTCGAGGGGGGCGGCGACCCGCTGGCTCACGCCCTGTGCGCTGCCGCCGAACCGGGTCCGGCCGCGGCTGTCGCTGATCGCGTCGAAGTCGCGCCGCGTGTAGTCCGTCTCCAGGCTGCTGAAGCGGGTTTCAAGTTCGAGGCCGAAGGTGCGCTGGCGCAGGTAGACGGCGAAGGCGTCGGTGGCGAGGTCGGTGCCGGTGCCGGCGAGCAGGCGGTCGTTCTCGATCCGGTCGGCGTAGCGGCCGGCGGCGAGGCCGAGGGAGAGGCCGTCGCCCATCTCGTAGTCGAGCCCGGCGCCGCCGTTTCGGGTCGCGCGCGTCCCGGCGAAGCCGGCCCGGCTCGGGTCAAGGTCGGCGGCGGAGGCCGGGGCCTCAGGGTCCCCGAAGGCGATGGGGGTCAACGCCGCGCCCGTCGTCGTGGTCGGCGGGGCGACGACGAGGCCGCCCGCGATGTCCTGCTGCAGCCTGGCCTGCGCCGAGGCGCCGGCGGCGA
>JAGRGG010000289.1:0-266 GCA_020445645.1 Geminicoccaceae bacterium | reverse complement strand
GTCGGTGATCTCGGCGCGCGACGGCGCGATCGAGGTGACGTCGGAAAAGCCGAAGCGGGCGGGGTCGGCGAACAGGCGCTCGAACACGGTGTGGAGGTCGACGGCGATCACGTTGGCGTGGCCGTTGGCGTAGCCGCGCATCGCGCTGTTCCAGGCCGTCACCTCGCCCGTGAGCCCCTCGCCGCCGTGGCCGGGCGTGCGGTCGAGGTCGGGCACGGTGGTGACGAACAGGCGGCGGTTCGCGTCGGCGGCGCCGCGCGCGATCA
>JAGRGG010000125.1 GCA_020445645.1 Geminicoccaceae bacterium | reverse complement strand
AGGGGTGCAAGCGCCTCGTTCCTTCTATCGCATCAAGCGATTCTCACCGCCCAACATGCCCGCCAGGAGTTCGTGAGTTAGCGACCGTCGCCCACCTGGAGGCGGGGGCGCCCGCCGAGATAGGGCGGTGGCGAGGCTTCGAGGCGCACGCCCTCCTCGCAGAGTTCGACCCTGGCCGTCGGGTAGACGGCGAGCGCCAGATCGAGGTCGCGGGCGAAGCGGGGCTTGAAGTGCTTGAGCGCCGTCGTCGCGGCGCCGAACTGGGCGAACAGACGCGGCCAGGACACCAGCGTGTCGCGGCCGAGCGCGTGCAGGCGGTAGGCGAGCCAGAGGTAGATGTCGATCGCCGTGCAGCGGTCGCCGAGCGCCCGGATCGCCGCTTCGGCCACCGGCACGGGGTGGTCGCAAATGGCGCGGTAGAAGCTGTCGGAGAGCTCGACCGCCATCAGCTCGCGCAGGCCGCCCTGGGTGCGGTCGAACGAGCCCCGGATGATCGTGTCGCGCCAGCGCACGCCGCCGTCCTCGTCGTCGCGGCTGAAGGTGAGCAGGCAGTTCTCGATCTTGCGCGACTGGCGGTTGACCTCGCCGTAGTTGGTCCCGGACGGCTTCACCCCCATCCGGCAGAGCCACGCGTGCATCGAGCGGCCGAGCTCGATCTGGCGGGAGTTGGTCTTGATCGCCTCGGTCTGGAGGTAGAGCAGGATCAGCCGGGCCTTCGAGCCGCTGGGCACGCCGTGGAACGCCCCCTCGTGGTCGGCGGTCGGCTGGACCATCAGGCTCACCGTGCCGTTGACCCGCCGCCAGATCTCCTGCGGCGGCCTTTCGCGGTGGGGAAGGACCGTCAGGCACAGGCCCGGATGGGTGAACGCGGGCTCGACGTTCTCCTCGGAAAGAAACCGGGCCGCCGTGTCGATCACCCGGCGCTCGTCCTGGTCCCTCGCCTGGAGGCGTAGGGCGAACTGCCCTTGAGAATTCAGTCGGTGGTGAAGATCCGCCATGTGCCCGCCTTCGGTGTTCGCTGCAAAGCATATTATCCCCAGACGGGGGCACGCAATTCGTGACTTAGCGACCCTCGCGCGCGCGCACGATTCGGATTTTGTTTTTTAGTATTTTGAGTCTTAGTAAGAGGGCGGTCGCTAACTCACGAACTTTCGGTCGCTAACTCACGAACTTTCGGTCGCTAACTCACGAACTTTGTGGATAAAATGTGGATAAAATGTGGATAAGTCGGGGGGTCGGTCGCTAAGTCACGAACACGATCTGGGGATAACTTTTCGAGGCCCCTTCCCTGCCCCTTTTCCGGCTCTTTTTCCTAACTTCGAGATATTCGCGCTTTTTCCTAGCAAGTGTGTTATATATGCAACAAACGGCCTTTGTGGCCTGTTCTCCCTGCTCTGGCACTCTTCCTCCCCCCTTCAACAGACGGCGCCTGGGCGCTAGCTAGCCGCTAGCTTTTTAGTAGCTATTTTATAGCTATCTAATAGCTAGCAGGTAGCTGATCAACGAACCCGTGGGTTGCCGAAAAACGACAGTTAACTCAAAAGCATGGACGTGGCGGCGGCGGCGGCTTTCATGGTGGCTAGCTATCCGCTAGCCGAAAGCTAGCCATCGGCTGCCAGGGGGAATAGGCCATGCCCGTCATCGTCTTCGCCAGCCCGAAGGGGGGGTCCGGCAAGACCACCTCGGCGACGCTGCTCGCGGGCGAACTCGCGGCGGGCGGCGCCAGGGTCACGATCATCGACGCCGACCCCAACCGCAACATCTCCGAGTGGGCCTCCCGGCCGGGCTGCCCCGAGGGGATCGAGGTCCTGAGCGAGGTGCGGGAGGAGACGATCCTCGACGACATCGACCGGGCGGCGGCCGAGTCCCCCTTCGTCGTCATCGACCTCGAAGGCACGGCGAGCCTCATGGTGAGCTACGCGATCAGCCTCGCCGACCTCGTCGTCATTCCCGTCCAGGGCTCGCACCTCGACGCGCGGCAGGCCGCCCGCGCCATCCGCCTGATCGAGAACCAGGGCCGGGCCACCCGCCGCGCCATCCCCTACGTCGTCGTCCTCACGAGGACCAGCCCGGCCCTGACCCCGCGCACCCTTCGCCACGTCCAGGCCGAACTCGAAGGGGCGGGGGTGCCCGTCCTCGACGTCCAGCTCATCGACCGCGAGGCCTTCCGCGCGGTCTTCAGCTACGGCGGCACCGTCGCCGGCCTTGCCAAGCACGGCCTCGGCAACCTCGAATCCGCCAGGGTCAACGCCCGCGCCTTCGCGGCATCCATCGTCGAACGCCTGCGCCAGGGCCGGGGGGCGGCGGCGTGAGCGGCGGGAAGGGCAGGGCCTCCATCTTCGACGCGCCCGACCTCGACCTCGGCGGCTTCGCCCCCAAGACCGCCAAGAGCCCACCGCCGCCCAAGGCCGAGATCAGGGCCCTCGCCGAGGCCGAACGCTTCGTCAGCCGCCAGCCCGCGCGCCACGGCCGCCGGCGCCGCAGCGCCCGCACCCTGCAACTCAACGTCAAGACCACCCAGGAAACCCTCGACGCCTTCTACGCCGTCGCCGAAGCCGAGAACTGGCTCGTCGCCGAAGCCTTCGAGCACGCGGTCGCGGCGCTCGTCGCGGAACGGCGGGGGAGGGGAGGGGGATGAAAGATCACGCTTCGCGCCAGCGGGCGCGAAGCGTGATCCTAGTTCCCCCTCCCGGTCTTCTGCTGAAGCGCGTCGATCCGCTTCGACGCCTCCGCCTTGGTGAGCTTGTCGTCGAACGGCTCGCCCGCTTCCTCGCTCAGGGTCTTTAGGTACGAAGCCTGCGCCCCCGTCATCGCCTCGTCGCCCGTGGTCCAGTCGTCCGGGTCCTTCTGGGCGTTCGAGGTCTCGTTCGGGTCGGGGGTCTTCGGGTTGCCGCTCATCGGTGATGTTCCCGTTTTGTGCCGATCTTCTCCTGGAACGTCCGTCCCTATCGTGGGGTTCCCCCTTGGACGGGAACGAGGAGCGGGCGGCATGGGCATCCGGCAGACGGGCGATCTGTGGTGGAAGAACGCGGTGTTCTACTGCCTCGACGTCGAGACCTACCAGGACGGCGACGGCGACGGGATCGGCGACTTCAAGGGGCTGCTCCGCCGCCTCGACCACCTGGAGGGGCTGGGCGTCACCTGCCTTTGGCTGATGCCGTTCTACCCGTCTCCCGATCGCGACGACGGCTACGACATCGCCGACTACTACGGCGTCGACCCGCGCCTCGGCACCCTTGGCGACTTCGTCGACGTGATGCGCGCCGCCCGCGAGCGGGGGATGCGGGTCATCGCCGACCTCGTCGTCAACCACACTTCGGTCGCCCACCCCTGGTTCCAGGCGTCCCGGTCCGACCCCGAATCGCCCTACCGCGACTGGTACGTCTGGCGGGACGAGGTCCCCAAGGACGGGCCGGACGGCATCGTCTTCCCCGACAAGGAGGACAGCAACTGGCAGTGGGACGAAAAGGCGAAGCAGTATTACCTGCACCGCTTCTACAAGTCGCAGCCCGACCTCGACATCGCCAATCCCAAGGTGCGGGAGGAGATCTGCCGCATCGTCGGCTTCTGGCTCGAGCTTGGCCTCTCCGGCTTTCGCGTCGACGCCGTGCCGTTCCTGATCGAGACCGCCGGCATCGACAAGCCGGGCGATTTCGCCCCGCACGGCTGGCTCAGGGACCTTCGCGCCTTCATCAACCGCAGGCGCGGCGAGGCGATCCTCATGGGCGAGGTCAACCTGATGCCCGAGGACGTGCGCCGCTTCTTCGGCGACGAGGACGGCGACGAACTCCACATGTGCCTCAACTTCAACCTCAACCAAGCGATGGCGCTCTCGCTCGCCCGCGGCGACACCGGCCCCCTCCTGCACAGCCTCCAGACCCAGCCCTCGATCGCGCCCGAGGACCAGTGGGCGAACTTCATCCGCAACCACGACGAGTGGTCGCTCGACAAGCTCACCGAGGCCGAGCGGGAGGAGGCGTTCAAGGCGTTCGGCCCGAAGGATTCCATGCAGCTCTTCGGCCGCGGCCTGCGCCGCCGCCTGCCGACGATGCTGGACGGCGACCAGGACCGCATCCGCACCGCCTACGCGCTCGCCTTCGCGCTGCCCGGCTCGCCGGTCCTGTTCTACGGCGAGGAGATCGGCATGGCCGAGAACCTCGACATTCCGGGCCGGATGAGCGTGCGCTCGCCGATGCAGTGGCTCCCCGGGCCGTCGGGCGGCTTCTCGACGGCACCCCCGGACAAGCTGCACCGCCCGATCGTCGGCGGCCGCAAGTGGGGGCCGTCCGCCGTCAACGTCGCCGACCAGCTGCGCGACCCGGGCTCGCTCCTCACCTGGATGTCCGGCCTCCTCCGGGTGCGCCGGGCGACGCCCGAACTCGGCTTCGGCAAGGTCAGCGTCCTCCCCGTCGAGTCCGGCGCCGTCGTGGCCCTCGCCCACGACTGGGAGGACCGCACCCTCCTCACCTTCCACAACCTCGGCGAGGCCCCCGTCACCGTCGAGGCCAAGCCCCCCGGCGCCGCCGATTGGGAGGGGCTGATCACCGTCCTGGGCGAGGGCGAGGCGAAGCTGGCCAAGGACGGCACCGTCACGGTCGAGCTTGGCCGCTACGGGCACCGCTGGCTCAACGCGGCGAGGCCGGGGGATGTCTTTCGGCGTTGAATACGCTTCGCGTCCGCTGGCGCGGGGCCTTTTTTCTCTTTTTCCGCTTGTTGGCGCGTGGCCCCGCCGTTCGGGCCACGCGCCAGCGGACGCGAAGCGTATTCAAGTACCCCGGCATCCAATCGAGGAGACGACATGAGCGACGACTACCGCTGGTGGCAAAAGGGCGTGGTCTATCAGGTCTACCCGCGCTCGTTCATGGACGCGGGCGGCGACGGGATCGGCGACCTGCCGGGGATCGCGGCCCGGCTCGACCACTTGGTCAGGCTCGGCGTCGACGCCGTCTGGCTCTCGCCGATCTACCCCTCGCCGATGGCCGATTTCGGCTACGACATCAGCGACTACCGCGGCATCCACCCTCTGTTCGGCGACATGGCCGACTTCGACGCCCTCCTGGAAAAGGCGCACGGGCTGGGGCTGAAGCTGATCCTCGACTTCGTCCCGAACCACAGCTCCGACCGGCACCCCTGGTTCCTGGAGAGCCGGTCGTCACGGGACAACCCGAAGCGCGACTGGTACATCTGGCACGATCCAGCGCCGGGCGGCGGCCCACCCAACAACTGGCTCGCCAGCTTCGGCGGCGGGGCCTGGACCTTCGACGAGGCGACGGGGCAATACTACTACCACGCCTTTTTGCCCGAGCAGCCCGACCTCAACTGGCGCAACCCCGAGGTCCGGGCCGCCATGTTCGACGTGCTGCGCTTCTGGCTGGACAAGGGCGTCGACGGGTTCCGCGTCGACGTGATCTGGCACCTCATCAAGGACGACCGCTTCCGCGACAACCCCCCGAACCCCGACTGGCACGAGGGGATGCGCGGCTACGACCGGCACGTCCACCGCTACACGACCGACCGGCCGGAGGTGCACGAGGTCGTCCGGGCGATGCGCCGGGTCGTCGACGAGTACGACGACCGGGTGCTGATCGGCGAGATCTACCTGCCGGTCGGGCGCCTCGTCACCTACTACGGCGAGGATCTGTCGGGCGTCCAGCTGCCGTTCAACTTCCACCTCCTCCTCACCGCCTGGAACGCCCCCGACGTCGCCGACCTGATCCGCGACTACGAGGCGGCGCTGCCGCCGGGCGGCTGGCCGAACTGGGTGCTCGGCAACCACGACAACCACCGCATCGCCAGCCGCGTCGGACGGTCCCAGGCCCGCGTCGCCGCGATGCTGCTCCTGACGCTGCGCGGGACGCCCACGCTCTACTACGGGGACGAGATCGGGATGCGGGACGTGCCGATCCCCCCCGACCGGGTCCAGGACCCGTCCGAGAAGGGCGACCCCGGCATCGGCGTCGGCCGCGACCCCTGTCGGACGCCGATGCAGTGGGAGGGGGGCGAAGGCGCCGGGTTCACGACGGGCGAGCCTTGGCTGCCGATCGCCGCCGACGCGGACAGGGTCAACGTCGCCGTCGAGGCGGGGAGGCCCCGCTCGATGCTGACCTTGCACAAGGCTCTCCTCGCGCTGCGCCGCCGCGAGCCCGCTTTGCACGTCGGCGCAGGGTCGCTCCTTGAAACCGAAGGCCCGATCCTCGCCTACACCCGCGCGCACGGGGAAAGCCGCTTCCTCGTCGTCCTCAACTTCGGCCCCGACCCCGCCGCCTTCGACCCGCCGGACGGCCCCTGGACCACCGTCCTCTCGACCGCCCTCGACCGCGCCGGCGAGACGATCGACGGCCGCTTGGCGCTGCGTCCCGACGAAGGGCTGCTGCTGCGGGCGGGCTAGCGCTACATTGGCGGGTCGGGCGCCGGCTGGGGTGGTGGGCGCCGGTGCCGGAGGCGGGCGAAGGCGATGCGGGTCGTCGGCGCGTGTTGATGCGGGCGCGTCCGAAGGCGGCCGTTGAAGCGGCCGCCCCCTTCGGCCGCCGGCGCGCCTGCCCGGCGCGCCCCGATCGCCGCCGCGGGCCGCTTGGGGCCCGTGTCGGCCGGCGGGTTGGAGGGGGGTGCGCCCACCCGGGGGGGCCGCTCGCCCGCGGGCCGGACCTCCTCGCCCGGCAGGGGCTGGTTGCGGCGTTCGTGCGGGCGCAGGGCGGGTTTGTCCGCCACCCGCACCCGGCGCGCCGCGGACGCGGCTTTGGGGGGGCTTGGCGCCCCGGCGCCAGGGGATCGCCCGCCTTCCGGCGAGGCTTCGGCGCCCGCCGCCCTGGCCGCGGGGGCGGCCGGCGGAGGCCCCGCGCCCAGGGCGCCCGGCCGAAGGGTGCGCCGACGGCGTCGGCGGGCACCGTTCCAAGGCGCGCGCCGGGCCGCGCCGGGAACGGCGCAAGCCGCCGCACCGGATCGGCCCGCCAACCCGCGCCCGCCGCGGCCGTGCCCCCGCCTCGCGCCACGTCGACGGCAAGGCACCCACGGGCAAGGCGAGCCTTCCCCGCGGAGGGCCACAGCAGGGGCGGGGCCTCTTGACGCTTCGCGTCCGCCGCGCGGGGCTTTTTCTTTGGCGATCGTCCATCGGGCCTACCCCAAA
>JAGRGG010000124.1:28819-29151 GCA_020445645.1 Geminicoccaceae bacterium | reverse complement strand
TGGGGGGCGTTGGGGGCGTTGGGGGGCCTTGTCCCGTAAGGGGCGGGACGCAGGGGATGTAGACCCTTGGATCGAACGGGTAAAGACGGACGTGGGCCTATAGTCTTTTTTATTTACTTATTTCTCAAGTTCGCCGTGTCCTGCCGATGTCGGAGGCATCGATGAGACGAAAGAAGTCATCTAAAACGACTATCAACCGCAACTTGCGATGCCTTCGTTCCCCTTCTACCTTGCGCCGCCTTTTCCGCCATTGGACCCGTACCGCTCATGGATCTGACCAACGCGCTCAGCGCCGCCCTGCTCGGCCTCGTCGAGGGGCTGACCGAATTCCT
>JAGRGG010000124.1:28358-28746 GCA_020445645.1 Geminicoccaceae bacterium | reverse complement strand
TCGAGGTCGTCATCCAGCTGGGCGCCATCTTCGCCGTGTGCTGGGCCTACCGGATCCGCCTCCTGCGCGTGGCGTTCACCGCCTTTTCCGACCCCAAAAGCTTCGCCTTCGCCCGCAACATCCTCCTGGGCTTCCTGCCGGCGATGGTTTTGGGCTTCCTCTTCCACGATTTCATCAAGGGGGTCCTCTTCAACCCCTGGGTCGTCTCGGTCATGCTGATCCTGGGCGGATTGGCGATCTTATGGATCGAGCGCCGCCTGTTCGACCCCCGCTATCACGGGGTCGAGACCATGCCGGGGCCGCTTGCCCTCAAGGTGGGCTTCTGTCAGGCGCTGGCGATGGTGCCGGGGGTCTCGCGCTCCGGCGCCACGATCATGGGCGGGCTGCT
>JAGRGG010000124.1:0-28331 GCA_020445645.1 Geminicoccaceae bacterium | reverse complement strand
GAGTTCTCGTTCTTCCTCGCCATCCCGACCATGCTCGCCGCCACCGTCTACGACCTCTACAAGGTGCGCAACGTGATCGACACAGGGGGCTTCGGCCTCATCGCCATCGGCTTTACCATCGCCTTCCTCGCGGCCCTCCTCGTCGTCAGGAGCGTCATCGCCTTCATCAGCCGCCACGGCTTCGTGCCGTTCGCGTGGTACCGGATCGCGGTCGGCACCCTGATGCTGGCGATCCTGTTTGCCAGGGGTTAGCGGGCCGCGTCAGCGGACGCGAAGCGTCTACCGCCGCTCGCCGCCCTACTGGGTCGGCATGGCCGGGCGGCGGCGGACGTAGCCCTTGATGTAGGCGGGCACGGTGGTCTCGATCGGGGTCGGGGTGATGCCGAGGTCTTCGAGGCCGGGCCTGGTGCCGCCGACGACGTTGTCGACCTTGAGCAGTTCGAGTTGGTCCCTCGTCAGGGGGGGTTCCGGCAGGTACTCCAGGAAGCGGGCCTGGAAGCGGGCGAGGCCGGAGGGCAAGGGGACGAACAGGCAGCGGCGGTCGAGGACGCCGGCGAGGTAGGCCAGCAGTTCCTTGAAGGTGTAGGTGCCGGGTCCGCCGAGTTCGTAGAGGCGCCCCTTCGCGTCCGGGCGTTCGGCCGCCGTCACGAAGGCGTCGGCCACGTCGCCGACGTAGACCGGCTGGAAGCGGGTGGTGCCGCCGTCGATGAGCGGGGCCGCGGGGACGTAGGCCATCATCCGCCCGAAGCGCTCGAAGAAGCCGTCGCCGGGGCCGAAGACGATGCTGGGGCGAAAGACCGTCGCGTCCTTGAACGCCGCCATGACCCGCTTCTCGCCCTCGGCCTTGCTGCGGCCGTAGAGGGCGGGCGAGTCCGGGTCGGCGCCCAGCGCCGACATGTGGAGGAGGCGGGGCACGCCCTCGGCCTTCGCCGCCGAGGCGACGTTGCCGGCGAAGTCGGCGTGGACGCGCATGAAGTCGCCCTTGCGGCCCTCGAAGAGGATGCCGACGAGGTTGACGACGAGGTCGGTGCCCCGCACCAGCGTCCGCAGCGCCTCGACGCCGCCCCCTCGCCAGGGCACGAGGTTGATCTGCCCGACGTTGCCCAAAGGCTTCAGGTGCAGGGCGCGGTGCGGCGCCCTGGTCACGGCGCGGATCGTGGCGCCCCGCTCGGCCAGCCGCTTGACGATCTGCGTGCCCACGAAGCCGGTCCCGCCGAATAGGGTGACGACCTTGTCGCGCATCCTGCTCCCTCTCGCTTGCTGCGACAGTCCTTAGAAGATGGCGCGCCTCCCGCCAAGCCGACGCTTGACCTCGACCCCCGAACCGCCTAACACCCGGCGCACCGTGCCCAGGTGGCGGAATTGGTAGACGCGCTAGCTTCAGGTGCTAGTGACCTTCCGGTCGTGGAGGTTCGAGTCCTCTCCTGGGCACCACCTTCCCGGACGTCCAATCATCGAGGCGGCGGGCGCCATGCCCGGCGGCGCTTTCCCCCATGTTTCACGGGCGGGGCACGGGCGGACGGTTCGGCATGATGCAAGAAGACCGTGAGGCCGCCTTCCCGGAGGACGGCGGGCGTCCGGAGACGCAATCGCAGGCGGCGTACAGGCTCATCGAGGAGATGATCGTCACGCTGCGCATCGCGCCCGGCAGCCTGATCTCCGAGAAGTCGCTGAGCGGCCTGCTCGGCATCGGCCGCACCCCCGTCCGGGAGGCGCTCCAGCGCCTCGCCTTCGAGGGAACCGTGAAGATCCTGCCCCGCGCGGGCGCCATGGTCTCCGAGATCGACACGGCCGACCAGTTCAAGCTGATCGAGGTGCGCCGCGAGATCGAGCGGATCCTGGCCGGGCGCGCGGCCCGGCTCGCCAACGCGCGGCATCGGGCCCGGTTCCGGCACCTCGCGGCCGAGTTCGACCGCGCCGGTGCGGGGAACGACGAGAAGGTCTTCATCGCCGCCGACCGCGAGTTCAACGCCCTGATCGCGGCGACGGCCCAGAACCCTTACGCCGCGCAGGCCATCGGGCCGATCGAGGCGCAGACGCGCCGGTTCTGGTTCCTGCACTTCGAGCGCTTCGGCGACCTGCCGCGCGTCTGCGACCTGCACGCCAAGGTCGCCCGCGCCGTGGCGGCCAACGACGAGGCCGCGGCGCGGCGGGGCTCGGACGACTTGCTCGACTACGTCGAGTGGTACACGAAGCGCACCCTGGAAGCGCTGGGCTAGCCGGCCCTGAAATTCTTTTTCCCCGTCCGCCGAAAACCCTTGCGCGCGGCGCCCGGCGCTCATACCGTGTCACTGACATGTCAAAGACACATCAGAGGTCTGTCACAGGTCGGCGGCCCTGGGGTCGCCCGCCCGTCAGGGAGAAACCGATGACCGCCGCGACTCCGTCCGGGTCCGCACCCCCGTCGACGCGCTGGGTGCAGCTGGGCCTGGGAATGCTCGCCATGATGGCGATCTCCAGCCCGCAATACGTCTGGGCGCTGTTCACCGAGCCGCTGACCGAGAAGCTGAACGCGCCGCTCGCCGAGATCCAGGTGACGTTCTCGCTCCTGATCATCCTCCAGACGTTCCTGTCGCCGCTGCAGGGCTACCTCATCGACCGCTTCGGCCCGCGCCTCCTGCTCTCGACGGGGGCCGTCCTCACCGGCATGAGCTGGGTCCTGGCCGCCAACGTCGAGACCCTGACGGGCCTCTACGTCACCTACGGCGTGCTCGGCGGCATCGGCACCGGCATCATCTACATCGGCGTCGTCGGGATGATGGTGCAGTGGTTTCCCGACAAGCGCGGCCTCGCCACCGGCCTCGTCGCCGCGGGCTACGGCTTCGGCGCCATCCTCACGACCTTCCCGATCTCGCGCTCGGTCCACGCGGCCGGGCTGTCCGGCACGCTGACGACCTACGGCCTGATCATCGGCGTCGTCGGCGTCGTCGCGGCCCTCGGCATGAGGCGCCCCGACACCGCGACCATACCGCACGCGGCGCCCCGGGCCGAGGCGCACGGCCTGATCCAGGAGCGGCGCGACTACGCCCCCCGCGTGATGCTGCGCAGCCCGATCTTCTGGCTCATGTTTGCCATGATGACGATGATGTCGACCTCGGGCCTGATGGTCATCTCGCAGATGGGCGCCTTCGCGGCCGACTTCGGCGTCGCCGACGCCCTGGTGTTCGGCCTCGCCGCCCTGCCCTTGGCCCTGTCGATCGACCGCTTCACCAACGGCCTCACCCGGCCCTTCTTCGGCTGGGTCTCGGATAGGATCGGGCGCGAGAACACGATGCTGCTGGCCTTCGGCCTCGAAGGCGTCGCCATGACGGTCTGGCTGCTCTACGCCCACGAGCCCGTCATGTTCGTCCTCCTGTCGGGGGTCGTGTTCTTCGGGTGGGGCGAGATCTTCTCGCTGTTCCCCTCGACCCTCACCGACACCTTCGGCACCAAGCACGCCACCACCAATTACGGCTTTCTCTACATGGCGCAGGGCGTCGGCTCGGTGCTGGGCGGCCCGCTCGCCGCGATGCTGCACGACGCCACCGCCTCCTGGAACGTCGTCTTCGGCGTCGTGATCGGCATGAACTTCCTGACCGCCATCCTGGCCGTCGCGGTCCTGAAGCCGATGCGCGCCGCCCACCTCCGCGCCGCCGCCCCCGCGACGGGCTATCGCCGGGGGCTCGCGCAGCCTACCCTCTAAGGCGCCCCGCCGGGGCGGGAGGCCCGCCCCGGCTATCCCTTTTCCTCGAACCCAGGATCAAGCGCCCCGATGTTCCAGACCGCCCAGTCCACCCGCGGCATGGCCGTGGCCCCGCACGCCCTCGCCGCGCAGGCGGCCGTCTCGGTCCTGCGCGACGGCGGCAACGCCGTCGAGGCGATGATCGCCGCGGCCGCCGCCATCGCGGTGGTCTACCCCCACATGAACGGCATCGGCGGCGACGGCTTCTGGACGATCTCCTGCCCGGACCGGCCGGTCGTGGCGATCGAGGCGTGCGGCCCGGCGGCCGCGGGGGTCTCGCTCGACTATTACGGCCGCAAGGGGTACGCCACCATCCCCGTCCGCGGCCCTCTCGCCGCCAACACCGTCGCCGGGACCATCGGGGGCTGGGACGAGGCGCTCGCGATCGGCAGGTCCTGGGGCGGCCGGCTGCCGCTCGGACGCCTGCTCGAAGAGGCGATCTTCTACGCCGAGGACGGGATCGGGGTGACGGTCTCGCAGAACGAGAGCACCGCGAAGAAGCTCGCCGAGCTGAAGGACGTGCCCGGCTTCGCCGGGGTCTTCCTCGCGGACGGCGCGCCGCCCGCACCCGGAAGCCGGTTCCGCCTTCCCGCGCTTGCCCGCACCCTTCGGGCGCTGGCCGAGGAGGGTCTCGACGGCTTCTACCGCGGCCGGCTCGGCGGGCGCATCGCCGCCGGGCTGAAGGCGGCGGGCAGCCCCGTCGACGCCGACGACCTCGCCGGCTACAAAGCGCGCGTCCGGACGCCGCTCGTGCTGCGGCACAGCCTGGGCGACCTCTACAACATGACCCCGCCGACCCAGGGCCTCGTCTCGCTCGTCATCCTCGGCATCCTCGACCGCCTGGACATCGGGCGCTTCGGGCCTGAGAGCCCGGACTACGTCCACCTCGTCGTCGAGGCGACCAAGCGGGCGTTCGCCGTGCGCGACCGGTACATCACCGACCCGGACCACATGGACATCGACCCGCAGGACTGCCTTGAAGACGGCTTCCTCGACGGGCTCGCGGCCGAAATCCGGCTCGATTCCGCCCTGCCCTGGGGCAAGGGCAAGGGTCCGGGCGACACCATCTGGATGGGGGTGATCGACGGCGAGGGCCGGGCCGTCTCCTTCATCCAGAGCATCTACCACGAGTTCGGCAGCGGCGTGGTCCTGCCCGAGACCGGCATCAACTGGCAGAACCGCGGCTGCTCGTTCTCGCTCGATCCAAAGCACCTCAACGCCCTGCGCCCCGGCAAGAAGCCCTTCCACACGCTCAACCCGGCGCTGGCCCGCCTCAAGGACGGCCGCACCATGGTCTACGGCACGATGGGCGGCGACGGCCAGCCGCAGACGCAGGCCGCCGTGTTCACCCGCTACGCCGTGTTCGGCCAGCGGATGCAGCAGGCCATCACCGCGCCGCGCTGGCTGCTCGGGCGCACCTGGGGCCAGGACTCCGATTCGCTGAAGCTGGAGGGGCGCTTCCCCGCCGAGACCGTCGACACCCTGCGCGCGCGCGGCCACGAGGTCGAGATGCTTCGGGACTTCGACGAGCTGGCGGGCCACGCCGGCGGCCTCGCCCGCCACCCGTCCGGCATCATCGAGGGCGGCTTCGACCCGCGCAGCGACGGCGCCGTGGCCGCCTTCTAGGCGGGGCCGCCGCCTGCTTCGACGAGGCGGCCACGCCTTCTTTTCGGGCGTGCCTTGCCTCTACGGCATCCGGCATTAACGTCGCGTTCACCGCAAGGCGCCATACAGGGGCGACGGAACACGCACGGTGAGCACGCGATGACGATCAACGTCCACGAAGGCGACCTTCCCGACGGCCTGACCCTCGGCCTGGTCGTCGCCATCGACACCGAGACGATGGGGCTGAACCCGGCGCGCGACCGTCTGTGCGTCGTGCAGCTCACCGACGGCGGCGGGGCCTGCCACCTCGTCCGCCTGCCGAGGCAAGGGCCGCAGGAGGCGGCGCCGTTCGAGGGGGCGCCGAACCTGACCCGCCTCCTCGCCGACCCCGAACGGCTGAAGCTGTTCCACTTCGCCCGCTTCGACGTGGCGGCGCTGCGCCGGCATTTCGGCGTCGTCACGGCGCCCGTCTGGTGCACGAAGATCGCTTCCAAGCTGGTCCGCACCTACACCGACCGTCACGGGCTGAAGGACCTCTGCCGCGAACTGCTGGGGGTCGACCTCGTCAAGACCGAGCAGAGTTCCGACTGGGGCGCCGACACGCTTTCCGAGGCGCAGACGCGCTACGCCGCCCAGGACGTGCTCCACCTGCACGCGCTGAAGGAGGGGCTGGAGGCGATGCTGCGGCGGGAGGAACGGCTCCACCTCGCCGAAGCCTGCTTCGCCTTCCTGCCGGTCCGGGCCGAACTCGACCTCAAGGGTTGGGGCGATGCCGACATCTTCGCGCATTGATCCAAAAGCCGTCCGCGTCGATTGGAACGTTGATCATGCAAGCACCGTGCCGCATATGCTGCCCGACATGAAATTCATTGCGCGCGAGGCCGTTTCGTGAAGCCGCACGATCTGACGGAAGGGTCTGCCGACCCCACGGGCGAGAAGGCCCTCGCCAGCGGCCGGGCCGTGCTGCGGACGGAGGCCGAGGCCCTCCTGCGGCTCGCCGACGGACTGGGAGGGGCGTTCGCCGCCGCCGTCGCCCGCATCGCCCTGATCGAGGGCCGGGTCGTCGTCTCGGGCATGGGCAAGAGCGGCCACGTCGGCCGCAAGATCGCCGCCACCTTCGCCTCGACCGGCACGCCGGCCCTCTTCGTCCACCCGGCCGAGGCGAGCCACGGCGACCTCGGCATGATCGCCCGCGACGACTTGGTGCTGGCCCTGTCGAACTCGGGCGAGACGACGGAATTGCGCGACCTCACCCTCTACACGAGGCGCTTTGGCATCCCGCTCGTCGCCGTGACCAAGCGGGCGGACAGCACGCTCGCCCAGGCCGCCGACCTCGTCCTTCTCCTGCCCGACGCCGAGGAAGCGTGCCCGATGGGCCTCGCCCCCACCACCTCGACGACCGCGACGCTGGCGCTCGGCGACGCGCTCGCCGTCGCCCTTCTGACCCGCAAGGGCTTCTCGGCGCGGGACTTCTCCGTCTTCCATCCGGGCGGCAAGCTGGGCGCGCAGCTCTTGCGGGTCGAGGAGATCATGCACGGGGGCGACGACCTGCCGCTCGTGGGCAGGGACGCCGTCCTCGCCGAAGCGATCCTGGAGATGACGAAAAAGCGCCTCGGCTGCGTCGGCATCGTCGACGAAGGCGGGCGCCTTTTAGGCATCCTCACCGACGGCGACCTGCGCCGCCACATGGGCACGGCCAAGCTGGAGCGCCCCGTGGGCGAGATCATGACGCGCGACCCGCGCACGATCGAGCCTCGGGCGCTCGCCGTCGAGGCGCTGGCCCTGATGAACCGCCACGGCATCGGCGCCCTCTTCGTCCTGGACGGCGAGCGGCCGGTGGGGGCGCTCCACCTCCACGACTGCCTGCGCGCGGGGATCGCCTGATGCGCCGCCCGGTCCCCCTCCTCCTGCGCCTGACCGTGCTGGCGGCCCTCGCGGCCGGGCCGGTCCAGGCCCAGACCCAGCCACAGCCCCAAAAGGGCATCGCCACCCACGACGGCGACCAGCCGATCGAGATCACGTCCGACCGCCTCGTCGTCGAGCAGGCGAAGAACACGGCCACCTTCGACGGCAACGTCCAGGCCGTCCAGGGGGACCTCACCCTCAGCGCCGACGAACTCAAGGTGGGCTACGCCCTGAACGGCGGCGGCAAGGACGCCGGCGGGGCGGCGGCGAACGCGAACGCCCAGCCGGTCCGGCGCATCGACGCCGCCGGCCACGTCCGCCTCGTCTCGCCCGCCGAGACGGCCGAGGGCCGGCGCGGCGCCTACGACGTGGCGGCGGGCAGGATCGAGCTTCGGGACGACGTCGTCCTGACGCGCGGCGAGAACGTCATCCGGGGCGATCGCCTCGACGTCGACCTGAACGCCCAGACGGCGGTCGTCACCGCCGGCAAGGCCGGCCGGGTGCGCGCCCTCTTCGTCCCGGCGGCCAAGGGCCAATGATGCTGCGCGCGGCCCCGGCACCTTCCCCGCCCCGCCCCGCTTCGGCCCAGGCGGCCCAGGCGGCCCAGGCGGCCCAGGCGGCCCCGACATCATTGCGGGCGGAGGGCCTGCGCAAGGCCTACGGCGGCAGGCCCGTCCTGCGCGACGTGAGCTTTTCTATCGAGCCCGGCGAGGCCGTGGGCCTCCTCGGGCCGAACGGCGCCGGCAAGACGACCCTGTTCTACATCGTGACCGGCCTCCTTGCCGCCGACGGCGGCCGGGTGCTCCTGGAGGACCGGGACGTGACCCGGCTGCCGATGCACAGGCGCGCCCGGCTCGGCATCGGCTACCTGCCCCAGGAGGCCTCGGTCTTCAGGGGCCTGAGCGTGGCGGGGAACATCAAGGCGGCGCTCGAGATCAGCGAGCCCGACAGAAAGCGCCGCGCCGCCCGCCTCGAGGCCCTGCTCGACGAGTTCGGCCTCGCCCGGCTGCGCGACGCCGCCGCCGTCACGCTCTCGGGGGGCGAGCGCCGCCGGGTCGAGATCGCGCGCGCGCTCGCCTCCGACCCCCGCTTCATCCTCCTCGACGAGCCCTTGGCCGGCATCGACCCCATCAACGTCGGCGAGATCCGCAACCTCGTCCGGCACTTAAAGGAGCGCGGGATCGGCGTGCTCATCACCGACCACAACGTCCGCGACACCCTCGACATCGTCGACCGCGCCTACATCCTGGTCGAGGGCACGGTGCTCGCCGAAGGCCCGCCCGCCCTGATCATCGCCGACCCCCAGGTGCGCCGGGTCTACCTCGGCGACAGCTTCGAGCGCTGAAGGGCCAGCACCGCATGACCCTCACGCTCCGCCTCGACGTCAAGCAGACCCAGGGGCTCGTCCTCACCCCCCAGCTCCAGCAGGCGATCCGCCTTCTCCAGCTCTCGAGCCAGGAGCTGCAAGGCGAGGTCGCGCGCGAGATCATGGAGAACCCCTTCCTGACCCTCGCCGAGCCCCTGCGCGAGGTGGCGGCGCACGAGGCGGCGGCGGGCGGCGCCCGGACGGCGGCGGGGCCGGTCGACGCCGACGATTCGTGGGCGCCCCCGGCAGCACCCGCGGCGGCCGACAGCCGGCTCGGGCTCAAGCACACCACCTCGGGCGCGCCCGACGACGACCTGCCGGCCCTCGAGCAGCGGCTGACCCAGGCGACTGGCCTTCGCGCCCACCTGCGCCAGCAGCTCTGCGCGAGCGGCGCGCCCCGCGAGCGGCGCCTCGCCGCCGATGTCCTGGTCGACTGGCTCGACGAGGACGGCTACCTGCGCGAGGCCGACGGGCAGATCGCCACGGCGCTCGGCCTCGCCCCGGCGGCGGTGGCGGAGGCGCGGGGCCTCTTGCAGGGGCTTGATCCCTGCGGCATCGCCGCCCGCGACCTCGCCGAGTGCCTCGCCCTCCAGCTCAAGGAGAAGGACCGGCTCGACCCCGCGATGCAAGCGCTCCTGCGCCACCTGGAGCGGGTGGCGAGGGCCGAGTGGTCGCAGCTGGAGCGCCTGTGCAGGGTCGACCGCGAGGACCTGGAGGAGATGGTGGGGGAACTCCGCGCCCTGGATCCCAGGCCGGGGCGCGGTTTCCCCGGCGACCATCCGGTGGAGATCCTGCCGGACGTGGTCGTCGCTTCCGTCAGGCCCGGCGTCTGGCGGATTGAACTCAACCCCCACGTCCTGCCGCGCCTCGTCGTCGAGGGCGACTACCATGCCGAGGTCGCGCGGCACTGCGCCGAGCAGGGGCAGAAGGCGTTCGTCACCGAACGCTTCCAGAGCGCCAACTGGCTGGCCAAGGCCCTCCAGCAGCGCTCGCGCACGATCCTGAAGGTGGCGAAGGCGATCTTCACCCGTCAGCAGGGCTTTTTGGAGCAGGGTCCGCACGGGCTGCGGCCGCTCATCCTGCGCGACATCGCCGCCGCGACCGGGCTGCACGAGAGCACGGTGAGCCGGGCGACGAGCGAGAAGTACGTCCAGACCCCGCACGGCACCTTCGCCTTGAAATACTTCTTCACGACGGCGATCCAGGCCTCGGAGGACGGCGAGGACCACAGCGCCGAGGCGATCCGCCAGCAGATCCGGCGCTTCGTCCAGCAGGAAGACGCCTCGGACGTGCTCTCCGACGACCAGATCGTGGCCTTGCTCAAGGCCGAGGGTGTCGTCATCGCGCGCCGCACCATCGCCAAGTACAGGGAAGCGATGGGTATCCCCTCGTCGGTGGCGCGCCGCCGCGCGAAGTCGATGCCCCGGTGAGCGGGCGTCCACCGGCGGTGACGGGGACGCTTCGCGTGCGCTGGCGCGCGGCCTTCTTTCTCCTTTTCTCCGTTTGTTGGAGCTTGGTTCCAGCGTTGGGGCCAAGCTCCAACAAACGGAGAAAAGAAGGAAAAGCCCCGCGCAGCGAACGCGAAGCGTGCCTTCCACAGGCAAATCCCCCTCAACCCCGCGAGGCCGCTCGCTTGACAGTCCGGGGGGGGATGGGCCTACCTTGCGCCCTCTCCTCCTTGGAGGGGGGTTGGGGATCATGCGAACGGGAACGAGTCCCATGCCAACGCGCGCGGCGGGCGCGCCTGGAGAGGATCTTGGGCGCCGATGTCCGAGCTTGATGCCCTCTTAGGCGACGACCGGATCATTCTGGGCCTCGACGCCGGCAGCAAGCGTCAGGTCCTGCGCGCCGCCGCCGACCGTGCCGCGTCGAGCCTCGGCCTTTCGGCCGAGCGCGTGCTGAACGCGCTCCTGGAGCGCGAGCGCCTTGGTACGACGGGGATCGGGCAGGGGCTCGCCATCCCCCACGCGAAGCTCGACGAGATCGACGCCGTGGCGGGCGTCTTCCTCCGCCTCGACCATCCCGTCGACTTCGAGGCGGCCGACGGTCGCCCGGTCGACCTCCTGTTCGTGCTCCTGGCGCCGAGCAGTTCGGGCGCCGACCACCTGAAGGCGCTCGCCAAGGTGTCCAGGGTCTTTCGCAACGCACCCTTGTGCGCCGCCCTCCGCGCCGCGCCCGGCGTCGCCGCGGCGCGCCGCCTGCTCTCGGGGACCAGCTAGCCCTCCCGATGCCAGCCGTCAGCCCCCTCCCCGGCCCCCTTCCCGACGACGCCACGCGGCACGCGACGCTCGTCCGCTGGCAGGGCCGCGGCCTCCTGATCGAGGGTCCCTCCGGCAGCGGCAAGTCCGACCTCGCGCTCCGCCTCGTCGCCGACGGCGGCGCCCTCGTCGCCGACGACGTGGTACGGCTCTGGCGCCGGGACCGCGCCCTCGTGGGCGGGCCAGTCGGGGAAGCCGGGCTGATCGAGGTGCGCGGATACGGCGTCTACCGGCTGCCCGCCCCGGCCGCCCTGGCCGAGAGCGGGGTCGACGTACGCATCGGTCTCGAAACGGGGGGGCGCTTCGAGCGGCTGCCGGAGGCGGAGACCCTGACGATCCTCGGCGTCGACCTTCCCTGCTGGCGGCTCGACCCGCGCCCCGCCTCGACGGTGGCCCGACTTCGGGTCCTCGTCGCCTGCGCGCGGGTGGCCTGACGATGACGGGCGAGCGACTCCTCATCGTGACGGGCATGTCGGGGGCGGGGCGGAGCACCTGCCTGAAGATGCTGGAGGACCAGGGCTTCGAGGCCTTCGACAACCTGCCTTTGCCGCTCATGGAGCGCCTGCTCCACCCGGAAGAGGGGTTCGGGGGCGACCTCGCCATCGGCATCGACAGCCGCACGCGCGCCTTCGATCCCTTGCGCCTCATCGCCTTCGTCGAGCGGATGAAGGCGACCCGGCCCTTTTCCACGGGCCTCGTCTTCTTCGAGTGCGACGACGAGGTGCTCCAGCAGCGCTTCACCGAGACGAGGCGTCGCCACCCGCTCGCCACCGACCGGCCCGTCGCCGACGGGATCGCCCGCGAGCGCGCCCTCATGGCGCCCCTGCGCGACGCCGCCGACTGCCTCATCGACACGAGCCGCACCACCCTGCCCGACCTGCGGCGCCGGCTGGGCGGGCTCTTCGACCCGGGGCGGCAGGGGCGCCTCACGGTGAGCGTCCTCTCCTTCGCCTACCGGCAGGGGCTGCCCCGCGAGGCCGACCTCGTCTTCGACGCGCGCTTTTTGCGCAATCCCCACTACGTTGACGAACTGCGTCCGCTCACGGGACTGGACCCCAAGGTGCAACAGCATATCGCCGCCGATCCGGATTTCACCCGCTTCGCCGAAGGCGTGCGGGACCTGCTCCTTCCGCTCCTTCCCCGCTACCTCCAGGAGGGCAAGAGTTACCTGACGATCGCGTTCGGCTGCACCGGCGGCCGGCACCGCTCGGTCTTCCTCGCCGAGTGGCTGGCGCTGCGGCTCCGCCGGGAGGGCTGGGAGGCCGCCGCGACCCACCGCGAACTTGGCCCGGCGGCGGCGCGGGGGACGGCCGCATGATCGGGATCGTCCTCGTCACCCACGGCCGGCTCGCGGCCGAGTTCATCGCCGCGATGGAGCACGTCGTCGGCCCCCAGGAACAGGCGCGGGCGATCTGCATCGAGGCCGACGACGACATCGAGCGCCGCCGCCAGGACATCCTCGACGCCGTCGCCGCGACCGACACGGGCGAAGGCGTCATCATCCTCACCGACATGTTCGGCGGCACGCCCTCCAATCTCGCCATCTCGACGATCGAGCGGCCGAGGCTGGAGGTGATCGCCGGCGTCAACCTGCCGATGCTGATCAAGCTCGCCTCGGTGCGGCAAAGCGAGAGCCTGGGGAACGCCGTCAAGGCGGCGCAGGAGGCGGGGCGCAAGTACATCAACGTCGCAAGCCAGCTCCTCTACCCGGATCGGGGCTGACGGCCGTGCGGGCGGGGCCGATCACCTGCACGATCGTCAACCGGCGCGGCCTGCACGCCCGCGCGACGGCGAAGCTGGTTCGGGTTGCGGAGCAGTTCGACGCCGAGGTCAGCATACAAAAGGACGGCATGGCCGTGTCCGGCACCTCGATCCTCGGCCTCATGACCCTGGCGGCTGGCCAGGGTACGGGCCTCGTGCTAGAAGCCCGCGGCAACGAAGCCGAGGCCGCCCTGGACGCGCTCGCGGACCTCATCGCGCGCGGCTTCGACGAGGAAATCTGAGCGGCGGCCCGTCTCTAGGCCCGCCCCCATGCACGGATAAGATCGATGACCGACGGCGGCGACTACAAGGTCAAGGACATGGCGCTCGCGCGCCAGGGGCACCGGATGATTGACCTCGCCGAGCGCGAGATGCCGGGGCTCATGGCGCTGCGCCGGGAGTTCGGCGCGGAGCAGCCCCTGAAGGGCGCCCGCATCGCCGGCTGCCTGCACATGACGACCGAGACGGCCGTCCTCATCCGCACGCTGAAGCACCTGGGCGCCGAGGTGCGCTGGTCGTCGTGCAACATCTTCTCGACCCAGGACGAGGCGGCCGCCGCCATCGCCGACCAGGGCGTCCCGGTCTTCGCCTGGAAGGGGGAGACCGAGGAGGAGTACGACTGGTGCGTGCGGCAGACGGTCGAGGGGCCGGACGGCTGGACGCCGAACATGATCCTCGACGACGGCGGCGACCTCACCCTCATGATGCACGACGACTACCCCGAGATCATGAAGGGGGTGAAGGGCATCTCCGAGGAGACGACGACGGGGGTGCACCGCCTCTACGAGATGGCGAAGGCCGGCACGCTCCTGTGCCCCGCGATCAACGTCAACGACAGCGTGACCAAGTCGAAGTTCGACAACATGTACGGCTGCCGCGAGAGTTTGGTCGACGGCATCAAGCGGGCAACCGACACGATGATCGCCGGCAAGACCGCCGTCGTCGCCGGCTACGGCGACGTGGGCAAGGGCTCGGCCGAGAGCCTGCGCTCGCAGGGCGCCCGCGTCGTCGTCACCGAGATCGACCCCATCTGCGCCCTTCAGGCGGCGATGGAGGGCTACGAGGTCACGACGATGGAGGACGCGGCGCCGCGCGGCGACATCTTCGTGACGGCGACCGGCAACGTCGACGTCATCACCCTCGACCACATGAACGCGATGAAGGACGGCGCCATCGTCTGCAACATCGGCCACTTCGACAGCGAGATCCAGATCAACGGCCTGCACAACTACCCCTGGCACCCCGTCAAGCCGCAGGTCGACGAGGTCGAGTTCCCGGACGGCAAGCGGATCGTCGTGCTGGCCAAGGGCCGCCTCGTCAACCTCGGCTGCGCCACCGGCCACCCCGCCTTCGTCATGTCGGCCTCGTTCACGAACCAGGTGCTGGCGCAGATGGAGCTGTGGCGCAACCACGCCAACTACGACAGGCAGGTCTACGTGCTGCCCAAGCACCTGGACGAGCGCGTGGCTGCCCTGCACCTCGACAAGCTGGGCGTCAAGCTGACCAAGCTCTCCGAGAAGCAGGCGGCGTATATCGGCGTGACGCGGCAGGGGCCGTTCAAGCCCGACTACTACCGCTATTAGAATGACGCCTCGCGTGCGCTGCCGCGCGCCCCGCAGCGGACGCGAAGCGTGATTGACCTTCCCGACCTCGCCGCGACCGAGGCGTTCGCGGCGGCCCTCGCCCCCCTCCTGCGCCGGGGCGACGTGGTGGCGCTGGCGGGCGATCTCGGCGCCGGCAAGACGGCTCTCGCCCGCGCCGTGATCAGGGCCAGGGCCGGCTCCTCCATCGAGGTGCCGAGCCCCACCTTCACGCTCCTCCAGACCTACCCCCTCCCCGGCCTCGCCCTCGCCCACGCCGACCTTTATCGGATCGAGGATCCGGACGAGATGGCCGAGATCGGCCTGGAGGCCGCCTGGGAGGAGGGCTGCCTCCTCGTCGAGTGGCCGGAGCGGGGGGCGGGCTACCTGCCCGCCGACCGGCTCGACCTCCGCCTGGAGGAGGTCGCGGGCGACCTTGACGCGCGGCGGCTTCGCGTGGAGGCGGGGCCGATTTGGGCCGGGCGCCTCTCCCTCCTGACCCGCTTTGGCGCAATTCCGTAGAAAGCGGGACAGTGCCATTCCAGCACGCCCTAGTTTTTATTCCTAGGACCGTCGCTCGGGTTCGTTCACGTGTTCCTCAGATCCATTGTTCCGGTCCCTTGGGTTCGTTTGGGAGCGCTGCGGTGGGCTTGCGAGCATCGTTCTTAGGTTCGTTCGTGTCACAGGTGGAAAGCTTCTGGGTACCTGCTGGGTTCATTTGGTAAAACACTACCCTGAGTATGGGGGCTGGCGTCGACATCAAGGAGCATCCGCGCAGGATGGCATGAGTGGGAGCGACAAACTAAGGAGAGGCGCCTGCGCGCAGGCTTTCAAGCTCCTATTCCACTGCGTCATTCTCCGACCCAACGGGTTTTTCATCCTTGGGGCGAACGATCGAATCCAGGAATCGCCGGACGCGGTCGATCAGGCCGGAATTCTGCTCCTTATGGACGACGACCCATTGGAAAGCGTTGAATGCCGCGCGCTGCTTCAAAGGATCCCAGAGCGATACGATGCGCAGCACGTCCGCCCGCGAGAGCGTATGCAAGCCGAGCGCCGCGACCTTCCCACGCACGCCGTCTTGGAAATCCTCCGCGACGATCAGGCCAAGCGCCGCGCGCTCCGTCACGTTCGCGGCGAAGTGGGTGAAATCGCCAACGTCCGCATCGCCGACGACAAAGTGCTTTACCTCCGCCGAGATGACGAGCCGGTCGCCTTCCCATGCGTCGATGTCGCCGATGCCCTTGGTCCGGGCCGAACCCGCCCGCGCCTTGCGCGCCTCGACTTGCAGGTGTGGCGCGTCGGCGCGGAGATAGCCGAACACCATCGCCTGAAAGGCGGCACCTGTCGGCTCGCCTTTCGCCCGCGCACCGAAGTCGAACCCTTCGAGCAGCCATTTGAAGATCGGCGGTTCCGTGCGAACGGACGACGGATCGAAGCTCTGGTCCTTGAGTTCGTCGAGCACGAAGCTGACACTCGCCTGCGCGACCCATTCGAGGTCTTCTTTCGACATGGCGACGAGCGCGTCGAGCCAGCGCCGGTAGTCGCTCCACTTGCCCGTCGCGTAGGGCTGCGAGCGTGGATAGTCGAGACGGTGCTTCTCGGAGATGTAGAAGTCATGGTAGCGTTCGTAGGCGGGGCGAATCGTCTTTTGCCCGCCGTTCGGCAGCGCGACCGTCAGCGTCGACACGCCCTCGGTGATCTGAGGGAAAACGGCGAACAAGTCCCCGAGCGAAGCGTAGCCTTTGCCGGGCGCCTCCAATTCGATGAGGAAATCACAAAAGGACGGGAGCAGGCCCCCGACATACTTGCGAGGCTTTCCGACGCCTTCGCCCCGGAAATCCCGCTTCATTTCCTCTACGATGTCTTCCCGCCTCATGCCCTGCCAATCCCCTCGCGCGTGCCCCCGCGTGCAAGGGGCCAGCGACCGACGGGACTAGCCCAGGTCGCCGTCTCGAACCGGAACCTTCTCCAGCAGCGGGATGGATCGGTTCGCCAGATCCACGTAGGCGGGGTCCTTTTCGACACCGATGCTGTTGTACCCGACGGCGTTCGCCGCAGCCAGGGTCGATCCCGATCCGGCGAACGGGTCGAGAACCATACCCTCGCCCATCGGCAGGACGGCACGCACGATCTGCCGCAGAAAGCCCTGCGGCTTGAGGGACGGGTGCGGCGCGATGCGTTTTTCGGTGACGGGCGTCGGATGCGAGCGGATGACGTCGCCGAACGGCCGTTCCACCGAAGGGCGGCGGAATCCTCCCGTCCGCCACCGGCGCAGATTGTCCTGTACGCGGCCTTCGAGCGGCGTCCGCAACACGACCCAGGGCTCCGACATCGAACGCGGCAGTACGCTCACGTCGGGAAATTCCCCGTGCGCGTTCTTCGGCCTGTCGCCGCCGCGCATCGTCATGACGAGCCGAGTGACGTAGCCTCGCATTTCCAGGCCCGCCTCGCTCATCGCGGAGGCGACCACATGGGCGAGCAGGGGGTTGGAGGCGACGACGACGTTGGCGCCGGGCACCACCACGCGGGCGAGCATCCGGCCGAAGTCGAGGAAGAACAGGCGCAGCACGGCCCGGTCGTCCTCGGTGAGGACCGTGAACCTGGGCAAAGGCGACCGCTGGTGGCCGTCGTAGGAGGGCGGGATGCGCCAGATGCCGCCCCGCCCGTCGCGGAGCTTGCCCTGCTCCTTCGACGTATACTCGACGAGCCCGTAGGGCGGATCGGTGACGACGGCTTGGATCGACCGCGACGGTTGCGCGCGAAGCCACTCGAAGCAGTCGGCATGGTGGAGTGTCGCAAGCCCGTGCCTTGCGGAAGGCGGCTGCGGTGCGACGAGATGATCGTCGGCACGCCCCGCGAGCCGATAGCTTCCGCGCCCGACGCGCTCGAACAGGTCAGGAACGTTGAGGTTCAGGTAGGATCGAACCGACGACGCGGCGACCGTCCCGAGCCTTGCCCCGACGGCATGGTGGATCTCGTGGAGGGATGCGCTCTCGGTCGTCGACAGGAACTCGACGATGGAATCCCGCACGCTGCCCGGCGCATGTCGAAGCATCGTCGTCCTTTCCGTTTCCGTGACAAGATAGCCAGAATGACGTCTGGACGTCAATATGAATGCAACTGCCTTGACTGGGGATTCCAAGCCTGAAACGTCGCAGCCTGAACGGCGAAGCTTGAACGCGGCCTTCCCGCCACCCCCGTATGCAACCCCTGGGCGGACGGCTTGCATCTCGGCGGCGAATGGGGCCTATGCTCGGGCCGGACTCATAGTAGAAATCGAAGGCGGCCCATCCTGTTGAGCGGCGTCTACACCATCGATCCCGGCCAGCCGTTCCTGCGGGTGCTGGCGCAAGGGCTGATCCTGGACCTCGGGGACGGGCTCGCGGACGCGCTCGTGCTCCTGCCGTCCCGGCGGGCGTGCGCGGCGCTCCGGGAGACGTTCGCGGTCGTCGCGGGGGGGCGGCCGATGCTGCTGCCCCGGCTGGAGCCGGTGGCGGAGGTGGCGGCGGACGAGGTGCTGCTCGTGGGGGGGGAGGAGCTGGACGTTCTCCCGGCGCTCCCGCCCTTGCGGCGGCGGCTGTTGCTGGCGACGCTCGTCAAGAAGCAGCGGGAGGACCAGGGGGGCGTCACCGACGAGCACGCGATCCGGCTCGCGGGGGAGCTGGCGACGTTTTTGGACGAGATCGAGACCGAGGAGGTCGATCTCGGCAAGCTGCACGGGCTCGTGCCGGACCTCTACGCGGAGCACTGGCAGGGCATCCTCGCGTTCCTGCAGATCCTGAGCGCGTATTGGCCGGGGATCCTTGCGAACGAGGGGGCGATGGAGCCGGCGGCGCGGCGGCGGGCGCTCCTCGACCTCGCGGTGCGGCGCTGGAAGGCGCGGCCGCCCCGGCACCCGGTCGTCGCCGCCGGGATCACGGGCACGGTGCCGGCGGTGGCGCGGCTGCTGGCGCTGGTGGCGCGGCTGCCGGAGGGGCGGCTCGTCCTCCCCGGCCTCGACCGGGCGATGGAGGACGCGGACTGGACGGCCCTGGAGCGCACGCCGGCGCACCCGCAGCACGGGCTCTTTCTTCTGTTGAAGCGGATGGGGATCGAGCGGGGGGAGGTGCGGGCGTGGCCGGTGGGCGATCCGGGTGCCACGCCGCCGACCCGAACCAGGTTTCTCGGCGAGATCATGCGCCCGGCCGAGACGAGCGAAGCGTGGCAGCGGCTGATCCCGCCGCCGGAGGAGGCGGTGCGGGGGCTGGACCTCCTGGAGGCGCCGGACATGCCCAAGGAGGCGCTGGCGCTGGCGCTCAAGATCCGGGAGACGCTGGAGACGCCGGGACGCCGGGTGGCGCTCGTCACGACCGACCGGACGCTGGCAAGGCGGGTCAACGTTGAACTGGAACGGTGGGGGATCCGGATCGACGACACGGGCGGCACGCCGCTCGACCAGACGCCGGCGGGGAGCTTCGTGCTCCTGACGGCGAGGGCCTTGGTCGACGGGCTGCCGCCGGTGCCGCTGCTCGCGGCCCTGAAGCACCCGCTCGCCAAGGGGGGGCTGGAGCAGGGGGTCTTTCGCGGCTTTGTTCGCGTCCTGGAGCAGGCGGCGCTCAGGGGGCCGAGGCTCGCGGCCGGGTTCGCCTCGATCCGGGCGGCGCTGCGGCTCCGGCCCGACCACCGCTGGAACTGGACGACGACCCGGGACGAGATCGGGGCGTGGCTGGACGTGGTGGAGGCGAAGGCGGCGCCCTTGGTCGAGATCGCGCGGCCGGAGGCGGCGGAGACCCGCGCGCGGGTCGTCGACCTGCTCGACGCGCACCTCGCCTTCGTCGACTGGCTGGCAAGCGACGAGACGGGCTCGGCCGACGCGCTCTGGTCGAAGGAGGCGGGGGACGCGCTGGCGAGGTTCCTGGGCGAGCTGCGCGACGCCGCCCGCGACTACCCGCCGATCGTGCCGTCCGCGTGGCCCGCGTTCCTCGCCGTGCTCATGGGCACGGTCGCCGTCCGCCCGCGCCGGCCGGGGCACCCGCGGGCGGTGATCTGGGGGCAGATCGAGCAGCGGCTGCAGCAGGCCGACCGGGTGCTCTTGGCCGGGCTCAACGAGGGGCACTGGCCGCGCCCGCCGGACCCGTCGCCCTGGCTCAACCGGGCGATGCGCAAGGACATCGGCCTGCCGCCCGCCGAGCTTTCGATCGGCATCGCGGCGCACGATCTCTTCATGTCGGCCTCGGCGGCGGAAGTGACGCTCAGCCGGGCGCGCAAGGACCACGGCGGGCAGCCGACGCAGGTGTCGCGCTGGCTGGCGCGGCTGGAGGCGGTGCTGGTCGCGTCGCGGCTGGAGCGGCAGCTCGACGCGGCGCCGCACTGGCTCGGCTGGGCGGACGCGCTCGACCGGCCGGCCAGGGTCGTCCCCTGCGACCGGCCGGCGCCGTGCCCCATTCTGGCCGCCCGGCCGCGCGAGATCGCGGTGACGGCGTTCGAGAAGCTGATCCGCGACCCCTACGCCTTCTACGCCGAGCAGATCCTGAAGCTCCGGCCCCTGGAGCCGCTCGACGCCGAGCCGGGGGGGGCCGAGCGGGGGATGGTGATCCACGACGCCCTGGAGACGTTCGTGAAGGCGCACCCGGCGGCGCTGCCCGCCGATCCCCTCGGCGTGCTGGTGCGGATCGGCGAGGCCGCGTTCGGGGCGCTCGGGCACCACCCGGAGATCCGGGCGCTGTGGTGGCCGCGCTTCCTCGCCGTCGCCGCGTGGTTCGTGGAGCGGGAGCGGGTGCGCCGGGCGGGGCTCAGGCGGATCCTGGTCGAGCAGACGGGTGTCATCGACCTCGCTTTGCCGGGGGGATCGTTCCGGCTCAAGGCGCGGGCGGACCGGATCGAGATCGGGGCGGAAGGGGCCGCCATCGTCGACTACAAGACGGGGATGGTGCCGACGGCGCGGGCGGTCCTGGACGGCCTCAGCCCGCAGCTGACGCTGACCGCGCTCATCCTCGCGGACGGCGGGTTCAGGGGCGCGGGGAGCGCCGCCGCCGCCGAACTGCTCTACTGGGGGCTGAAGGGCGGCACGCCCGCCGGCAAGGAGAGCGATCCCACGGTCTACAACAGGAAGCGGGAAAAGAGCGTCGCCGACCTCGTCGCGGAGGCGCGGGAGGGGCTCTCCCGGCTGATCGCCTTCTACGACGACGAGAACACCCCCTACACCGCGATCCCCCGCCCCGAGATCGCGCCCGTCTTCGGCGACTACGACCATCTGGCCCGGATCGACGAGTGGCGCGGCGCCGAGGGCGCGGAGGAGACCCCTTGAGCATCGTCCGCCCGACCCCGGAGCAGGCGGCCGCCGCCGACCCCCGCACCTCGGTCTGGGTGACGGCGAACGCGGGCACGGGGAAGACCCGCGTGCTCTCCGACCGGGTGCTGCGCCTGCTCCTGAACGGGGCGCCGCCCGAGAGCCTCCTTTGCATCACCTTCACGAAGGCGGCGGCGGTCGAGATGAACGAGCGCGTCGAGCGCGCGCTCGCGGCCTGGGCGGTCGAGACCGACGACGACGTGCTGCGGACGCGGCTGGAGGCGACGACGGGGGAGCGGCCGACCGCGAAGACGATGCGCCACGCGCGGCGGCTGTTCGCCCGGATCCTGGAATTGCCGCGCGGCCTCGCCATCATGACGATCCACAGCTTCTGCCAGACGATCCTGCGCCGCTTTCCGATCGAGGCGGGCGTGCCGCCGCACTTCGAGGTCGTCGACGACCGGGGGGCCGCCGAGCTGATGGCGGAGGCCAGGAGCGGCGTGCTGCTGCGGGCCGCGCACGAGCCGGCCCTGAGCGAGGCGCTGGCCCGGCTCTCGGCGGAACTCGCCGACAGCTCGATCGACAGGCTGATGGACGAGGCGCTGGCGAAGCGGGGGCGGCTGCGAGACGCGCTGGGGGCGCACGGCGACGAGGCGGGGCTGCTCGATGCCCTGGCAAGGGCGCTCGACGTCGACCCGCAGGACGACCCGCAGAGGTTGGACGCCGCGTTCTGCGTCGTCGATCCCGCGCGCGAGTTCGACCTGCACACGGCGGCCGACCTGCTCGTCGCCGACGGCGGCAAGAGCAACGTCCAGTGCGGCACGACGATCAAGGCCTGGCTCGACGAGGCGGCCGGGCGTCTCGAAGGCCTGCCGGTCTACCGGACGGCCTTCCTGACGAAGGACAACCGACCGCTCGCGAAGGTCCCGACCGAGAAGTGGCGCGCGGCCAACCCGAACGTCTTCGCCGCCGTCGAGCGGGAGGCGGCGCGGCTGACCGGCTTGGAAGGGCGCAAGCTCGCCTTGGCCGCCTTCAAGCGCACCGAGGCCGGGCTCAGGCTGGCAAACGCGCTGCTCGATTCCTACCGCGAATTGAAGGCGCGCGAGACGGCGCTCGACTTCGACGACCTGATCGAGCGGGCGGCGGACCTGCTCGCCGACGACGCGCGGCGGGACTGGGTGCTCTACAAGCTGGACGCGCGGCTGGAGCACCTGCTCATCGACGAGGCGCAGGACACGAGCCCGGCGCAGTGGCGGATCGTGGAGGCGCTGGTCGAGGAGTTCCTGGCCGGCGAGGGCGCGCACCCGCACCCGCGCACCTTCTTCGTCGTCGGCGACGAGAAGCAGTCGATCTACAGCTTCCAGGGCGCCGACCTCGCCCACTTCCGCGCCGTCCGCGACCGGCTGCGGGAACGCGCCGAGGCGGGCGGGCACAAGCTGGCGATGCGCGAGCTTGCGTTGTCGTTCCGCTCGTCGGCGGCGGTGCTCGCCGCCGTCGACGCCTGCATCGCCCTGCCCGAACTCTGCCCCGGCGTCGTCGACGGCGGCGCCGTCACGCATGACTCGTTCCGCCGCAACCACCCCGGCCTCGTCGAGCTTTGGCCGCTCGTCGACCCGCCGGAGACCGGCGAAACCGTCGAGCCCTGGGCCCTGCCGGGCCAGGGGCAGATCCGGCAGAGCGGCCAGGAGCGGACGGCCCGGGCCATCGCGCACGCGGTCAAGGGCTGGCTCGACGGGGGCGAGGTGCTGGCGGCGACGGGGCGGCCGATCCGGGCGTCGGACATCCTGATCCTGCTCTCGCGCCGGGGTCGGGTGCAGGAACTCGTCATCCGCAACCTGAAGCGCCTGGGCGTCCCCGTCGCCGGCGCCGACCGGCTCGACCTCACGGGGCACATCGCGGTCCGCGACCTGATGGCGCTCGGGGGGGCGATGCTGCTCCCCGACGACGACCTCAACATGGCCTGCCTCCTGAAGTCGCCCCTGATCGGACTCGACGAGGAGGCGCTGTTCACCGTCTGCTACGGCCGGGGCAGGACCGACCGCGTCTTCGAGCGGCTGCGGGACGCGGCGGAAGCGCACGGCGAGCCCTACGCGACGGCGCACGGCCTGCTCGACGACTGGCGCGAACGGGCCGACTTCGCGCCCCCCTACGAGTTCTTCGCCCGCATCCTCGCCGAGGGGGGGCGAAAGCGCCTCGTGGCGCGGCTGGGGCCGGACGCGCTGGAGCCGATCGAGGCGTTCCTCTCCCAGGCGCTCGCCTACGAGCAGGGCCACCCGGCCTCGCTCCAGGGGTTCCTGCACTGGCTCGGCCTCGAGGACCAGAAGCTGAAGCGCGACCCGGAGCCCGCGCGCTCGGAGGTGCGGGTGATGACGGTGCACGGCTCGAAGGGGCTGGAGGCGCCGGTCGTGATCCTGGCCGACGCCGGGCCGCAGCGGCAGAACAGCACGGAGCGCCTCGTCTTCGCGGACGGGCTGCCCTGCTGGCGGGGGCGGGGCGGCGAGCGCCCGCCGCTCGTCGAAGAAGCGTGCACGGCGAACGACGCGCGGCTGGCGGAGGAGCGGATGCGGCTCCTCTACGTCGCCCTGACGCGGGCGAAGGACCGCCTCCACGTCGTCGGCTGGAAGCATAAGTCGAAGCCGAAGGAGGGCGAGGACAAGCCCGCCGCCTGCTGGCACGACCTGATCGCCCGCGCGCTCGAAGCCTGCGGCGACTGCGAACGGGCAGCGCTCGACCTCCCCTTCCTGCGCGGCGCCGAGGCGGTCCGCCTCCGCCGGGGGGCCGCGGGGGCCGCGGCCGTCCCGGCGGCAGGCACCCCCGGCCGCCCCGTCCCGCCCCTCCCCCCCTGGCTGGGTCCGGTGCGAAAGGAGCCGCCCGTCCTGGTCCGCATGGCGCCCTCCGCCCTCGACGAGGACGAGCCGCCGGCGGACGCCGCACGGCCCGGCGGCGGGGGGGACGCCCGTCCTTTCGGCGTCGCCCTCCACCGGCTGCTTCATTTGCTGGGCGGGATCGACCCCGCCGAGCGCGAGGGCGCCCTGGAGCGGGGGCTGCGGGCGCTCGGGCGCTTCGACGACGAGGCTTCGTTCCTCGAACTGCGCCGGCAGGTGACGGCCGTGCTCGACCTGCCCGACCTCGCCCCCGCCTTCGCCCCCGGCAGCCGGGGCGAGCAGCCGGTCATCGGCCGCATCGGCGACGTCCTGATCTCGGGCCAGATCGACCGCCTCGCCGTGACCGAAGACGCCGTCTACCTCGTCGACTTCAAGTCCGGCCGCCGCCCGCCCGACGCCGTCGAGGCGACCCCCGTCCCCTATTTGCGCCAGCTCGCCACCTACGCCGTCCTCCTCGGGCGGATCTACCCCGGCCGCGAGGTGCGCGCGGGACTCGTCTGGACCGTCGTCCCCCGGCTCGTGCCGGTCCCCCGGCACCTCCTCGACGCCCACCTGCCCCCCGCCGCGCGCGGCGCCCGCGCGCCTTGACGCCCCTTCGGGAGACCACCTACATCTAGGGTTACGCACGGGCGGGCTGCCCGCCCCAATCGGAGAAACAGCGATGGCCGTTGAGCACACGACCGACCAGGGCTTCGAGGACGACGTCATCAAGGCCGAGAAGCCGGTGGTCGTCGACTTCTGGGCCGAGTGGTGCGGCCCCTGCAAGATGATCGCTCCCCACCTCGACGACCTCGCCAACGAGATGAGCGGCGACGTCCGGGTCGTGAAGGTCAACATCGACGAGAACCCGAACACCCCGAATAAGTACGGCGTCCGCGGCATCCCCACCCTCATGCTCTTCAAGAACGGCGAAGTCGCCGCCACCAAGGTCGGCGCCATGCAAAAGAGCAAGCTCGTCGAGTGGGTGAAGGAAAGCATCTGATCGGTCGGGATTGATCACGCTTCGCGTCCGCGCCAGCGGACGCGAAGCGTGATCAGGCGTACTTCCAAGCCATGCCCCTCGACGCGTTCCTCGACGCCTACCCCTTGATCCAGGGCGTGGAGATGCTGCTGCCCGACCTGGTAGGGATCCTGCGCGGCAAGCGGACGGGGCTGAACGAGGCGCGCGAGGTCTTCGCCGGCAACGGGGTGTTCACGACCTCGCTCTACGCCATCGACACGATGGGGCAGAACGTCGACGAGAGCGGGCTGGTCTGGGAGGAGGGCGACGCCGACCGGGTGGTCCGGCTCGACCCCGCGACGTTGCGGCCCGTGCCGTGGCGGCCCGAACGGGCGCAGGTGATCGGCGGGCTCTGCCGGGGGGACGGCACGCCCTTCTTCGCCGACCCGCGCGCGATGCTGGCGGGGCTGGTCGCCCGCTTCAAGGCGCTGGGGCTGACGCCTTGCGTCGCGTTGGAGCTTGAGTTCTACCTCGTCGATCCCGCCCTCGACGCGGGCGGCCTTGCGCAGACCGCATTCAGCCAGCGTCTCGGCCGCCGGCCGCGCGAGCCCGAGGTCTACACGTTCGAGCGCCTGGACGAGGCCGAGGAGGTCCTGGACCTGATTGAATCGTGGTGCGAGGCGCAGGATCTTCCCTACAAGGGCGTGCTCACCGAGTACGGCCCCGGCCAGTTCGAGGTCAACCTGGGGCACGTCGCGGATGCCGTCCGCGCGGCCGACGAGGCGGCGATGCTGAAACGCCTCGTCAAGGCGGCGGCGCGGCAGGCGGGGAGCCGCGCCACCTTCATGGCCAAGCCGTTCGCGGGCGAAAGCGGCAACGGGCTGCACATTCATGTCAGCCTGCTCGATGAACGGGGCCGAAACGTCTTCGGCGAGGCCGAGGACGGCGAGGATCGCCTGCGCCACGCCGTCTTCGGCCTTCAGGAAACGTTGAGCGAGAGCATCCTCCTCCTCGCCCCGAACGCCAACTCCTACCGCCGCCTCCAGCCGATGAGCTACGCGCCGACGGCGCCCACCTGGGGGCACAACAACCGCACCGTCGCCTTTCGCATCCCGTCCGGCCCCCCGAAGGCCCGGCGGATCGAGCACCGGGTCGCCGGCGCCGACGCCAACCCCTACGCCGCGACGGCCGCCGTCCTCGCCGGCATCCTCCACGGCCTCGAGAACCCTGGCAATCCCGGCCCCCCGATCACGGGCAACGCCTACGAGAAGGCCGGCACGACCATCCCCACCTCCTGGGGCGAGGCCATCGCCGCCGCCGGGACCGGCACCTTGCTCGGCCGCTACATCGACCCCCGCTTCCTCACCCTCTACCGCCGCTGCCGCGCCGCCGAACGCCGCCGCTTCGTCGGGCGCGTCACGCCGACCGAGTACGAGTGGTACCTGGGGAGCGTCTGAGCGGGCGCTCCGGGGCGTTCGTGGCGAAGCCGACGCCGCTTGAACGGTCGTTTAGTAGTAGGGCCATGCGAAGGGTCGGGCCGAGGGAGGGTACGCAGGCCGCCCGGCACCCCGGCCTTCCGGCGGCGGCCGGCCCCGTTCGCCCGCGTTCCAGGCGCGCGCCCCGCCGATCGCGGCGGCCATGTTGACCAAGGCAAGCGCGGCGACCAGGACGGCGGGGACCCCCAGCGCCGTGTAGCCGAGCGCGTGGTGGAGGGCGGCGCCCGCCCCGGCTCCGGCCGTCAGCGCGCCCCAGAGCAGGGCCTGCAGGGGCCACCCTGCCGGGACCGGGCGTCCCAGGACGGCGTTTCCCAGCGACTGGCCCAGGCTTACGAGGGTGCCGGTGATGAAGGTCGCCCCGAGGCGCACGCCCTCCAGGGGTCGCAGCGCCGTGTTCTGGATCCCCATCGCGGCGACGACGGGGAGGATCACGGTCGCCGCCGCCCAGCCGCGATCGGCCAGGAGAACGGCGCCGGTCAGCAGGACGGCGTCGAGCGCCAAGGCGACCGGAAGGCCCCACGCGCCCGCGACGCCCGCGACGACGGTTCCAAGCGCGACGCCGCCCAGGAACACGACGATCATGAGGGCGCCCTGGTAAGCAACGCCCCACTGGCCCCCGCCGGCACCGATGCCCAGCGACACGCTGGCGCCGCTCATGAAGGAGGCGAACAGGCCGCCGAGCGCGATGATCCCGATCGCGTCCACGAAGCCCGCGACCGCGGTCAGGAGAAGCCCCGTGGCGACCTGCAACGGCCGCCCGACCGGCGGCGTCCGCCCGGCGGCGCCCGGGGCCGCCCCGCCGGTCGTGCGCGCGGGCATCATCTCTCCGGGTTGCGCGGCTAGCCCATCGCCGCCGCCCGGATCGCGCTCAAGGAGCGCCCCGGCGTCAGGGCCTCGGGGTCGACGACGACCTCGACGAGCGCGGGGCGGCCCGATTTCAGGGCGGCGTCGAGGGCGGGGGCGAAGGCCTCGGTGCGCTCCACCTTGAAGGCTTCGGCGCCGAAGGCGCGCGCCATCGCCACGAAGTCGGGGTTCTTGAGGTCGGTGCCGACGACGCGGCCGGGGTAGGCGCGTTCCTGGTGCATCCGGATGGTGCCGAGCATCCCGTTGTTGACGACGACGACGACGACGGCGGCGTCGTGCTGCACGGCGGTCGCCAGTTCCGGGACGGTCATCATGAGGCAGCCGTCGCCGGCGAACGCGACAACGGGGCGCTCGGGGTGGACCAGCTTCGCCGCCACCGCCGCCGGCAGGCCGTAGCCCATCGAGCCCGACGTGGGCGCGAGCTGGCTGTTGAAGCCCTTGTAGCGGTGGAAGCGGTTGAGGAAGGCGGCGTAGTTGCCGGCGCCGTTGGTGACGATGGCGTGGGGCGGGAGGCGCTTTGCGAGGCCGGCCATGACTTCCGGCAGTTGCAGGGCACCGGGCACCCGCGTCGGCTCGGTGAAGGCGAGAAAGGCCGCGTGCGCCGCCTCGGCCTCGCCCTCCCAGGCGATCCGCTCCGGCGGCGGGAGGCCGGCCAGGGCCTCGGCGGTCGCGTCCATCCCGGCGCAGACGGCGAGGTCGGCGGCGTAGACCCGGTTCAGCTCCGAAGGATCGGGGTGGACGTGGACGAGATCCTGCGGGTGCTCGTCGAGGCCGACGAGGCCGTAGCCGCCCGTCGTCATCTCGCCGAGGCGGGCGCCGAGGACGAGGAGGAGGTCGGCGGCTTCGACCCGCTCGACGAGCCTCGGATCGGGGGCGATGCCGAGGTGGCCGGCGTAGGGGGTGCGGCGGTTGTCGACGAGGCCCTGGCGGCGGAAGGCGGCGGCGGCGGGCAGGCGCCACGCTTCGAGGAAGCGGGCGAGGTCGGCGACGCCGGCCTCCGACCAGCCGCCGCCGCCGACGATGGCCAGGGGGCGCCGCGCCGCGGCGAGGCGACGGGCGACGGCCTCGATCGCCCCCGCCCCCGGTGCGAGCGCCGCCGGCTCGACCCGCTTCGCGTCCGCGACATCGGCCGTCGCGCGCAGCACGTCCTCCGGCAATGCCAGCACGACGGGGCCGGGGCGGCCGTTCATCGCCGTCGCATAGGCCCGGCGGACGAGTTCCGGCAGGCGGGCGGGGTCGTCCGCCTCGGCGACCCACTTCGCCATCGTGCCGAATACGGCCCGGTAGTCGAGCTCCTGGAACGCTTCCCGCCCGCGCATCCCCCGCGCCACCTGCCCGACCAGGAGCAGCATCGGCGTACTATCTTGGCTGGCGACGTGCAGCCCCGCCGCCGCGTTCGTCGCCCCCGGCCCCCGCGTGACGAAGGCGACGCCGGGGCGGCCCGAGAGCTTGCCGTGGGCCTCGGCCATCATCGCGGCCCCGCCCTCCTGGCGGCAGGCGACGAAGCGGAGCCCGCCCGCGTCCGCCATCGCATCGAGCGCGGCAAGGTAGCTCTCGCCGGCGACGCCGAAGACGAGGCCTGTCCCCTGCGCTACGAGACCGTCGATCAGGATCCGTCCGCCGCTGCGTACCGTCATCTCATTTCCCGTTCGTTACGCTTCGCGTCGGCTGCGCCGGGC
>JAGRGG010000123.1 GCA_020445645.1 Geminicoccaceae bacterium | reverse complement strand
CCGGGGGAGCCGGCGCTGCGCGAGCTTCAGGCGGAGGCGGCCGTCAACCTGATGGTGGCGCTCGTTGGGAAGGACCCGGCCGCGCTGTTGCCCCTGGTCGACGACCTGGAGGGGCTGGCGCGGGCGCATCCGGGGGAGGCGGTGGTGGAGGAGACACTGGCGCAGGGCGTGTGCCTGCTCGTCCACCTGCGATTGGAGACGGCCGACGCGGCGCGGGAGAGACTCGCGGCGGTCTCGCCGGGCGCCGCCGCCGTGCTGCGGGACCTGCTCGTTCGATACCCCCCGCCAAGCCCGTCTGCCTGAGGTGCGGCTCGGGCACGGTTCGCTCGACCCGGACAACCTCGTGCCCCGGCCTTGAGCCGGGGCCTAGCGGCTCCCGCCCGGAAGCCGTCCGACGAGCGGCGCGGCGGCTCGAACGGACAGGCCCCGGCTCAAGGCCGGGGCACGCACGAGAGGCGGGCGGGCCAGCACCCTCGCGCCCGGAAATGGATCGAACGCCCCCCTACATCCCCTGCCTGTAATTCGACGCTTCCCCGGTGATCGCCGCGTCGTAGACGCGGCCCTCGCGGACGCCGGTCCGGGCGACGCGGGGAAGCGGCGGTTCCGCCGCATGACGGCGATGTCGGGGTTGCCGGCGCGGCCCGCCGCGGCTTCGGGGCCCCCGCGCCGCCGGTGGAGAGGCCGATGCTCGCGTTTTTCTTTCCCGAAAGCTGCCGTCCTGGGATCGAGACCGCCTTGACGGGTCGGCGCGGCGGGAAATGTGACAAATCGCACATACGCCCGAACCGGCCCGTGCTCCGATGCGGGCCGCGGCGGTTGCCCCGACATTCCTCGCCCTACGCCATTCCGCCAGGGCGGCCGCCGCACTTTATCCTCAGGCCGCGAGCATCGCCCCCCGGCCGAGGAGCTGGCCCAGCGCGAGCGTGAGGTCGGCCCGGTTCAGGCAGTAGACGTGCAGGTCGGTCAGCCCCTCGGCGGCGAGGCGGCGGCACTGCTCGGCGGCGACGCTGGCCGCGACCATCTGGTGGGTGGGGGTATCGGGCTCGACCCCGGCGAACAGGGCGTCGAGCCACGGGGGGATCGAGGCGCCGCAGCGGGCGCTGAAGGCCTTCACCTGCCGGAAGTTGTGGATCGGCATGACCCCCGGCACGAAATGGCCGGCGAGCCCGATCGCGTCCAGCCGGTCGCGGAAGCGCAGGAGGGCGTCGGTGTCGTAGCAGTACTGGCCGATGAGCCGCCCGGCACCGGCCTCGACCTTGCGCTCCAGGTTGGCCGTGTCGGCGGCGGTGTCGCCCGCCGATTCGGGGTGGGTCTCGGGGTAGCAGGCGGCGCCGATCTCGAAGCCCGCGTGCAGCCGCTTCAGCCCGGCGATGAGGTCGCTGGCGTAGGCGTAGCCGTCGGGGCGGGGCTCGTAGCGGGGCGCATCCCTCGGCTTGTCGCCGCGCAGGGCGATGATCCGCTCCACGCCCGAACGCCGGTAGGCGTCGGCGACAGCGTCGACCTCGTCGCGGCCGCGGCCGACGCAGGTGAGGTGGGCCGCGACCGGCAGGCCCGTGTGCAGCCCGACGACCTCGACCACGTCGGCCGTGGCGTCGTTGCCCCCGCCGCCGGCGCCGCAGGTGACGGTGAAGTGCGAGGGCCGGATCGTCATCAGCCGGTCGAGTTCGTCGAGGAGCGACATGCTCGCGGCGGCGCCCTTCGGCGGGAACAGCTCGACCGAGAGCCGCACCGGGGGCAGGGGCGCCGAGAACCCCCAGCCGCCGGCCGGGCCGTCGTCGTGCCGGGCGGGCGGGCGGGCGCCCGGGCAGCCGTTGAGGGCGCCGTGGATGCCGGCGTCGGGGCGGGCTTGCAGGTCGATGGCGCTCACGCTGCGCGCTCCTTTTTGAGGGGAATGGCGGTGGGGGCGGCGAGGGCGGTCCAGACGGTGACGCCCATGCCCCCGCCCTCGACGCGGACGGGGGGGAGGGGATCGAGCCCCAGCCCCTCGAGCCAGCGGCGCATCTCGTCCTCGCCGAAGCCGAGGCGGCGGTGCGCCCGCTCGGCGCGCAGCCACTCGTGCGCGTGCGCCGCGAGGTCGGCGACGATGAGACAGCCGCCGGGGGCGAGCACGCGCGCCGCCTCGGCGAGCACGGCCTCGGGGTCGTCGGCGAAGTGCAGCACCTGGTGGAGGGCGACGGCGGCGAACGAGCGGTCGGCCAGCGGCAACTGGTACATGTCGCCCTGGCGCACGTGGCAGTTGCGCGCCTCGGCCCGGTCCAGGTTGGCGCGCGCCGCTTTCAGCATGTCGTGGCTCACGTCGAGCCCGAGGCCCGTGCCGACGAAGCCGGCGACGGCGCGGAGCACCCGGCCGGTGCCGGTGCCGATGTCGAGGAAGCCCGAAGGCCGGCGCTCGGCGACGACGCGGCGGATCTCGGCCACGACCCGGTCGTTGGGCAGGGCGGGCGCGCCCTCGCCATCCCAGGTGGCGGCGCTCTGGTCGAAGAAGCGCTCGGCCTCGCGCCTTCGCGCCTCGCGCACGGCGGCGAGGCGCCGCGCGTCGGCGGCGAGCAGGGGGTCGCCGTCCGGGAGCAGGCGCCCGAGCGAGCGGGCGACCCTGGCCCCGTCGCCCGCCTGGGCGCGGCGGTAGAACACCCACGACCCCTCGCGGAAGCGCTCCAGGAGCCCCGCTTCCGCCAGCACCTTGAGGTGGCGCGAGATGCGCGGCTGGCTCTGTCCCAGGACCTGAACGAGTTCGCTCACCGTCCACTCGCCCTTGGCGCAGACGGCGAGCAGGCGCAGCCGCGAGGGCTCGGCCACGGCGCGCAGCCCGGCGAGCAGGGCCTCCAGCGCCTCGCCCTCCCGCAACCCGCCGTCCTCGTGCCGTCCGTCCATCGCCCGTCCCGTTCGCTCGAAGAAAGATATGCACATACCGTTATATGCTTGCCGCTACCCGTGCAAGCGTGTCGTGGCGCAACCTGCCAAAAAAGCGTTCAGAAAACGTAAAGGGGGCCTGTCATGGGACGGACCCCCTTTTTTCGTCTCCCACGCACGTCAGTGTGAAGGCGCCTCCCGCACCCTTCAGTGGCGCTGCTCGCTCGCGGCCGGCAGGTCGGCGAGCCCGCTGGCATCGTCGTCGAACAGCCACGCGAGCAGCGTTTCCTGCACCTCCCGGCGCACCGCTTCCGGGTAGAGCCTCAGGCTGTCCATCGCCGTCCCCACCAGCGCGTCGTCGTGCTCGCGCAGGGCGGTCTCGAAGCGCTGGAAGAGGAGCGAGTCCCCGCCCAGCACCTCGCGGAGGCGCTCGCGCAGGGCCTTGGTCGAGACGACGCGGACACTGCTCATCGTTCGTTCATCCCTATCGCTTATTGTTCCGTCCGGACGCGGGGCCATGACCCTCGGCGGCGCGTTCCCTTGAAGCGTCGAAGTGAATGAAACTTTACCCTTCCCCCGGACGTTCACAACCCGCTTCCTTCGATCCGTGCAGGATGCTATGCCGATGCCTTCAACATGAACGCCGAGCCGCCCGGCCTTGCCATGATGGGAAGGAGAACCTAAGTGCTGTCCGGATCGCAAGCGGGGGCGGGTGGCACATGACGGAAGCGACGGCAATGCGGAACGCCGCTTGTGCTGCGGCCCTCGCACTCGGCCTCGGCGGTTGCGCGACGGCGGCGGCCGACGGCGACCCCTTCGAGCCCGTCAACCGCGCCGTCTTCGCCTTCAACCAGACGGCCGACCGTTACGTCATCGCCCCTGTTGCCCGTGCCTACGGGCACTACGTGCCCGAGGTGGCGAAGCAGGGTGCGCGCAACGTGTTCTCGAACCTGGGCGAGCCGTTCACCTTCGTCAACGACGTGCTCCAGGGCGAGCCCGACCGGGCGGGCGAGACCTTCAGCCGCTTCTTCGTCAACTCGACCCTCGGCCTGTTCGGCCTGTTCGACATGGCGTCGATGATGAAGGTCGCCGAGGCGCACGACGAGGATTTCGGCCAGACGCTCGCCGTCTGGGGGGTGGGCGACGGCCCCTACCTCGTCCTGCCGATCCTCGGCCCCTCGAACCTGCGCGACGCGGGGGGGCGGGTCGTCGGCTACGCCACCAACCCGGCCTCCGCCCTGGCCGGCGACGTCGTCGGCAGCGGCGTCGGCGCCGGCTACGCGCCGACGTCGCTCGTCTACGGCGGCGTCGACACCCGCTGGCAGCTCGACCCGCTCTTCACGGACGTCGAGAAGAACAGCCTCGACCCCTACACCACCTTCCGCACGACCTACCAGCAGAACCGGGCGAAAGAGATCCGCAACGGCGCCGAAGCCCCCCCCAACTCGTCCTACGAGGACATTTTCGAGGATACCAAGTGATGCCCCACGTTCGCACCACCCGGCGGGGCGCCTTGGGGCTCGGCCTCGCCGCCGCCCTGGCCTTCGCCCTGCCCTTCGTGCCCCTGTCCGCGGGCGCCGCCGACGCCGACGCCGAAGCCTTCGTCGACAAGATCGGCGAGAAGGTCATGGACATCCTGCGCGACGGCAGCCTCGACCGGGCGGGCAAGCTCGCCAAGCTGCGCGGGCTGCTCGACGAATCGACCGACCTCGACCTCGTCGCCCGCCTCGTCATGGGGCCGACGTGGCGGCAGGCGTCCCCGGAGCAGCAGGCCGCCTACACCAAGGCCTTTCGCCAGCTCATCAACAAGACGATGGCCGACCGCCTCGGCGACTACGGCGGCGAGACCTTCGGGGTCACGGGCAGCCGGGAGGCCAACGAGCGCGACACCATCGTCTCGACCCAGATCAAGCGGCCGGGCGGGCAGGCACCCATCGCCGTCGACTGGCGCGTCCGCAACACCGACGGCGAGCGCCGGATCATCGACATCGTCGCCGAAGGGGTCAGCCTCGTCGTCTCCCAGCGCGACGAGGTGGCGTCCATCGTCGGCCAGAAGGGCATCGACGGCCTCATTCAGACGATGGAGGCGCGCGCGAAGAGCGACAAGCCGATCGAGACGACGCAGCCGTTGAAGCAAGGTTAAGGTTACGCCCCGCGCCAGCGGACGCGAAACGTAACCCTTATGTTGCCGGCAAGGTAAAGCACAAGGCGGCACCGCCCTGCCTTGCGTCCTCGATCCAGACCCGTCCGCCGAAGCGGCCGACGATCTGGCGGCAGATGGTGAGGCCGAGGCCGGTGCCCTTCGGCCGGTCCTTCAGCGTGTCGCTCGCCTGCTGGAACTTGTCGAACACGGCTTCGCGGAACTTTTCCGGGATGCCGGGGCCGTTGTCCTCGACGCGGACCTCGAAGCCTTCCGCCGTCCTGGCGACGGCGAGGCGGATGAGGCCTTGGCCTTCGGGCGCGAACTTGGCGGCGTTCGAGAGCAGGTTGACGAGCACCTGAAGGAGGCGGTCGCGGTCGGCCCGGACGGGGGCGCCCTTGGGCGGCAGGTCCGCCTTCGCCTCGATCCCGCGCTCGGCGAGGAATCCCTCGACGGCGGCGAGCGCGTCGCTTGCAACGGCGTTCAGGTCGAGCGCCTCGATCCGCCAGTCCATCCGCCCGGACTCGATCTTGGACAGGTCGAGCACGTCGTCGATGAGGCGGGTGAGGCGCTCGCTCTCGCGGACGATGACGGCGAGGAAGCGTTCCCGCTCGGCCGGGTCGAGGTCGGGCGCGTCGATCAGGATCTCGGAGAACGAGCGGATCGAGGTGAGCGGCGTGCGCAGCTCGTGGCTCACGGTGGCGAGGAAGTCGTCCTTCAGGCGGTCGAGCTGGCGGAGACGCTCGTTCGCCTCGCGCAATTCGCGGCTCGCCTTCTCGAGCGCCCGCGACTTCTGCTCCAGCCTCTGGCTGTACCCGATCACCTGCGAGGTCTCGTCCAGGATCTCCATGAGCCCGGCGGCGCCGATCACCTCGCCCTTGACGACCGAGGCGACGACGACGTGGGCCGAGGCCGAGCCGATCGCCTGCCCGAGCTTGCGCTCGACGCGCTGGACGAAGGCGGCGTCGGCCGGCTCGTCGGGAAGGAGGCGGCGGCCGCGCTCGCGGGCGTCGAGGCGCATCACCCCCTCCGCCCGTCCCGCCCCGATGAAGCGGACGAGGAGGTCGTGCAGTTCCCCCGCCGGGCTGTCGCCGCGCCAGGGCCGCACGACCCCCTGGCGCTCGTAGACGTCGACGTAGAGGACGGCCTGGAGCCGCTCCAGCGCGTCCTGCCCGCCGAGCAGCGAGCACAGGGTCAAGAGGAGGCCGTTGAAGGCGAGGCTCCAGACGAGGGCGTGGCTCACGGGGTGCAGCCCCTCCAGCCCGAACAGCGCCTGGGGGCGGAGGAGGGCGATCCCGAACGGCCCGTCCGCGACGACGCCCGCCCCGATCCAGCCGCTCTGCGCCAGGGCCGGGACGATGAGCGTGTAGAGCCAGACCGCCGTGCCGAAGAGGATGCCGTAGAAGGCGCCCCTGCGGTTCGCGTCCCGCCAGTAGAGGGCGGCCAGGATCGCGGGCACGAACTGCGCCACGGCCGCGAACGAGATGAGGCCGATCGAGGCCAGCGCGTAGCCGCCGCCGATGAGGCGGTAGAACAGGTAGGAGAGGAGGAGGAGGGCGAGGATGCCGGCGCGGCGGACGAGGAGGACGAGCCCCCTGAGGTCCGGCATCTCCTGGAGCCTGAGGCGTCGGCTGCGCAGGAGGACGGGGATCACGAGGTCGTTCGAGAGCATGGTCGCAAGGGCGATCGTGGCGACGATGATCATCGCCGTCGCCGCCGAGAGCCCGCCCAGGTACGCGATCGTGGCGACGGCGAGGTTGCCGGCCTTCAAGGGCAGTTGCAGGAGGATGAGGTCGCCCGCGCCGACCCCCGCCTGGAGCCCGACCAGCGCCACGGGCAGGACGAGGAGGTTGATGAGGAGGAGGTAGGCGGGAAAGGCCCAGGCGGCGTGGGCGAGGTGGCCCTCGTCGACGTTCTCGATGACGGCGACCTGGAACTGGCGGGGAAGGACGAGGAACGCCATGCTGGAGAGGAGGGTGAGCAGGAACCAGTCGAGCCAGGAGAGCCCCGTGCCGCTCATGGAAAGAAGTCCCTCCCGCCCCTCGGCGGCGGCGCGCGCGAAGACGGCCCCGACCCCGCCGCCGATCCCCCAGACCGCGTAGGCGGCGACCGCGAGGAAGGCGAGGAGCTTGACGACGCTCTCGAAGGCGACGGCCAGCACCATGCCCCGGTGGGTCTCGGTGGCGTCGATGTGCCGCGTGCCGAAGACGATGGCGAAGCCGGCCAGGGCGAGGGTGACGAGGAGCGCGTCGTCGTCGAGGAGGGGGCGGAAGCCTTGCCCGTCGTCGAGGGTCTCGATGGCGAGCGAGAGCGCCTTCAACTGCAAGGACAGATAGGGGATGGCCCCCATGACGGCGACGACGGTGACGAGCCCGGCGAGGCCCGCGTCCTTGCCGTAACGGGCGGCGATGAAGTCGGCGATCGAGGTGATGCCGCAGGTTCTGGCGATCTTCAGCATCTTGTGGAGAAGGAAGGGGAAGAGGAGGGCCGTGAGCGTCGGCCCCAGATAGATCGGCAGGAACGCGAGCCCGCTTTGTGCCGCCAGCCCGACGCTGCCGTAATAGGTCCAGCCCGAGCAGTAGACGGCGAGGCTCAGCGTGTAGGCCCAGGGGCTTTGGATCAGGCGCCGCCCCCCGCGGTCGCCCCAGGCGGCGACGAGGAAGAGAAGCCCCAGATAGCCGACGGAAAGGGCGAGGATCAGCCAGGGCATCGCCGCCTACTCCCCCGTCCGGCGCCCGAAGGCCCGCACGAGGACGATGACGAGCCCCCAGGCGGCGAAGAGGTAGAAGGGCACGAAACCCCGGCCGGCGCGCTCGGCCACGGCAAGAAGGGGAAAGTTGAAGAGAAGGACGGCGAAGATCGCCAGCGCCCCGAGCCGCCGCCCCGCCCCCGCCATGCCCGCCTCCCCGAAGGGTTCTTGTCGCCGTAGAGCATGGCCCGGACCGGGGGGGCGCGGCAACAGCCGATAGGCCGGCGGACGCGAAGCGTTTCACCCCTCCAGCATCGCCTTCGCCCGCTCGACGAGGTCGCGGGTCGAGAACGGCTTGGTGACGTAGGCGTCGGCGCCGAGGGAGAGGCCGCGCTCGCGCTCGGCGTCGCGGCCGCGCGCGGTGAGCATGATGATCTTCGTGTCCCGCCATTCCGGCTTCTGGCGCAGCCGCTCGCAGACCTCGTAGCCGTCGAATTCCGGCATCATCACGTCGAGGAGGACGAGGTCGGGCGGGGCCCCTTCCAGCGCCCGCAGCGCCTCGGCGCCGTCGCGGGCGACGGCGACCTCGAAGCCTGCCCGCTTCATGAGGAATTCGAGCGACATGACGATGTTCGGCTCGTCGTCGACGACGAGAACGCGCTTGCCCATGCGGCCTCCCTTTCCGCCGATGGATCGGCTTCGGGCCTTTCCCACCCGTTGCCGGTACCCTAGCCCATTGCGCCCGGCGGCGAAGCCGGCTTAGGTCAGTTCGCCGCAGCTTGAGGGAGCCGCCGCCTTGCCGCCGACCCGTCCCGCCGTCCCGGACGACCTGGAGGCCATCGCCCGCATCCTCAACGACGCCATCCTGCATACGACGGCCGTGTTCTTCGACGCGCCGAAGACCGGGGACGAGATGGCGGCTTGGTTTGCGGCCAAGGCCGAAGGGGGCTGGCCCGTCCTCGTCGCCGGGGCGCCGGGCGACGTGCTGGGCTACGCCACCTGCGGGCCCTTCCGCCCCTGGCCCGGCTACCGTCTCACCGTCGAGCACTCGCTCTACGTCCGCGAGGGCGCGCGCAGGCAAGGGCTCGGCCGGGCGCTCCTTGAGGGGATCGCCGCCGAGGCCGCGCGCATGGGGATGCACGCCACCATCGGCGGCATCGAGGCGACGAACGGGGCCAGCCTCGCCCTCCACGCCCGCCAGGGCTTTCAGGAAGTCGGCCGCCTGCCCGAGGTCGGGCAGAAGTTCGGCCGCTGGCTCACCCTCGTCTTCATGCAGAAGACGCTGGACGGGCGGGAGGTGCCCTGAAGGCTGGGCGTTGACAAGGTAAAACGGTCGTTTTACCCATGCCTCCCATGTCCCTGCGCCGACAGATCGTCCTCGCCGCCGAGCGCGCCTTCGACCGGGAGGGGTTCGCTGCCACCGGCATGGACCGACTCGTCCGGGAAGCGGGCGTGTCCAGCCGCACGCTCTACAAGCACGTCGGCTCCAAGGACGCGCTTGCCCTCGCCGTCCTCGAAGGGCGGGGGGAAAGGTTCTTCGCCGGCCTGCCCGGAGACCGGGTCGCCGGCCTCTTCGACGGGCTGGGGCGATGGATCGAGGCGGAAGGTGCTCGCGGATGCCTCTTCCTGCGCGCGCACGGCGAGTATGCTGCGCGTGACGCGGCGATCGTCGCGCTCGTCCGGCGACACAAGGCCCGACTCGCGGACGAGGTCGCCCGGCGGGTGGCGGGCGACCTCGGGCGTTCCGACGCGGATCTGGCCCGGCAGATCCTGATCCTGTTCGAGGGCGCCACGGCCGCCGCCGTCCACCTCGGCCCCGGGGCCGCGACGGCGGCCGGCGCGGCGGCGGACGCGCTCGTGGCGCTGGCGAGGGGCAAGGCGCCTTGGGCGCCTTGAGCCCCGGCGCCCGGCTGACGGGGACGGGCTTCGCCCTGATCGCCGTCGCCTACGGGCTCGCCCGCTTTGCCTACGGCCTGTTCCTTCCCCGCCTGCGGGAGGACTTGGGGATCGGCCCGGCGCTGTCCGGGGCGATCGGCGGCGGCTCGTTCCTCGGCTACTGCGCGGCGATCGTCGCCTCGGCGCTCCTGACCGGGCGCTTCGGCCCCAGGCCCGTCGCGGTCGCGGCCGGCGCCGTCGCCGCGCTCGCCGTCGCGCTCGCGGCCACGCCGGCCGCG
>JAGRGG010000122.1 GCA_020445645.1 Geminicoccaceae bacterium | reverse complement strand
GCTATGCTACGATGAGAAAGAACATGGACCTGACCAACGCGCCTGGGCGGCTGGTTCCGCGGGTTCGGCTTGCGCCTTGCTCCGGGAAGGGTCGCTTCGAGGAAAAGAGGTTCTACTTGGAACCGCCCCCGCTGTCGAGGCCTTTTCTTCGAGCCACCGTTGTCGTCGGCGACGGGCGGTTATCTAGTCGGCCCGACTCGATGCCGCAACCCCCTTTTTCGAGAGTTTCGTCGCTTCAATCCAAATAGCCTTCTGTCCAAGTTTGCTCAACCTGAAGTGCTATGCATCACGATCTCCTCATCATCGGCGCCGGGGCCGCCGGCATCGCCGCGGCGCGCGCCGCTGGGGAGGCGGGGCTTGAGTGCCGGGTTCTGGAGGCACGCGGCCGCGTGGGCGGACGTTGCCACGCCGTTCGGCCGTCCGCCGCGCCCGCCGTCCTCGATCTTGGCGCCTCGTGGCTGCACGCCGCCGACGAAGGCCACCCGCTCCTCGCACACGGACGCCGCTTCGGCCTCACCGTGGCGATCGATCCGAAGCGGCGCGAACTGTTCGCGGGCCGGCGCCGCCTCGGGCTCGATGCGGCGCGCGCCTACGAGGCGGCGGCGGCGCGCCTGCCTTGTCCTATGCCCCAACCCGCAAGCCTTGCCACCCTCTTCGACGACCCCGATCCCTGGGCGTCGACGCTCGCCCGTCACTTCGCCCGCGCCGTCTGCGGCGTCGAGCCGGAGGAGGCCGACCTCGCCGACTGGCTCGACGCCGCGGACGGCGCGGACTGGCTCGTCGCCGAGGGCTACGGTACCCTGCTCGCCCGGCTCGCCGAAGGGCTTCCCATCACCCTCGACTGCGCTGTGCGGGGCATCGAGGTCGGGCCGGACGCCGTGCGCGCAACGACGGATCGCGGTACCGCTTCGGCGGCGCACGCCATCGTCACCGTGCCGCTGCCGCTCCTGGCGCGGGGGCGCCCCCGCATCGTCCCTCCCCTTCCCGACGCGACCCTGGCAGCGCTCGACGCCCTGCCTTCCGGCGTGCTCCTCAAGGCGCCGCTCGCCCTCGAAGCCCGCCCGCTCGGGCACGACTCGACGTGGTACCTCCAGTCGGTCGGGGACGACGCGGCGCCATTCTTCCTCATGCGCCCCTTTGGCGCCGACCTCGCCTACGCCTTCTTCGGCGGCGACGCGGCGCGGGCGCTGGAGGCGGCCGGCGGCGCGGCGGCCGCTGCCGCCGCCATCGACGGCCTCGTCGCGCATCTGGGCGCCGACGTTCGCCGCGCCGTCCGGCCGCTGCCCCTCCACGCCTGGGGCAGCGACCCCTGGGCGCTCGGCAGCTACAGCGTGGCGCGGCCGGGCGGCCTCTGGGCGCGGGCCGCCCTTCGAACGCCGCTCTTCGACCGGCTGTGGCTCGCGGGCGAGGCCAACGCCCCGGCCAGCCGGCAGGCCACCGTCGCCGGGGCATGGCTCGCGGGCGAAGCGGCGGTGCACGGGATCGTCGCCGCCTGATGACGCTTCGCGTCCGCTGGCGCGGAGCGTGTCATGCACTCCGATTGACCTTTTGCCCCCCAGCGCCTAAACAGCGCCCCGGACCGTTGCCGTGGGGCTGCCGGGCTTTGCCCGTGTGCGGCCCTTTTGCCCGTGAGGATCTCCCTATGGCCGTACCGAAGAGAAAGACCTCCCCGTCGCGCCGCGACATGCGCCGCGCCCACGACGGGTTGACCCCTGTGAACGTGATCGAGGACAAGAGCTCGGGCGAGTTCCGGCGGCCGCACCACATCGACCTCAAGACCGGCATGTACCGGGGCCGGCAGGTGCTCGTCCGCAAGGAGGCCGCGGCCGAGGCCGACGACTAGCGGGAAGCGTTGAAGCGGCGGACGAAGCGGCGGTCGATCCACCGCTTCAGGCGCCAGACCCAGGATCCCTCGACCGCGAGCCCGGCGTAGGACGCGATGGCGCCCTCGTCGCCGGTGCCGATCAGGTTGAGAAAGCGCCGCTGCGGCACCTTGCGCCGAAGGTCCCGCCCCCGCGCCGCGCGGCGCAGGTTGTCCGCCAACAGCGGCCCCTGCCGCACGGCGAAGACGCCTGATTTCGGGCGGGGCTCGCCTTCGACGGAGGCCACGTCGCCGGCGGCGAACACTCGCGCGTCCGAGATGGAGCGGAGCGTCCAGTCGACGCGGATGAAGCCCTTGGCGTCGAGGGCCAGCCCGGTCCGCCGCAGCCAAGCGGGCGCGCTCGCCCCCGTCACCCAGAACAGGGCGTCGAACGGAATCGTGCCGCCGTCCCCGCAGCGGGCGAGGCCGGGCTCGACGGCGACGACGCGGCGGCCGGTCTCGACCCGGACGCCGCGCTCGCCGAGGATCCGGCCCAGGATCCGCCGCGCCCCGGCGCCGTGTCCCGGCAGGATCGCGTCGCCCCCGGTGACGAGCCGCAGATCAGGGTCGGCGCCGGCCCTTCTTTCAAGCGCGTATTGCGCCGAGAGCGCCAGCTCGACCCCGCCGGCCCCGCCGCCGACGACGAGGAGGCGGAGCGGCGACCTTGACCCCGCCGCCCGTTCGAGCAGGCGCTCCCACCGGGCGAGGAAGGCGGGCACGGGCTTGACGGGAAGGGCGTGCTCGCGAGCCCCCGGCACGCCGTCCATGCCGGGGGTCGAGCCGACGTTGATCGACAGGAGGTCGAAGGCGATCGGGGCGCGGCCTCGAAGGCGGACCTGCCCGGCATCGAGGTCGAGCCCGTCGACGCGCGCTTCCACGAAGCGGGCGCCGGCGCGGGCCGCCAGCGGCCGGAGGTGGATGTGCGCCTCGTCGAACGCGTAGTGCCCGGCGACGAGGCCGGGCAACATGCCGGAATAGGGCGCCTCGACCTCGTCCGAGACCAGCGTCAGCCGCAGGCCGGGGCACGGCTTTTCAATGAAGCGTCGCAGCACGATGACGTGGGCGTGCCCGCCGCCGACGAGGACGGCGTCCTTCAGCCCTCGCCTCCCCGCCGTTCCCGCCATTCGGCGTGGGTCTCGCGCTTCAACTGGAAAAGCTCGCGCTGGTACGAATAGAAATTGCCGAAGAACCGGCCGATCGGGCGGTAGGCGTCGGTGTCGACCCTGAAGGTGCCGGGCTCGACGATGCCGGGGCGGGCGTGGACGTGGAGCACCTCGCCGACGACGAGGTCGCGCTTCGCGTTGAACGCCAGCACCACGTTCACCTTGCACTCGAAGGCGACCGGCGCCTCCTCGATGCGGGCGGGCGCCACGGACGAGGAGGGGGCGAGGGTCAGGCCGGCGGCGTCGATCTCGCCCTCCTCCGGGGGGAAATCGACGGCGCAGACGTTCATGCCCTCGGCCAGGGCTTCGTCGACGAGGTTGACGACGAATTCGCCCGTGGCGCGAATATTTCGCGCCGTGTCCTTCGGGCCGCCGTCCGCGCGCGCCTGGAGGCCGAGCACGACGAGCGGCGGGTCTTCGGAGAAGACGTTGAAGTAGGAGAACGGGGCGGCGTTCGTCACCCCGTCCCTGCCCACGCTCGTCACGAGCGCGATCGGGCGGGGGATGACGAGGCCGCTCATCAGCTTGTAGCGGGTCCCAACGTCGAGGTCGGCGAAGGCGAGGTCGAGGGGTGCGGGGGGAGCTGCGGGCAAGGAGCACTTCCGGGTGGAGGGTTCGCGTCCCGGCGGATATAGCAGGCCCGCCTTCCCCCGCCCACGGCGGCGAGCAAGACCGCGTTCCCGTTTGCGGAGACCGGGACGTTTCCCGAAGCGCGCGACGCCCGCGCTATCGGGTCGACCGGGGTGCCAGGAAGTGGCCTTCCAGCCATCCTTGCAGGTAGACCCAAAACGGCTGGCTTAGCCGCGGCAGCCGCCGCATGAGCGCTTCCAGCACGGCCTCGTGGTCGCGGCCGCCGCACAGGGCTTCGAGCAGGAGCCCCGTGCGCGCCTGCCGCGTGAGCGGCGGCCAGCCGTCGGCCCACGCGAGCCCCACGAAGCCCGCGACCACGCCCACCGCCGAGAGGGGATCGACCTTCGGCCCCCGAAGGGTGTCCGCCAGCAGACGGAAGAACCCTTCGCGGGGCTCCTCCCCCGGCCACGACGACGCCTCGAACAGCGAGATCTCTTCCACGGCGGTGTGCTCGAAGCCCGCCCCGACCATGCGAGCGACGGCCTTCGTGTAGGCTCGCAGGCCCAACCGCCCTTGCTCCACCGCCGCCATCAGGACGGGTTGCAGCCACGAGGCGCGAAGCCCCGCTTCCGTCTGCGCCGGTTGCCGCACCGGCATGTCGTCCGTCAGGAACAGGAGGCCCCGCCCCTGCGCGGCGAGAAGGTCGTCGAGGATCGTTTCGTCGGCGTTCCGCAGCACCCGCCGCAGGTTCTCCGGCAGATCCTCCCACCCGACCGCCGGCACGACCGTCGTGTTCGCCCGCACCCAGTCCCACACGGCCTCCGCCCGCCGCAGCCGCTCGGCCTGCTGCTCGGGCGTGTCTTCGCAGAAAACCATTCTGCCTTCCCGCCAAGCGGCCGTGCCTCGTCTCCGGCCCTGTTCCGCCCGCGCCCGCTCCACGCGCGCCAGGAAGAGGTCCCGGGTCGGCTGACTCACATGGAGCGGGCCGCAGACCGACGCGACCGCTTCGACCACGCCGAGCCGGTGGATGGTGTGCAGGGTCATGGCGTCGACGAAGCATCCCCCGCGGCCGTTGGCGTCGATCGCCGCGAGCGCCGCCGCGCGTTCCGCTTCGACGCCGACGCAGGTGCGGATGGCGCGGCCTTCCTGGATCATCCCGGCCAGCGCCTCGACCGGATCGACACCGAGGAGGCGCCCGACGAGCCGCAGCGGCAGACCCTCGCCGTCGTAGAGCTTGAGCGTTTCCTCGGCAGCTTCCGCCCGCTCCCGCAGCGCCTCCTCGATTTCCTCGAACGGTTTCTCGTCTTCTTTCTTGATAATTATTCGCCGCAGACCTTCCGCCTCCGGAAAGCGGACGTGGAAGTTCTCCTTTAGGTCGTGCAACCTGTGGAGGTGCTTGTGCTTGACCTCCACAATTGTCCAGTCGTCCTGTGCCCACGGTCGTTCTCCGAACGTGAACTGGTCGCCTACTTCCTTGCCCAGCGCCATACGCGCCAGCGAATGATCGGGGGCAATGATGTCCGGATGCGGGCGCAGTGTCGGGTCGGGCTCGACGACCAGCGTTCGCGTCTCGTCGAGGCGGTTGCGGATGGTGAAAGCCGTGTCAGGGCCGACCGTCGCCGCGCCGAGCCTATGATCTTCGGACTTTTCCCGGCCAAGCATGAGGCCGACGAAGGCCATGCAGATCCGTGGGTTGCGTTCGTGCGCGAGCACCACCCGATAGCCCAGGTCGTGCGCCCGCTCGACGAAACCGTGATCCCGCAGCCGATGCGCCAGCCACATCCGCAGCGGGGGTGAACCTTCCAGCCGCTCGACCGGCTCCGCCAGAAAGGCGCGGGCCGCTTCGTGCGCGCAGATGTCGAGCCAATGCAGCCGAATTTCGAGATCGTCCGGGCAAACTTCCAGGTAGGCTTCGGCGGCCCGCAGGGCGGCGTCCCGATCCTTGCCCGCCAGGGCGACGCGAAAGGCCATCGCCCGGTAGAAGCGCTCGGCCTTGAGCCTCTCCGGCAGGGACGCCAGCAGGTCGTTCGCCGCCCGCCGCCGGTCACTCTCCAGGAGCGCCTTGAACAGCAGGCGCAGGGCCGGCGAGTCGTGCCCCGCGTCGACGCGGCCGTGCAGGAGGTCCGCCGCCGCGTCGTTCAGGTCCAGGCGGTGGCAGGTCTCGGCCAGGATGAAGCGCTCGCGGAAGGCCGTGCCGGCGTCGACGAAGCCTATTGCATGGTTCGCCGCGTCGACCGCCGCCTCACGATCGACCGCCTGCGAGGCGATCGCCAGCGCGCAACGCGGCAGGATCCCGTCCGGCCAAGCCGCGACGGCGGCGCGCGCGACCCGTTCGGCGCCGGCCGGGTCGCCGTCGGCGAGGAGCGCCCGCGCGTGCAGCAGCCGCGCGTAGGAAGCCTCCTTGCCGAACCAAGCGTCGTCCCGCGCGTCGAGGAGGGCCGCGGCCCGTCCCGGCGCTTGGTCCAGCAGGACTTCGGCCCGCACGATGACCATCGTCGGATCGTCCCCGTGACCGGCCAGCAGCGCCTCGGCTCGCTCGTCCTCCCCGGCGTCCACGTGGAGCGAGGCGCGCAGCCGGGCCAGCATGGCGTCGTCCGGGTGGCGCCGCCGCGCCTCGTCCAGGACCGCGGCGGCCTCGCCGGAGCGGCCGGTGAGCCGCAGCGCCTGCGCCAGGTTGAAGGGCAGGGATACGTCGTCCGGCGGCGCCTCCCGCGCCCGCGCCCTTTGCCAGATGCCGCGCAGGCGCCCGGCGATGCCCTCAAGCTCGTCCCAGGAACCTTCGGGCGGCAGGGCCTCGCCGGCGCCGGCGCCCGGCGGCATCAGGGCCTCGAACCGCGCCGTCGCCGCCGTGTAGGCGAGGTCGTCATCGTCGAGGTGCAGCGCCCAGCCCTCGACGGCGAGCGCCCGCCAAGCGTCCCGCCCGCGCCGTCCATGAAACCACACCGCCGCCCGCAGGACGGGCGCCGTCTCGCGCAACGCTTCCGGCACGGCGGAGAGCGGGTCGTCGAGCCCCTCGTCCTCGACCCTCGCCTGGATCAGGCAGCAGGCGGCCCCGACGTTGGTGGGGTCTTTCGCCAAGGCTTCCTCGGCCGCCCTCCGCGCCCGCGCCCGGTCGCCCCGCAGCAGCCAAGCCAGCGCCCGGTTCGCTTGGCCGTCGGGATGGTCGGGGTCGAACGTGCCGGCCTTGATGAAGTCGTCCGCCGCCTCGACCCCCTCGCCGAGTTCGACGCGCGCGGCGCCGATGTTGGTCAGGACGCGAAAGCGCAGGCGGTCGGAGATGCCGCCGCCCCAGCGCCCCTCGAACGCCAGCAGCCGGTCGAGCGCCGTCCTCGCCTTTCCCGCCCGGAGCAGGTCGCGGTAGTCGTCGATCTCCCGGCGCAGGTTCCGCTCGACGGTTTCATCTCGTGCGCGGCCCTCGTCCAGCACCGCCTTGAAACCGACCCGCGTCTCGGCTCTGAGCGCCGCGACTTCCTCGTATGTCCTGTCCTGCCCCGCCCGCAGTTCGTCCGTGAACGGCGTGACGTCCGGATGGAACGCTCTCAAGGCTTCCGGATATAGGGCGATGCGTCCCTGTAGCTCGCCCCAGCCCCAGACATGCACCTCCATGTCCGGCCCGGCGGCCCGATTCTCCGCCGTCAGCCGCCGCGCCGCGGCCTGAATGACGGCGTCGTCCGGCGCCGTGGTGACGAGGATGAACTCGGCGAGCGGCGGCTCGAACGTCTTCGCCTTCTCGACTTCATCGCCCAGTTCGGCCTCGGAGACTTTGCCTCCGTAGGTCTGGTCCTTACCCTTGCATTGGACGCCGACCATCCGGCCGTGGCCGTTCTTGCGATGGCCGTAAATATCGACGCCCTGCTGGGCTTGGCCGCTCCGGCCGTGCATCTGCGTGTTCGGATCGCCTAGCTCGCACTCGAACAGCACGCGGCAGCAGCGCTCGAAAGCCTGCCAATCGCGGGGGGGAGGTAGGGAGACGGAGGAATGGTCGACCAAGGCGGCACCGTCTGGGACAAATGACCTGAGATAGGATATCATGTCAGGGCGGATGCAAAGCAAGATGCCAAGGCTGATGATGATGTTTTGTCACAAATTCCCGTTGCATTGTTTCTACTTCAATACGGGAAGCAAGCCTCGGTAACGTTACCACCTTGCAGGAGCAGCACGCCGTGAACGGAATCACCAAACGAACCCAAGAATCCAAATACGCTTTTATAATCAGCAATTTATTAACCCAGGTCGGGGCGGCGGCCTCACCGAACCCGCCTCCTCGACCCCCGCCGCTCGAACGCCAAGCGACGCGAACCGGTGCGACGACGCCGGTGATCCACGCGCCGGACCCGCTCCTGCCGGAGCGCCTCGCTCCCCGTCCGGCGCCCGCCCTTGTTCCATCAGCCCGTTCTTGACGACGGCGGCGCGCTTTTTGGGGCGAGGTCGGCGAGGACGCCCTTGGCGAGGCGCGTGGTGATCGGCCGTCCCGCGAGCAGGGAGGCGCTGTCGAGGGCGGCGGCGACGCGGCGGGCGGCGGCGAAGGAAGGAGTCATGCCGGCGGCCAGGCAATCGAGGACCGCGGCCGGGACGCGCAGCTGCCGGTCGTGGAAGTGCTTGGCGAGGAGCGCGCGCAGCAGCGCGTCGTCGGGGGGCTCGATGCTGGCCGCCCAGGCGGTGCGCAGCCGGGAGAGGAGGTCCGGCAAGGCGAGATGCCAGCGGTGCAGGGGCAGCGTGCCGGTGAGGAGGAGGTGGCCGCCCCGTTCCTGGAGGAGGTTGTAGAGCTGGAGGAGGAGCACCTCGTCCTCGACGGCGTCGGCGTCGTCGATGACGCAGGCGCAGGCGTCGCCCAGGCGGCGCAGGGGGTCGGCGATGCTCCACACTTCGGCGGCGTCGAGGGCGAGCGCGCCCACCCGCTTCGCCCAGATCCCGGCGAGGTGGGTCTTGCCGGAACCCGGCGGGCCGGTGACGACCGCCGCCGTCGAGGGCCACGCCGGCCACGCGGTCACGACCGCGAGCGCCGCCCGGTTGCTGGCGGCCGGCAGGAAGTCCTGCGCCGCGAGGCGCTCGCGCGCCGCGAGGTCGAGGGCGAGCTGGCGCTTCACGCCAAGGGCGCCAGGGGGATGGGTTCGCATGGGTCGGCGCCCGGGCGCGGTCAGGCGGCGCGGAACCGCCCGAGGTACAAATGCAGGTAGGCGAGGAGCGAGCAGAAGGTGAGCGCGCCGACGGCGGGAACGGCCACGTTGAGCGCCGGTGCCGCGTAGGGGTCGCCGGACAGCGCCGCGACGGCGACGAGGCCGTAGCCCATCTGCGCCGCCGCCGTGAGCTTGCCGAGCGCCAGGGGCGCGACCGGCAGGTCGCGTTTGCAGAAGAACGCGGCGGCGCCGAGGACGAGGACCGCGTCGCGGCCGAGGATGAGGACGGCGAGCCAGACCGGGATCACCCCCTCGTCGAGGACGCCGACGAGGACGGAGGCCAGGAGGAGCTTGTCGGCGACGGGGTCGAGGGCGGCGCCGAGCGGGGTGCAGGCGTTGGCGAGCCGGGCGAGCGGCCCGTCGACCCCGTCCGAGAGCGCGGCGACGAGAAGGAGGACGAAGGCCGGCCCGAAGTCGTCGTGCCAGAGGAGGAAGGCGACCGGCACCGAGGCGGCGAGGCGGAGCAAAGTGAGGCCGTTCGGCAGGGCGACGAGGGTCAGGCGAAGGAGGCAACCCCCTAGCCGAAGGAGGCCAAGGGGTCCCCGTCCGGGACCGCCGCTCGCTGCAAGCGCCATCCGTCCAACTCCCGCGACAATCTGAGCCCCTGCCGGGCCAGCGCGTCGAGCAACTGCTCCCGCCCGCCGACGTAGCGGAGCCGAAGCGTCGCCTCGCGCTGCGAGAGCGCGTCGATGACGACCTCGCGGATCTCGGGCAGGCGTTCCATCCCTCGTCTTATTTGTACCCACTCGCGCAGACCCGCAAGCGGGACGCGGACCGAAAGCGTGGCGGCGCGGTCGAGCCGCACCAGATTGCCCTTCTTCCAGGCCTCCTCCAGGCGCGCCAGGGCCTGTTCGGCCGCGAGGCGGTAGGGGTCGCCGCCGTCGACGGCGACGGCGCGGCCCTCGATCGGCCCCTTCGGCCAGCCGGTCGCCTCGACGAGCCGGTAGGCGACGGGGCCTTCGGGCTCGTTCGGATCGAGGGGGCCGGCCTCGACGACCACGGCGTCGTCGGTGCCGTTGCGCGCGGCGAGGTCGCGCAGCGCGGCTTCGTCGATCCCGGCGTCGCCCTGGGCCACGACGACGTCGAGGAGGCCGAGGCCGAGATCGTCCGCCCGCCACGCGGCGGCCCAGGCGTCGCCAGGCGCGTTCCCCTCGACCACCGGGACGACGAGGAGCGGCCGGGTCGGGCGCAGGACGACGGGCGCCCTGGCGCCCTGCATGAGCCGATCCACGGCGTCCCGGTCGTAGGCGACGGCGAGGGTGGCGACGTAGCGGGTGGCGGCGACCTGCTCCTTCTCCACGTCGATGCTGCGGACGTAACGGTCGAGGTCGACCCCCTCCAGGCTCGGCAGGGTGGCGTCGGTGCCGCCCTCGCTCAACGCCCCCATCAGGCGGCGCAGCCCCTCGGCCTGGGCCTCGTCCATCGCCTGGGTACGGGCCGAGACGGCGTCCGCCGCCGTGGCGTCGACGTCGATGCCGCGGATCACGTAGGCGTCGGCGGCAAGCGCGCCGTTCCAGCCGCCGGCCCAGCCCCCGGCATCGACCAGGAGGGCGGCCAGGAGGACGAAGAGGAGGCGCCACAAGGACGATCGCCTTCGGGCGGTTGCAATGGTCATCGTTTCCCCTACGCTCCTGCCGCAAGCCGAACCCTAACTAGCGCCACGGCCCCCCATGACACAAGAACCGCCCGTGCCCGACGCCTACGCGCAAGCGGGGGTGAGCATCGAGCGCGGCAACCGCTTCGTCGACCTCATCAAGCCCATCGCCGCCGCGACCCGAAGGCCGGGCGGCGACGCCGCGCTCGGCGGCTTCGGCGGCCTCTTCGACCTCAAGGCGGCGGGCTTCGCCGATCCCCTCCTCGTCGCCGCGACCGACGGGGTCGGCACGAAGCTGCTGCTGGCGCGCGAGGCCGACCGGCTGGAGGGGCTTGGGCAGGATCTGGTCGCCATGTGCGTCAACGACCTCGTCGTCCAGGGCGCCGAGCCCCTCCTGTTCCTCGACTACTACGCCACCGGCCGGCTCGACCTCGCCCAGGGGCGGCGGCTCGTCCAGGGGATCGCCGACGCCTGCAAGGCGAGCGGCTGCGCGCTACTCGGCGGCGAGACCGCCGAGATGCCGGGGGTCTACCCGCCGGGCGAGTTCGACCTCGCGGGCTTCGCGCTCGGCGCCGTCGAACGGGGCGCCGTTTTGCCGCAAGGGGTGCAACCGGGCGACGCCCTCCTCGCGCTGGCCTCCTCCGGGGTCCACAGCAACGGCTTCTCGCTCGTCCGCCGGATCCTGAAGGACGGCAATTTCGGCCTCGCCGACAAGGCGCCCTACGACCCCGCGCTCGATCTTGCCGACGCTCTCCTGGCGCCGACCAAGCTCTACGTCCGCCCCTGCCTCGCCGCGATCCGGGCGGGCGGGGTCAGGGCGCTGGCGCACATCACGGGCGGCGGCCTCCTGGAGAACACGCCCCGCGTCCTGCCGCAGGGCACGAGCGCCCGGTTCGACCTGGAGCGCCTGCCGCTCCCGCCCCTCTTCCACTGGCTCGCCAAGGCGGGCGGGCTCGGGCGGGACGAGCTTGCCCGCACCTTCAACTGCGGCGTCGGCATGGTCCTCGTCGTGGCGCCCGACGCCGTGGCGGCGGTGCAGGCGGCGCTCCTGGCCAAGGGTGAGGAGGCTACGCCCGTCGGAGAGATCGTCGTCGGCGGGGACGGCGCACAGTTTACCGGCGAGGGCGAACGGTGGCCGTCCGCGTAGCCGTCCTCGCGTCGGGCGGCGGCTCGAACCTACAAGCCCTCGTCGACGCCTGCGACGCCGGACGCTGCGCCGCTCGGATCGTCCTCGCCGCCGCCGACGCGCCGGGCGCCGGCGCCCTGGCGCGGGCCGAGCGCGCCGGCATCCCCGCCCGCCTCGTCGACCGGGGCGCCCACCCCACCCGCGAGGCGTTCGAGCACGCGCTGGACGCGGTGATCCACGCCCACGGCGCCGACCTCGTCTGCCTCGCCGGCTTCATGCGGATCCTGAGCCCCCGCTTCGTCGAGGCGTGGCACGACCGCCTCCTCAACGTTCACCCTTCCCTCCTCCCCGCCTTCAAGGGCCTCGACACCCACAGGCGGGCGCTCGAAACCGGCGTCCGCCTGCACGGCTGCACCGTCCACCTCGTCCGCCCGGCCCTGGACGACGGGCCGATCCTGGTGCAGGGGGCGGTGCCGGTGCGGGAAGGCGACGACGCCGCGACGCTCGCGGCGCGGGTGCTGGCGATGGAGCACCGTTGCTACCCGCTGGCGCTGGACCTGCTGGCGCGGGGCGCGGTCAGGATCGATGGGGAGCGGGTCGCGGGGGCCGAGAGGGGGCGGCTGCTGGTGGATAGGTAGCTATTAGAGCTTTGATTTTTAAGGAAAATTTGGCTTCTTGGGTTCGTTTGGTAATTTGTATAAATGTGAGACAGCGGTACGAGTCGAAGCGTTCTTAGGACTGAACATTCTAGCATGGAATGGTTTTCGGACCTATATTCCGTTGCACCCATGTCGAAACGCTTTGCTTGCGTACCTTACTTGATTCGGAATCGGATCGATCCGGTACGAAAGCTCTCAAGGGCTTGGAGCCCAGTTTTTATATCGTATCACCGAATTTACTCTAAAACTACTCATCTTTGTTATAGTCACCATTCTTGATTTTCTTGCGAGCTAAACGAAAACACCATTCTGGGGGAGTCAGCGAGAGGACACGAGCTTTATTCATTGCTTCTATGATTTTTCGAGTTTCTGCTTCAAATTCGGGGAAAGGCTTGTTTGACCAAACATTTGCAAGCCGACGGAACTCACCTTGAAGCTCTTTAAATAAGCCCGCTGTTACCGCATATTCATTTATCATAGTGTCAAGTTGCAATGCTTTGACAATTCCAGGCATAAGCACTCCAGCAAAAGCAAGACCACCCATAATGAAAGGATAACCTACACCGCCGCCTATAATACTGCTAGCCGATATGATACTACCAATTGCACCAAAAAGCCAAAGAGCAGCACGAAAAATTTTAATAAACCTAAGCCATACATAAAATGTAGTTGATGTGTAAGGGAGCTTTGCATCTCGTGTTGACATTCTAATATGAGAGCATTCCGCGCAACGTTTATATCGGAAACGCAGGGATCACTTTTCCGAAAATCTTCTGCCATTCTAAACCTGCCAAAATATTTTTGTTGTCTCTTTCATATTCACATGCTTTTAGAGCGCATTGGTAGGCTGTCTGTGCTTTACTTAACCAATCATTATCAAGCTGTATCCATTCTGCTATGCATCCAGGCATCCAGAAACCGCCGCCAAAACGATTAATCATGTGCGCAAACGCATCGCGTACTAGCCAGTCAAACCAAAATTCATCTTTCTCTCCATAAGATTTTAAAGGTAAAAATTCCTTGATTAGGGCTTCAAGATGAAAAGATTTTATTGGAACATCACAATGCCTCTGCCATTGTTTGAGTATGCGCACAAGCTTTTTGACATTCCCATGGTACCTATTATCAAATTCTTCAAGGTTTGTTATTTCTGATAAAGGATCAACATTCTTCCAAAAACCACCATTATTATTATCACATATCACAAAGCCTCCAGCTTGCCTGTAAAAAGCAGGAGCAACTTTAATACTATAGGAATCAAATTTAACAACTACAACTTGTCCGTCTCCTCGTATTGTTGTTTGTGTGTATGTACTACGTAGCGCATTAGCAACATCTTGTAAAAGCTGCGATTGTTTGTTTCCTAATCTTTGATTAAATAGATAATAAATATCAATAGGAGGCACAAAAAGCAAATCAATGTCTCGCGGTGGCCTAACTTGCGTGTCTTTGCCCCATGAACCGATTAATATACTATTTGCAGAATGATGATTTCCTCCCCAATATGCTCTATTAAGAGCAGCGACGACACCTCTGTACTTCATTTTTCCATCTTCTGTTTGATCTTCAGTAATATTAATATTTTTAACCATTTTTTGAAAACGTTGACGGACATAAAGCCATGGCATTGGAGAAGCAGAGGTCACTGACGGAACACCAAGACAAGTTTTATGAACGGAAGTTGCAGCTCATGCTCCAACGCCCCCTTACAATTTAGAAGTCATATAAGCCTTGGGCTAGGTGCAAAATTAATTTTAAGGCTCAAGATGGACCTGAACACCCTCACCCCAACCCTCTCCCGGGAGAGGGTTGGGGTGAGGGTACTGAGCCGCGCCCTTTACCCGACGATCTCGGTCCCCGCGAAGAAAAAGGAAATCTCCTGGGCCGCCGTCTCCGGCGCGTCGGAGCCGTGCACCGAGTTCGCCTCGATGCTCTCGGCGAAGTCCTTTCGGATCGTGCCGGCGTCTGCCTTGGCGGGGTCGGTGGCGCCCATGACCTCGCGGTTTTTCATGACGGCGCCCTCGCCCTCCAGGACCTGGACGACGACGGGGCCAGAGGTCATGAAGTCGACGAGGGAGCGGTAGAAGGGGCGTTCTTTATGGACGGCGTAGAACGCCTCGGCCTGGGCCTGCGAGAGGTGCAGGCGCTTCTGCGCGACGATGCGCAGGCCCGCCTCCTCGAAGCGCTGGTTGATGGCGCCCGTCAGGTTACGGCGGGTGGCGTCGGGCTTGATAATCGAGAAGGTGCGCTCGGTGGCCATGAGGGGGTCTCCCGTGGGATGAAAAGGGCGGCGCCGGGCCGCCTCTCGAAGGGTCGCGGGCCTTATAGCGGGGGGCGGCGCGGTTCGGCCAGCCCTCACGCCCCGGCGCGGCGCCAGCGCCCGGCCGGGTCCTGCTGCCAGTAGACGCGCTCGAAGCCTTGGCTGCCGACCCAGCGCCAGCGTTGGCGGGCCTGCGCCAGCGCCTCGGGATCGCGGCCGTCGAACAACTCGACGACGCGGGCGAAAGCATGGGCGTCGTCGGCGGGGGCATCGTCGAGGAGGACCAGGAGCGTCGCCCCGTTCGGCGTCTCAAGCCCCGTCGTCAGGTAGACCGGCTGCCGGTCGGGGTCGCCGTCGCGCATCGTGCCGTGGGGCAGGAAGCTGTCCTTGCCGGTCGTCCAAAGCGCGCGGTCGATCTGGTCGAGCCGCAGGTCCGAAGGCGTGCGGACCACGGCTCGCAACGACGAGTCCAGCGCCTTTTGAAGAAGACGGAACAGCGCCTCTTCCAGGGTGGAACGGGTGAGGTGATAGAAGCCGAACTCGGGCATAGGATTCTATACGCTTCGCGTCCGCGGCGCGGGGCTTTTCTCACTTTTTTCATCCGTTGTCCGGACGT
>JAGRGG010000121.1 GCA_020445645.1 Geminicoccaceae bacterium | reverse complement strand
GACGTCTTCATCTGCAAGCTGCGCAAGAAGGTCGCGGCCGTCACGGGCGGCTTCCACTACATCGAGACCGTCTGGGGCCGAGGCTACGTGCTGAAGGATCCGGAGAGCGACAGTTCGGTGGTGAAGAACGAAGAGCGGATGGCCGTCGCGTCGTAGGGCGTGCTTGGAAAGCGAGACGCTTCGCGTGCGCTGGCGCGCGGCCTTTTCCTCTTTTTTCTATTCTGTTGGAGGTTGGCCCTGCCGCCCGGGTCAACCTCCGGTAGTGACTCAGTTTGAAATTTTCGGCGTAGCGAACCGCTAATCTTTCAAAGGATTTTCTGTGCGATAGAGCCAGACTGAGTCACTACCCAACCTCCCTAAGGGTTGTCTTGAATCCCTGGAATCGAGTAATATGTCGGGTTGAGGTTTACGACGGCTGCGACGCGGAGGAAAACCGTTTCCCGCAACGCTGGCGCTGTCGCCGTCTTGATCGTCGCGGCACCGGCAGGTGCGGCGCCGCAGGCTGCCCTTGCCCGTCCGTCGGATCCGCTTCGTGACGGAGTCCCTTCACGGCTATGCTGCCGACGAGCGGCTGAAATCCGTGTCGTTCGCCTAAGCTGAACTGAACGATGCCCTAGAGGTCATGCTATTCCTCAGCCGTTCAATCCTTTCAGGACGGCCTTCAAGGAACAGGCTCTACAGTGACCGAACTTCGCCCCCTCGGCAGCGACCAGCCGAAAGACAGGCTTGTCGACGACAGGCTTGGCTACGCGAACTTCGCGCGCGCCGTCGCCGGCAGCATCGCGTCGTTGAACACGACAGGCGGGATCGTCTTCGCCGTCCACGGCCCGTGGGGCAGCGGCAAGACCAGCGCCGTAAACATGGCGGTGGACGCCCTTGAAGAGCGGCAGCGGAGCGCAGGGGAAGAAGAAAAGACAATCGTCGTCCGCTTCAATCCCTGGTGGTTCTCCGAGCAGCGGGACCTGACGAGCGCCTTCTTCGCCGAAGTCTCCGCGGCGCTCGGCGAGAAGGTTTCCAGCAACGTTCGGGAAGGGTTCAAAAGGTTCGCCAAGCGGGTGAGCGGTGCCCAGGGGCTCGTGTCCGCCGTGCTCAGCCTCGTCCCCGCCGGCGATCTGGCGAGAACGGTTCTAGGCGAGGCCGTCGCCCTCGCGGGCGGGGCCATCGACGATGATCTCAGCCTGCACGAGGAGCGGGATCGGTTGCGAAAGGCTCTGCGCGAGCAGAAAAAGCGTATCCTCGTGATCATCGACGACGTGGATCGCCTGCCCGCCGACGAGGCCCGGCAGATCTTCCGGCTCGTCAAGTCGGTCGCCGATCTTCCGAACGTCGTTTACCTGCTGGTCTTCGACCGGGCCATCGCCGAACGCGCCCTCGAACAGCCTTCCGATCCGAACGGCCCGCAGTGGCTGGAGAAGATCGTCCAGGCTTCCTTCGACCTGCCGCCGATCCATCTCGTCGACCTGCGGCGGCTGTTCCTGGACGGGCTGGGCGCGACGCTGGGCGCCGTCGACCTGCCCGACCCGACGCGCTGGTGGAACGTCTACGTGGACGCTATCGAACCCTGGCTGCGCACGCCGCGCGACGTAGGGCGCCTCCTCAACGCCCTGAGCGTGACGTGGCCCGTCCTCAAGGGCGAGGTCGACGTGCCGGATTTCGTCGCCGTCGAGACCCTACGCCTGTTCGAGCCGCGGCTGCACGCGCTGATCCGTCACAACCAGGAGACACTGACGGGCGATGCCGACAGGAGCTTCCCCGACGAGGAGGCCAAGTTCGGCGAAAAGCTCACCGCCTATGTCGATGATGAGCAACAAGAGCATATTAAGGCTGCCCTTCAGCGACTCTTCCCGCGCCTGGAGAATTCATGGAGCAGGCGAAGCTACTCTTCGGAGTCTTTCTCTCGATGGACTCGTGAGCGGCGCCTGTGCAGCCCGGAGCATTTTCCATCCTATTTCACCTACGGGGTCAGCGAGGAGACCCTGACGCGAGCGGAGCTTGCGGCTTTCCTTGAGCGGCTGGACGATCACGAAGCCGTCGCCGGCACGGTCGAACGCTTGGCCCGGCAGGAAAGACGTTCGGGCGGAACGCGGGCGGCGGTGCTTCTTGAGGAACTGCGGATTCAAGCCGACGGGATGGCAGCCGATACGGCCAAGAGAGTCTTGAGGGGGATCCTGTACGCCGGCGACCGTTTCTTGAATCCTGCGGACGACGACGCGAATGCGTTCGCTGTTCCAACGATGTGGCAGATCCAGTGGCTGATCGAAACCCTGCTCGGCAAGATGGTGCCGGAAACGCGGGCTTCGGTGTTGCGGGAAGCGGTCGAAGCATCCCCTTCCCTTGCAACGATTGCTTACACCGTCATAAGCCTTTCCAGGCAGCACGGGCGGCATGTGAACGACGCTTCCGAACCGGCCGAGGACCGGCTGCTCGATCCGGACGAAGTCGTCGTGCTGGAAGGCCGACTCGGGGAACGCCTCGCCGAAGCGGCCCGGGACGGCTCGCTCGTCCGGCATCCCAAGCTGCATTTTCTCGCGCTCGTCTGGGCGGACGTTTCGGGGTCGGACGTCGTCCGCGCCTGGACCGACGGGCTCCTCGACTCGGACGAGGACGCCCTTCGCCTCGCCAAGGCCACGACGGGGGTGGTACATGCCCACGGTTCGGGCGATCGCGTTCCACGGGCCTTGCCGCGTGTGAACCGGGCTGAACTGGAACGGGTCATGAACCCGGAGCGCCTGCTGGCACGCCTCGATATCATCGCGGCCGCGCCAACGACTAGCGCCGAGGCCAGGACGGTCGTCGAGCGATTCAAGAAGGGCCTCGCGCACCGGGGGTGAGAGAACCACCGACCCTTGCGCCGGCACCCTCGGTGCGCTTTGTTGCGCCTTCGCCCGTTCAATGGGCGCCCTCTTACTCGCCGGCAAGATCGGGCCGTCATGCTGAAGCTGCACCACCACCCCCTATGCCCCTTCTCGCGCAAGGTGCGGGTGGCGCTGCGCGAGCGGGGGCTGGCGGCGGAGCTGATCGAGGCGACGCCCTGGGAGGACGAGGGGTTCCAGAAGCTCAACGACGCGGGGGAGGTGCCGGTCCTGGAGGACGACGGGCTCGTCGTCGCCGACAGCAACGCGATCGTCGAGTACCTGGAGGAGGGCTATCCGGGGCAGACGCTGTTCGGCAAGAGCCTGGAGCAGCGCAACGAGACGCGGCGCCTCGTCGCGTGGTTCGACGTGAAGTTCCGCCGCGAGGTTACGGACCTCCTCTGGGGCGAGAAGCTGATGCGCCGCTTGAAGCGGGTCGGAGGGCCGAACTCGGAGGCGCTGCGCTGGGGGACGGCGAACCTGCGCGAGCACCTGGGCTACGTCGAGTACCTCTACGAGGGGCGCCGCTGGCTCTCGGGGGACGACATGACGATGGCGGACATCGCGGCCGCCTCCCACCTCTCGGTGCTCGACTACCTGGACGTCGTGCCCTGGAAGGGGTTCGACGGCGCCCGCGACTGGTACGCCAAGATGAAGTCCCGCCCCGCCTTCCGTCCGCTGCTCGCCGACCGGCTGACGGGGATCAAGCCGCCGCTGCATTACGACGATCCGGATTTTTGAGGCATGGATGGGGCTTCACACGCCGGCTCGGATGCGACGCGATGGTCCGGGGCAAGGGCCTCTGGCCCTTGTCGGAATGACGGGGCCTCGATGATGCGGCACTCGGCGACGGTGCCTCCCTGACATTGACTGCCGAGCCGCCGCAACTCTTCCGCCAGCCGCGCGAGCCGATCCACCGCGCGGCAGTCACGCTCGCGCTCTTCCGCCAATTCGAGCAGATCGTGCACCTGCCCCAGCGTGAATCCCGGTTTGCGGCAGGAGCCCGATCCCCCCGTGGTAGCAAGTCGTCGCCGCCTTGACGTCCGTCGCCTTTGCCAATCGGCCTATGCTCAACGTGTCGTCGCGCATCCCTTGACCTTATAGCGGCTATAGGGTCCACCTTGGCAGGAACGGAGACATTCCACCACGAGGTCCCTCATGAGCGCCCGCTGCTGCGACGACCACTGCAAGGCTCCTGCCCAAGACGCCCGTTACCGCGGGGTGCTGTGGGTGGCGCTCGGCATCAACGCGGCCATGTTCCTGGCGGAACTGGTGGCAGGCCTCGCCGCCGGATCAGCGTCGTTGCAGGCCGACGCGCTCGACTTCCTGGCCGACGCCGCCAACTACGGCATCAGCCTGTCGGTTCTCGGCCTCGCCCTCGCGTGGCGGGCGCGGGCGGCGCTCGCCAAGGGCGTCAGCATGGGCGTCCTCGGCCTCTGGGTGGCCGGGAGCACGATCTGGCACGCCTTCATGGCGACCGTGCCCGAGGCGCACGTCATGGGCATCGTCGGCGTGCTGGCACTGCTCGCCAACGTCGTGTCCGCCCTGCTGCTGTACCGCTACCGGGCCGGAGACGCCAACATGCGCTCGGTCTGGATCTGCTCGCGCAACGACGCCATCGGCAACGTCGCCGTGCTGCTCGCAGCACTCGGCGTGTTCGGCACAGGCACCGGCTGGCCGGACATCGTCGTCGCCGCCGTCATGGCGACGCTCGCGCTATGGGGTGCGGCGCAGGTCGTCCGGCAGGCCAGGGGCGAGTTGCGGGTGCGGCCGGACGCGGCGGTTCCGGTTGCAGGAACGAAAACCTCGGTGTCGGAAGGTACGAGTGGCCACCCCCTCCCTTCGTGAAGAACTGCGGGCGCGGGCGCTGCGGCTCGGCTTTGCCGACCTGCGGATCGCGCCGGCCGAGATCGCACCCGCGCGAAGCCTCGCCTACCGGCGCTTCGTCGATGAGGGGCGGGCCGGGACGATGGACTGGCTGGCGCGGGCGCCGGAGCGGCGGGCGTCGCCGCGGGGGATGTGGCCGGAGGCGCGCACGGCGTTGGTGCTCGGCATGAACTACGGCCCCAAGGCCGATCCCCTGCCGGGGCTCGCGCGGCGGACGGCGGGGTACGTCTCGGTCTACGCCAGGGGGCGGGACTACCACGAGGTGATGAAGGGGCGGCTCAAGGAGGTGGCGGGGCTGCTGCACCGGCGGACGGGGGCGGAGGTGAAGGTGTTCGTCGACACGGCGCCGCTCCTGGAAAAGCCGCTGGCGCAGCGGGCGGGGCTCGGCTGGCAGGGCAAGCACACGAACCTGGTCTCCCGGCGGCACGGCTCCTGGCTGTTCCTGGGCACGATCCTGACGACGGCGGAGATCGAGGCGGACCCGGCGGAGGGAGACCACTGCGGCGGCTGCCGCCGCTGCGTCGCGGCCTGCCCGACGGGGGCGATCACGCGGCCCTACGCGCTCGATCCCAGGCGCTGCATCGCCTATCTGACGATCGAGCACGAGGGGGCGATCCCGGAGGAATTTCGGGAGGCCATCGGCAACCGGGTCTACGGCTGCGACGACTGCCTCGCCGTCTGCCCCTGGAACAAGTTCGCGCACGCCGCGACGGAGGTCAGGCTGCAGGCGCGCGAGGAGGCGGAAGCGCCGCCCTTGGCGGAGCTGGCGGCCCTCGACGAGGCGGGGTTCGCCGCGCGGTTTCGGGGCACGCCGGTAAGGCGGATCGGGCTCAAGCGGCTGCGGCGCAACGTCCTGATCGCCATCGGCAACAGCGGCGAGCGGGCGCTCGCAGGCGCGGCGCGGGCGCATCTGGGCGATCCCGATCCCGTCGTCGCCGAGGCGGCGGGGTGGGCGGTCGGGCGGCTTCCGGGAGACGGCGGATGAGCGTCCTGTTCTGCTTCGGGCTCGGCTACACGGCGGGGTTCCTCGCCCGGCGGCTCAAGGCCGAGGGGTGGGAGGTGCGGGGGACGACGCGGGATCGGGCGAGGCTCGCGGGCCTCGAGGACGCGGGTTTCCTTCCGTTCCTCTTCGGCCGCGACCGGCCGCTCGACCATCCGGCGAAGGCGCTCGCGGGCGTCACCCACGTGCTCCATTCGGTGCCGCCCGATCCTGAGGGCGACCCCGTGCTCGACCGCCACGGGGACGACCTGCGGGCACTCGGCGACGGCCTCGCCTGGGTCGGCTACCTCGGCACCACGGCGGTCTACGGCGACCGGGGCGGGGACTGGGTCGGGGAGGACGACGCGCCCGCACCAACCCTGGAGCGCGCGAGGCGCCGTGCGGCGGCCGAGGCGGCGTGGCGGGCGAGCGGGCTGCCGGTCCACGTCTTTCGGCTTGCCGGCATCTACGGCCCCGGCCGCAGCGCGCTCGACAACCTGAAGGACGGCACGGCGCGGCGGATCGTCAAGCCGGGGCAGGTGTTCTCCCGCATCCACGTCGAGGACATCGCCACCGTCCTCGAAGCCTCGATCGCAAGGCCGAACCCCGGCCGGGTCTACAACGTCTGCGACGACGAGGCGGCGCCGCCGCAGGACGTGGTCGCCTACGCCGCCGACCTCCTCGGCGTGGCCCCGCCCCCGGAACGGCCCTACGCGACGGCCGACCTCTCGCCGATGGCGCGCACCTTCTACAAGGACAACCGCCGCGTGCGGAACGACCGCATCAAGGCCGAACTCGGCGTGCGGCTGCTGTTCCCCACCTACCGGGAGGGGCTGATGGCGCTTCGCGCGGAGATGGCGCGGTAAAGGAGACACGCTTCACGTCCGCCGGCGCGGGACCTTTTTCCTTTTTCTGCTTATTGAAGGAAGAAGGTTTCGGGTCGGTGCGCGCAAGGGCTTTTCTCTTCTACCCTGGACCCCGATCGAGTCGGGGGTGACACCGGGTGGTGGGTATCGCCAGCGCTCCAACCCCCCCTTGTCACCCCCGCCTCGATCGGGGGGTCCAGGGTGGCGGGAACACCATCGGTGCCCGCCTCGGGTTCGTCCGTACCATCCGCTCACCCCCGCTCGCCGGCCTCGAACCGGGCCTCCATCTCCTTCCGCTTCGCCCGGCACCAGCCGACGAGGTCGGTGCGCGGGTCGGAGAAGACGAGGCCGGGCAGCGCCGCGCGCGGCGCCGCGTCGGGCTCGGGTTCGTCCGTGCAAAGGTCGGCGGCGTCGTCTTCGTCCCATGCCTCGCCCTCGTCCGCGCCCTCTTCCCACGCCTGGGGTTCGTCCGTGCCGCCCGCGCGGCCCGGCCGCCCGTCGATCAGCCCGCGCAGGTTCCCCCCCGCTTCTTCCATCTCGCGCGCCACCTGCCGGCGGTAGCGCGGCAGCGACGCCAGCGACGGCAGGCGCGGCTTTCCCTCGGGGGCGTCGGGTTCGTCCGCGTCGAACAGGAAGGCGTCCATC
>JAGRGG010000120.1 GCA_020445645.1 Geminicoccaceae bacterium | reverse complement strand
ACTTCGCCAACCCCGACATGGTCGGCCACACCGGCAAGCTGGACGCCGCGATCCGGGCGGTCGAGACGGTGGATTCCTGCCTTGGCCGCCTCGTCGATGCCGTCCGCGCGAAGGGCGGCAGCCTCATCGTCACCGCCGACCACGGCAATTGCGAGACGATGCGCGACCCTGACACCGGTAAGCCGCACACGGCGCACACGCTGAACCCCGTTCCCTGCATCCTGGTCGACGGGCCGAAAGGGGCGACGCTGCGAGACGGCGGCGTCCTCGCCGACATAGCGCCCAGCCTCCTCGACCTCCTCGGCCTCCACCAGCCCGCCGCCATGACCGGCAAGAGCCTGGTCGTGCGCCCGTGAGGCTGGGCCGAGCCCCTTTCCCCGTTCTCCTGGCGCTCTTCGCCCTCATCGCCGGTGCGGCGTCCGACGCCGCCGCGGGGGTCCGGGCAGTCGACGACGTGGCGGCGCGCTTCGAGGGTCGGGTCGCCTTTGCGGCGTCCGTCCTGGAGGCCCGAAGCGACGCGCTCGCAAGGCTGCGGACCCGGCTCGACGTGGCGCGCGCGGGACGCGACCGACAGCGCCTGCGGGGCGAGGCGGCCGATAACGCCTTTCGCGCCGCCGACGCCGAGGCGCGGGCGCGCGCCATCGCGCTTGGCGCCGCGAGGGATCGGCTGGCGGAGCGCCGTCAGACGATGGCCCGGCTAGAGACCGACCTGAAGGCGCTGATGGCCGAGACCGTGAGCTTTGGCCGCCAGGAAGGCGCCGATCCGAGGCGGGCGGCCCAGCTCCGCGCCTACACCCGCTCGCTCGTCAGCGGCCTCGCCGAGGCCGAAATGGCGGGGAGCGAAGCCGTCGACGACGAAGCCGCCGCCGAAGCCGCGCTCGAGGGCGCCCAGGCGAGGCTGAACGACGCGCAAGCGGAGCGCCTTGCGAACACGAGGGCGCTCGAAGCCGCCGATGCCGCCGTTGCCGACACCGCCGCCCTCGCCCTGGAGGCGCAGCGCCGCCGAGGGGGTGCCGCGGCGTGGCTGACCGGCCTGCGCGACGAGACCCGGCGCTTTCGGCAGGCGGCGGGCTTGATCCTCACGGCACCCGTGCCGCCCGCCGCCCGCCTCGCCGCGTCGAGCCTGCTCCGCCCCCTGCCGCCGATCGACACTCCGATGGCGATGGTGCCGGTGGAACGGCCGCTCCTGCCGGTGTCCCTGCGCCGCGCCAACCGCGGGGTCGCCGATGCGGCGCCGGGGGTGGCCGGCACCTTCGTCCTACCGGTCGACGGCGCCATCGTCGAGCGCTTCGGTGAATCGGGGGACAAGGGCCGCGCCGACCGGGGCATCCGCATAGAGGCCGCCGCCGACGCGCCCGTGCGGGCGCCGCGCACGGGGCGGGTCGCGTTCGCGGGGCCGTTTCGGCAGTTCGGTCTGCTCTTGATCATTGATCACGGCAACGAATATCATAGCTTGCTTACCGGAATGTCTTCCCTCCTCGTCGAAAAAGGCGACACGGTCGAAGCCGGCCAAGTCGTCGGCCGGCTGCGGGAGGGAAGCGGCCTCGGCTCGCAGCTCTACCTGGAGCTTCGGCATCGCGGGTCGCCGATCAATCCTCTCCCCTGGCTGGCTTCTGGACAAGACAAGGTGCGTGGCTGATGCCGAAGATGTGCTGTCGTATCGCAAGGGCGGCGAGCCTCGCCCTGCTCGTCGGCGTGAGCAGCGCCTGCTCGGGGGGCGGCGCCTGGGCGCAGTCGAACTCGAGCGACACCTTCCGCAACCTGAAGCTGTTCGGCGAGGTCTTCGAGCGGGTCCGCAACGAGTACGTCGAGGAGGTCAGCGACAAGCAGCTGATCGAGAGCGCGATCAACGGGATGCTCACCTCGCTCGACCCGCACAGCAGCTACCTCGACACCTCCAAGCTGCACGACATGCAGGTGCAGACCAAGGGCGAGTTCGGCGGCCTTGGCATCGAGGTCACGATGGAGAACGGCCTCATCAAGGTGGTCTCGCCGATCGACGACACCCCTGCCTCCAAGGCCGGGATCCAGTCCGGCGACCTCATCACCCACATCGACGGCGAGGCGGTGCTGGGCCTCACCCTCAACGAGGCCGTCGAGAAGATGCGGGGTCCGGTCGACTCCAAGATCGATCTGCGCGTCCTGCGGCAGAACAAGCAGGATCCCATCGACGTCACCCTGAGCCGCGCCGTCATCAAGATCTCACCGGTCAAGGCGCGCGTCGAGGCGGACGACGTGGGCTACGTGCGGGTGACGAGCTTCAACGAGCAGACGAACAGCGCGATGCGCGACGGGATCGAGAAGATCAAGGGCGACCTCAAGGGCAAGATGCGCGGCCTCGTCCTTGATCTCCGCAACAACCCGGGTGGGCTCCTCGATCAGGCGGTCGCGGTGAGCGACGCCTTTCTCGACCAGGGCGAGATCGTCTCGACGCGCGGGCGGCGGGAAGACAGCATCCAGCGCTACAACGCGAGGCCGGGCGACGTCGTCGACGGCCTGCCGATCGTCGTCCTCATCAACGGCGGCTCGGCCTCGGCCTCCGAGATCGTCGCCGGCGCGCTCCAGGACCACCGCCGGGCGATCGTCATGGGGACCCAGTCGTTCGGCAAGGGGTCGGTGCAGACGATCATGCCCGTCGACAGCCAAGCCGCGATCCGGCTCACCACCGCCCGCTACTACACCCCATCCGGCACCTCGATCCAGGCGAAGGGGATCACCCCCGACATCGAGGTCCACCAAGCGAAGCTCGACCCCCTCGACGACGAGCCCGACCGGCGCGAGGCCGACCTGCGCGGCCGCCTCAAGAACGACCAGGAGGCGCCGGCCGACGCCGCGGCGCCGACCAACCCCGACGCTCCGGCCCTCATCAACAAGGACCTCGACGCCGTCCAGAAACAGGACGCCAACGCCCCGGTGCCCGAGGGCGAGGATTACCAGCTCGCCCGCGCCGTCGATCTGCTGCGCGGGATCGCGCTCTACCAGGCGCGCAACGAGGGTTAAGATTACGCCTCGCGCCCGCTGGCGCGGGGCGTGTACCGGCGGTGGAACCGCATCGCCACCTTATCCCTTATGGCCTCCGGGCGTGGGCTGCTGCGGGGGCATGATGCTGGCCGATACGGATCCGAGGCGAGAGGCGAAGGCCGCCGGCCTGCGCTACGTAAGCGACGAGACGCCCGGCATCACGCGCAAGCGGCGCGGCAAGGGGTTCTCGTATTACGCCCCGGACGGGAGCCTGATCGCCGATCCGGCCGAGCGCAAGCGCCTGGACGGGCTCGCGATCCCGCCCGCCTACACCGACGTTTGGATCTGCCCGAACCCCAAGGGCCACCTACAGGCGACGGGCCGCGACGAGCGGGGGCGCAAGCAGTATCGCTACCACGACGACTGGACCGCGCTCCGGGAAGAGGCGAAGTTCGAGCACGTGCTCGCCTTCGGCAGGGCGCTGCCGGGGATGCGGGCCGCCGTGCTGAAGGACATGGCGCGGCCCCGGCTCGACGAGCGCAAGGTGCTGGCGACGATCGTCCGCCTCCTTGAAACCACCCTGATCCGGGTCGGCAACGACGAGTACGCCCGCGCCAACAGGCACTACGGGCTGACGACCCTGAAGCGCCGCCACCTCACCCTGGACGGGGCGTCCATGCGCTTTTCCTTCGTCGGCAAGTCGGGGCAGGCGCACGAGGTCGAGATCCGGGACAGGCGGGTCGCCAAGGCCGTGAAGCGGATCCAGGAGTTGCCGGGGCAGGACCTGTTCCAGTACCTCGACGAGGAGGGGGGGCGCCGCCGCGTCGACTCCGCCGAGGTCAACGCCTACTTGGCCGAGATCGCGGGCGACCACTTCACGGCCAAGGACTTCCGCACCTGGGCCGGCACGGTGCTCGCCGCGCTCGCCCTTAGCGAGTTCGAGACCTTCGACAACGAGACGGCCGCGAAGCGCAACGTCCGCCACGCCGTGGAGCGCGTCGCCCGCCGCCTCGGCAACACCCCCACCGTCTGCCGCAAGGCGTACATCCACCCCGAGATCCTGAGCGCCTACCTGGACGGCACGCTGGTCGAGATGCTCAAGGCCGAGGTCGAGGCGGTGCTCAAGGGGGAGATCGAGGGGCTGGAGCCGGAGGAGGCGGCGGTGCTGGCGTTTCTCCAGAAGCGGCTGGAGACGCTGGCGGGGGATGGTTAGCCGAGTTCCTCTAGCAAATCCTCGAGGCTCTTTTCAACATTTATTACGCTTTTCTCTGCAAGAACATAGATTTCCTTGAGCAGGTCATATTTATCATCTTCTTCAATCAAATCTTCTCTTTTTAAGTATTTTTCATATGTATCACGCTTCTCAAAATGCGCGTTGCCAACGATGCTTTCAACAAGCTTGCCTGCATTATTATATACTGTCAATTTATAAATTCCTGGTCCCTGATGAGCTATCCTAACAGAGAAATTAGGCAAGTGCGTCTCATACTGATCCGTAAAGCCTTCCTCCCAATCAATCTGCTTTGAACGGGTCTTTTCCAAGAGACGCTTTGCCAGGGTCAGCATTTTTTCGGACACGATCACTCTCCGCCTCGTGGCGCGGCCAACTCGTGCAGCACTTGGTCCAACCTGTTGAGTTGGCGGGTGATGCGCTTGTTCAGTTCTACAACATCGTCCAGAATGATCCCGCTTGCAAGCGTCCGCTCCGCCCGTTCTTCCAGAAGGTTCAACAGTTGGATCGTTCCCTGAAGCACCTTTTGCTGTCCTTCCGAGAGGATCGTCGTGCGCGCGTGCAGCTTGATCAACTCGCGTCGGAGCAGGCCGTACTGCACCGACACGGAGGCCCATTCTCCCGCCCGATGGCTCGTCTTCAGGCTATCAACGCGCTCGATCAGGCCGGCGAGATCCACGGTCGCGTAGAGCCTCGCCATCTCCTCGCGCGTCTGCCGGACGGCGACCTCCGCCGCCTCCGCCGCGCGCTTCGCCTTCAGTGTGTTCCAGATCGTCGCGCCGAAGCCGACGAGGGCGATGGCCAGCCCAACGATGCTCGCCAGATCACCCAGATGCCACCTGTCGACGAACGCCAGCGCCCCCGCCATCACCCCTCCGCCACGACCACCAGCCCGTCGTGGGCGGGGGCGACGCCGTTGGGCAGGCGGGCCGTCCAGTCGGCGTAGTCGACCTCGTGGTTCATGTGGGTGAGGTAGGCGAGGCGGGGCTTCACCCGCTCGATCCAGGCGAGGGCGCGGTCGAGGTGGGCGTGGGAGGGGTGGGGCCTGTCGCGGAGCGCGTCGACGATCCAGACGTCGACGCCTTCGAGGAGGGACAGGGCGGCGTCGTCGAGGCCGTCCGTGTCGGTCGCGTAGCCGAAGGGGCCGAGGCGGAAGCCCCAGCTCTCGCCGCGGCCGTGCTTCTGGCGGAAGGGGACGAAGGGGAGGCCGGCGATCTCGACCGGGCCGTCGAAGGTATGGGGGGCGAGGTCGGGGCGCCAGAAGCCGAAGCCGCTCTGCCCCCCCTCGAAGGCGTAGGGGAAGCGGGCACGGATGCGCTCCAGGACGCTGCCGTGCAGGTAGGTCGGGATCGGCCTGCCGATCACGTTGTTGATCTGGCGGAGGTCGTCGAGGCCGTGGATGTGGTCGGCGTGGGCGTGGGTGTAGAACAGCGCGTCGATGGCGCCGATCCCGGCGCGCAGGCACTGCTCGCGCAGGTCCGGCCCCGTGTCGACCAGGACGCGCCGCCCCTCGGCCTCGACCAGGATCGAGGCGCGCAGGCGCTTGTTCCTGGGGTCGTCCGAGGTGCAGACGGGGCACGTGCAGCCGATCTGCGGCACGCCCGCCGAGGTGCCGCAGCCGAGGACGGTGACGGTGACTAGCATGGAGAAGACCCTTCGGGCTGTGGCGACGGGGCGGTCGAGGCGCTTCCTTGTGGCGGCGGGGGCGGCGTAAGATCAAGGGGCCGTGGCGCCGGAAGGAGAACGCCCGTGAGCCTGCCCAAGCCGAAGATGACCGCCGACGCCTTCCTCGCCTGGGCGATGGAGCAGCCGCCGGGGCGGCGCCACGAGCTCGACGCCGGGGAGGTCGTGGCGATGGCGCCCGAGCGCGCCGCCCACGCGCGGGTGAAGCACCGGGTCGCGCGGTGCCTGGAGGACGGGATCGCCGGGGCGGGCCTGCCCTGCGAGGTCTTCCCGGACGGCATGGCCGTGCGGATCGACGACGCCACCGTCTACGAGCCCGACGCCCTCGTCCGCTGCGGCGAGCCGCTCGCCGACGACGCGGTCGACCTCGACGACCCCGTGATCGTCGTCGAGGTGCTCTCGCCGTCGACGCGCGCGCGCGACAGCGGGGCGAAGCTCGAAGGCTACTTCAAGCTGAAGACGCTCCGGCACTACCTGATCGTCAAGACCGACACCCGCGCCGTGATCCATCACGCGCGGGAGGATGGGGGGAGGATACGGACGAGCATCGTGACGGGCGGGGAGTTGAGGCTCGATCCGCCGGGGGTGGAGGTAGGATTAGAAGCTATTTTCACTTAACAATTGAACATTGGAAAGTTACAAAGTTCTGCGTTTCAGGAGCTGAAATATGGACGATATCACAGAATGTTTTGATGACTACTTAGCAACAGTAGCTGAAATGTTGGACGCTGAGGGAATGAGCGCGGCTGTTGATCTATTGCGTAAATCAAGCTTAAAAATTGAAGAAACAGGGTATGACAATTGGAATGGCGGCACGACTATATATACTGCATATTTGTTGGTCGATCCTGCTGATTATGCGCGCATGGGTAGCAATCGTGAGGTAATAGAAGAGCAAATTCAAAATCGAATCAAAGCCGTCTTAGAACAATTTACTAGTGATTGGTACAACATAAAAATAAGTCCAAAGGTAAAAGCGCGATCTGAATGGCGTAAAAGTAGCGGGGGTATAAGTCGTACAATCAGACAAGATATTATTGATCTGCTAAAACTAGAGAGAATCTCATGGAGCGGTTGTCTTGAAGAAGTAGAATTTTTACAAAGAATTTACGATTTGGAATCGCTTCCGTCTCACGATCCGCGATTTAAAGATGCAGCAGGAGACATTTGGCAACATCGTGTAAATAATCCTGAAGATTGGGAGGATAGTTGGATTTACGACGATCAGCGTTTTGAGCTGCTCAGCGGTCATTATGACATTTTTCTTCGCTTCATATGTGAAACAGTGCATCCTGTTGTCAGACCAGAGAGGAACGAAACTTTAAAGCTTGTTAGATTATTCAATGAGCGGCTCCGTCTAGATGGTTGGTGTTTAGTTGAAGAAGAAAAAATTGCTGGAAGATCAAGATTCGTGGCAAGTCGTCTTTCAGCATTAGGTGGTCGTTCAGGATCTCGTGCTCGTACAGTTGCTGATGCATTAGATGCAGGTTGGATGAAAAAGGAGATTGAAAGACTCGAAAATTCTGTTGATCGAGATCCTGCATTAGCAATAGGGACCGCCAAAGATTTGCTAGAAACATGTTGTAAAACTATACTCTCAAAACGAGGGGTAGACATATCTCGCAAAATGGATCTTCCAGAACTTACTAAGCAGCTTGCTAAAGAACTTCAACTTGTTCCGCAAGGCATACCGGAAGAAGCTAAAGGATCAAAAAATATTCGGCTAATTTTGCATAATCTTGCTGCTTTGACACAATATCTGGCTGAGTTGCGTGGACTGTATGGCTCTGGACATGGAAGAGATGGTAAGTACCGTGGACTTGAGCCTCGCCATGCACGTCTTGCTGTTGGTGCTGCAGTGACTTTTATTGATTTTGTAACAGAGACCTATCATCAGAGATTTTGAGAGAACTTTGAAATATGCTGGCAATTATAATGCCTTCCGAAACAACCCGAAAAAGTTCCCCGTCGTCACCCGCCCCACCTCCTCGACATCCACCCCCCACACCTCCGCCAGCACCCCAGCGACATACGCGACATACGCCGGCTCGTTCGTCTTCCCACGCTTCGGCACGGGCGCGAGGTAGGGCGAGTCCGTTTCCAGCAATATACGCTCCCTCGGCACGCCTGCCACCGTGGCGCGCAACTCGTCGGAGCGCTTGAAGGTGAGGACGCCGCCGATGCCGAGGTGGAAGCCGTGGTCGATCGCCCAACGGCCGAGTTCGGGCGAGGAACTGTAGCAGTGGATGACGCCTGTGAAGGGGGCCTTCGCCAAGCCTTCGCCGAGGATCGCCATCGTGTCGGCGTCGGCCTCGCGGGTGTGGACGACGAGGGGGAGGCCGGTTCGCTGGCAGGCCTGGATGTGGGCGCGGAAGCCCTTCGCCTGCGCGTCGCGGGGGCCGTAATCGTAGTGGTAATCGAGGCCGGCCTCGCCGACGGCGATCACTTTGGGGTGCGCGGCGTTGGCGATCAGGGGGTCGGGGGAGTCCGGGCCTTCCTCGCCGGACTGGTGGGGGTGGACGCCGGTGGAGCACCAGAGGTCGGGGTCGTCCGCGACGAGGGCGAGGGTGTCCTGAAAGGTGGAGAGGCGGGTGCTTATCGTGAGCATCGTTTGCACGCCGGCCCGGCGGGCGCGGGCGAGGACGCCCTGGAGGTCCTCCTTCAGGCCGGGGAAGTCGAGGTGGCAGTGGGAGTCGACGAGCACGGTCAGGCGCCCTCGCCCGCCGGGGCCTCGACGAAGCGGGGGAAGACGCCCCGCGGGGCGGGGAGCGGGGTGCCGGGCTTCAGGCGTCCCGCCGCGCCGAGGCGGTCGAAGCCGCGGGCGTCGTCGGGGACGGCCAGTTGGTCGAGGAGCTTGGCCGAGCCGCCGGGCATGAAGGGCTGCGTCAGGATGGCGAGGTTGCGGACGGTCTCGGCCAGGACGTAGAGCACGGTCGCCATCCGGGCGGGGTCGGTCTTGCGCAGCTTCCAGGGCGCCTGGGCGTCGACGTAGCGGTTGGCGTCGGCGATGACGGCCCAGATCGCCTCCAAGGCGAGGTGCGGCGCCTGGACGGCCATGTGGCGGCGCACCTCGTCGGGAAGGTCGGCGGCGCGGGCGAGGAGGGCGTCGTCGCCCTCGGTGAACGGGCCGGGCTCGGGCACGGCGCCGCCGAGGTTCTTGGCGATCATCGACAGGGAACGCTGGGCGAGGTTGCCGTAGTCGTTGGCGAGGTCGCTGTTGGTGCGCCGGACCATCGCGTCCCGGCTGTAGTCGCCGTCGTTGCCGAAAGGGACCTCGCGGAGCAGGAAGTAGCGGGTCGGGTCGAGGCCGAATTCCGCGACCAGGGCGAAGGGGTCGATGACGTTGCCGAGCGACTTCGAGATCTTCCGGCCCTCGTTGGTCCACCAGCCGTGGGCGAAGACGCGCTTCGGCGGTTCCAGCCCGGCGGCCATCAGGAAGGCGGGCCAGTAGACGGCGTGGAAGCGCAGGATGTCCTTGCCGACGACGTGGACGTCCGCGGGCCAGAAGCGGGCGTAGAGGCCCCCCTCGTCGGGATAGCCGAGGGCGGAGATATAGTTCGTGAGCGCGTCGAGCCAGACGTAGACGACGTGGTCCGGGTCGTCCGGCACGTGCACGCCCCAGCCGAAGGTGGTGCGCGAGACGGAGAGGTCGTTCAGCCCCCCCTCGACGAAGCGCCGCACCTCGTTGAAGCGGCTCTCGGGGCCGACGAAGCTCGGGTTCGTTTCGTAGAAGGCGAGGAGGCGCCCGCCCCAGGCGGAGAGGCGGAAGAAGTAGGAGGGCTCCTCCACCCAGGCGACGGGGGCGCCCGACGCGATCGCCCTGCCGTCCTGGATCTCGTCCTCGGCGTAGAACGCCTCGTCGCGCACGGCGTACCAGCCGGCGTACTTGCCGAGGTAGATCTCGCCGCGTTCGACGAGGCGGCGCCAGAGGGCCTGCACGGCGTCTTTATGGCGGGGTTCGGTCGTGCGGATGAAGTCGTCGTGGGCGAAGCCCATCGCGTCGGCCAAGTGGCGGAAGCGGCCGGACACCCGATCGGTGTACGCCTGCGGGTCCTCCCCCCGGTCGTGCGCCGCCTTCTCGACCTTCTGGCCGTGCTCGTCGGTGCCGGTGAGGAGGCGCACGTCCTTGCCGTCGAGGCGCTGGAAGCGGGCGAAGGCGTCGCAGGCGAGCGAGGTGTAGGCGTGGCCGATGTGCGGCACGTCGTTGACGTAGTAGATCGGCGTCGTGATGTAGAAGGGTTCCGCCAACGGCCGCTCCCAAGGGGGGTGAAGTCTCAAGGAGGGTCGCCGTCGACGAGGCCGGGCCTGCCCTCGGCGACCGCCTGCCCGGCGAGGAGGAGCGCCTGCTTGGGATCGAGGTTCAGCCCCTCGACCCGCCCCGGCAGGCGGGCGAGTTTGTTCCACAAGGTGAGCCAGCGATCAAGCGGCAGGCCCGGCGCCAGGGCTTCCAGCCGCCCGGCCTCGTCGTCGACGAGGGGCGGGTCGGGGGGGCGGCCCGCCGCCAGCATCGCCTTGCGGTGGACCACGTCGAGGAGGACGCCCGACGCGAGGGCGACCCCGCCGGCCAGGGGCCGCTCCAGGTGGCCGAGCGCCTGGAGGGCGCGCTCCGCCGGGGAGAGGGACGAGGCCAGCGTCCGGAGGACGAGGCCGTAGGTCTGGAGGATGCCGTGCTCGCGCAGGTCGAAGGCCCGGCCGGGGCTGCCGCCGGCCAACGCCGCCAGCGCCTTCGCCTCGGCGGGCGTCAGGTCGGGGTCGAGCCGGGGGAGGAGGCCCGCGACCCCGCCCTCGGCGAGCGGCTTCAGCTTCAGCCGGGCGCAGCGCGAGAGGACGGTCGGCAGGACGCGGCCGGGGTTGTGGCAGACGAGGAGGATGACGGCGTCGGGGGGCGGCTCCTCCAGGAACTTGAGCAGCGCGTTGGCGGCGTTCGGGTTCGTTTCGTCGGCGGCGTCGACGACGAGGACGCGCCGCCCCCGCCACGCCGAGGTCGCCGCCATCGCCTCTAGGGCGTCGCGCACGTCGTCGACCACGATCTCGTCGCGCCGCCGCTTCGACTTCGGGTTGATCTCGCGCTCCAGCACCCGCAGGTCCGGGTGCGAGCCGTTCGCCACCTGCCGGAACAAAGCACCCTCGGGTTCGTTCGGGCAAACCCCCGCCCCCGCCAGCAGGCGGCGGGCGAGGCGGAAGGCGAAGGTGGCCTTGCCAATGCCCCTCGGCCCCTCGATCAGCCACGCGTGCGGCAGGCGGTCGGAGCGCAGCGCCCGCTCGAACAGGGCCAGCGGGGCGTCGTGGCCGACGAGGAGGGGGTTGGCGCGGGGTTCGGGCGGGGCGCTCAAGCGTCGATCCCCAGCCGTTCGGCGACGGCCGCCCAGATCGCGGCGGCGACGGCGTCGGGTTCGTCCGTGCCGTCGATCAGGGCGAAGCGGTCGGGTTCGTTCGTGCAGAGGCGCAGGAAGCCGGCCCGCACCCGCTCGTGGAAGTCGCGTCCCTTGGCCTCGAAGCGCCCCGGCCCCGCGCGCCGCAGCCCGACCTCGGGGGGGAGGTCGAGGAGGAGGGTGAGGTCGGGGCGGAGGCCCCGGAGCACGGGCTCGTGCAGGCGGTCGACCAGATCGAGGCCGAGGCCGCCGGCGAGGCCCTGGTAGACGCGGCTCGAATCGAAGAAGCGGTCGCAGAGGACGGTCCGGCCTTCGTCCAGCGCCGGGCGGATCAGCCGGTGCAGGTGCTCCTGCCGGGATGCGAGCATCAAGAACAGTTCGGCGAGCGGGTCCCAGCGTTCGGATTCCCCCTCGACGGCGAGCCTGCGGATCGCCTCGGCGCCGGGGGTGCCGCCGGGCTCGCGGGTGGCGACGACGCCGTGCCCCCGCCCCTCCAGCCCCTCCTTGAGGCGGCGGAGCTGGGTCGACTTGCCGACCCCCTCCCCGCCCTCGAAGGTGATGAAGCGCCCCCTCACGCCCGCCCGTTCCCCTCGCCCATCTATCGCGCGCTCGCGGTGGCGGGTTCGGCGCCGGCGGGCGCGATGTTGCCCCCTCCGCCCCAGACCAGATAGGAAAGCGCGCTCGTCATCCGCCCCACGATCCCGGCGCGCGGCACGGCCTCGCCGGCGACGAGGGGGATCTCCATGTCCTCCATGCCGGGCGCCGTGACCAGGATCCGCCCGAGCCGCTGCCCGGCCCCGATCGGCGCCGGTACGGGCGCCTCGAAGGCCACCGTCGCCTTCAGCCCGTCGCGGGCGGCGCGAGGGAGGGTGACGCTGATCGGGTCCTCGCCCACGAGCGGGACGGTGGCCCGCTCGCCGAGCCAGACGGGGACTTCGGCGACGGGCTTGCCGGGCTCGAACAGGCGGTACTCCTTGAAGGTGCGGAACCCGTATTCCAGGAGCTTCTGCCCCTCGACGCCCCGCGCCTTCGGGCTGTCGAGGCCGGTGATCACCATGACGAGCCGCTGCCCGCCGCGCTCGGCCGAGGCGACGAGGCCGTAGCCGGCGTCGTCGGTGTAGCCCGTCTTCATCCCGTCGACCCCGGGCACGCCCGCGCGGAGGAGGGGGTTGCGGTTGTACTGCTTGATACCGTTATACTCGAACTCCCGCTCCGAATAGAGTTCGTAGTGTTCGGGAAAGTCCCTGATGATCGAGCGGGCGAGAAGGGCGAGGTCGCGCACGCTCATGAGCTGGCCGGGGTCGGGCCAGCCGGTGACGTTGGCGAAGTGGCTGTTCTGGAGGCCGAGCTCCTTCGCGCGCACGTTCATCCGCTCGGCGAACGCCGCCTCGCTACCGGCGAGGCCCTCGGCCAGGACGATGCAGGCGTCGTTGCCGCTCTGGACGATCACGCCGCGCAGGAGGTCGGCCACCTTTACCCGGGTGTTGACGTCGAGGAACATGCGCGAGCCGCCCATGCGCCACGCCTTCTCGCTCACCGGCAGCTCCTGGTCGAGGGCGAGGTCGCCCTTGGCGAGGTCCTCGAAGATGACGCGCGCCGTCATCAGCTTGCTCATCGAGGCGGGGGGCAGGGGCTCGTCCGGGTCCTTGGCGAACAGGACGCGGCCCGTGCGATAGTCCATCAGGATCGCCGCCCTGGCCGCCGTCACGAAGTCCTGGGCGAGCGTCGGAAGGGGGACGAGGGCGAGGAGGGCGAGGAGGAAGGCCAGGGGCCGTCGCGTCATGCGTTCACCGATCGGCAGGTTACGAGATGGCGTCCCCGCACCCTATCATGAGGTGCAGCTGACGACATAGGCCTTCGCGTAGCCGAGCCGCCGCAGCCGCGCCAGGGTGGCGAAGGCTTCGCCGCGGTCGACGTGCGGCCCGACGCGCACCCGCTCCGCCTCGCGCCCGTCGGGCAGGTGGACGGCGTCGAGCCGGACGGCGCCGAAGCCCCGCAGCCGCAGCGCCTCGGCCTCGGCGCCCTTCGGGTTGGCGTAGAGCCCGGTCTGGACGAAGTGGCCGGGCAGGGCGCAGCCGCCGATGGGGGAAGGGGCTTCCTGCGCCACGACGCGCACGGCGGGCGGGGCGGCCGCCGCGACGGCCACCGGCGGCGGGGCGAGGGACGCCGGCAGGGGTCCCGGCGCCGGGACCGGGGCGACGGCGGCGTAGGCCGGGGGGATGTCGGTCGCGGGCGCGAGGCCGAGGAAGCGCACGCGCACGCGGGCGAGGCCGTGGTCCTTGAAGGCGAGCGCCCGCGCCGCCGCCTCGGAGAGGTCGATCAGCCGGTCGCCGACGAAGGGTCCCCGGTCGTTGACCCTGACCCGCATCCGCCGCCCGTTGTCGAGGTTGGTCACTTCGACGATCGAGGGCAAGGGGAGGGTCTTGTGCGCCGCCGTGAGCGCCCGCTTGTCGAAGGTCTCGCCGTTCGCCGTCGCCTGCCCGTCGAAGGCGTCGCCGTACCAGGAGGCCGTGCCCCGCGCGTCGTAGGCGGGGTCGTAGGCCGGCCGGTACCAGCGCCCGGCCACGACGTAGGGGCTGCCCAGCTTGTAGCGGCCGAGCGGCGCGTCCCTTAGCGTCGGCTCCAGCGTCGGCTCCGACGGCGACCCGCCGCAGGCGGCGAGGAACGCCAGGAGGAGGAGGGCTGCAAGGCGCGGGATCACGACGTCCCCTCCCGGATCGCGTCGGCGAGCAGGCCGACGCTGGTGGCGAAGTAGGTCGAGCGGTTCCAGCGCATGAGCACCCGGTAGTTGTGGTAGGCGAGGAACCAGGGCGGCGCCCCTTCCCCTTCCCCCATCGCCAGGAGGGACGCGTCGATCGGCACGTCGGGCAGGCTGCGGCCATCCAGCCGGCGCACGCCCCGTTCCTGCCACCAGCCGAGCGGGGCCTTGCGCTCCAGCCCGGCGTGCGCCTTCGCCACCGCCCTCGGCGCCTCCACCTCGCGGCCCCAGACGTAGCCGGGGTCCCAGCCCATCCGGCCGAGGTAGTTCGCCATCGAGGCGAAGGTGTCGGGGAGGCTGGTCCAGATGTCGCGCCTGCCGTCGCCGTCGCCGTCGACGGCGTAGCCGAGAAAGGTCGACGGCATGAACTGCGACTGCCCCATCGCCCCCGCCCAGGAGCCGTACATCCCCCGGGGCGAGACGTTGCCCGCGTCGATGATCTTGAGCGCGCTGATCAGCTCGCCCTTGAAGAAGTCGGCGCGGCGCCCCTCGTAGGCGAGGGTGGCGAGCGATTCGACGACCGAGAAGCGCCCCTTGAACTCGCCGAAGCTGGACTCGATCCCCCAAAGGGCGACGATCACCTCGGCCGGCACGCCGTAGCGGGCCTCGGTGCGGGCCAGAAGGTCCCGGTGGCGCTCGAGGAGGTCGCGCCCCTTGTCGATCCGCGCCCTCGTCACCACCCGCTCGCGGTACTCGGGGTAGGAGAGCCGCCCCTCCGGCTGGCGCCGGTCCAGTTCGACGACGCGGTCGATCGGGGCGATCCCGTCCAGCGCCGCGTCCAGGGTGGCCGCGCTCACCCCGGCCCGGAGCGCCTCGGCGCGCAGCCCCCCCAGCCACCCCGCGAAATCGGCACGGGCGCTCAAGGGGGCGAGCAACAGGCAGGCCAGCAGGGCGGGGCCAAGGGGGCGGGGCATCGGCATAGGGCGGGGTTCCGCACGCATCGGTTGAGGAACGTTCCAGGCATCCTACGCAAAGGCGCCGGCCACCAAAAGCCCCCCCCGGACCCCCGGCGGCGCTGCTGTGCCCTCGGGGTCACGCGCTTCGCGCCGCTGCGCGGGGCTTTTTCTTCTCTTTTCCCGTTCGTTGGTCCCTGGCTACGCCACTCGGGTTGGACCTCAATGAAAGCCAAAGCACTTCATCAGGCCACTTGACAGACAACGCGATCTGCGTGATAGCTTACTTTAAGCCCTCAATAAACATTAAAAGCCGTTCCTGCAACGGAAAGGGCGAACGATGGCCGCAATCGACGAACAGGACGGGGCCGAAATCGGGGAATCGGCAGGCTGGGGCTCCGTCGTCTCGCGGGGCGGAAGGCATCGCCAACGAAGCCCTCGGCGTCCGCCGCATCCGCGTCACCGGCGCCCGGAGCGGCGGCGTCTTCGGCGTGTGGAAGGAGTCCGTGGGGCCGGGCGAGGGTCCGCCGCCGCACGTCCACACCCGCGAGGACGGAGTGTTCCACGTCCTGGAGGGCGCCTTCACCTTCTGGTGCGACGGCACCGGGACCGAGGCCGGCCCCGGCGCGGTCGTCGCCCTGCCGAGGGGCGTGCCGCACCGTTTCTGGAACTCGGGCGACGCGCCCGGCCGCCTCCTCGTCCCCGGCGGCTTCGAGCGGGTGTTCCTCGACGTGGAAGCCCGCGGGCTCGACGACACGGCCGCGGTCGGCGTCCTGTTCGCCGAGTACGGGCTCGCCTTCGTGGCACCGCCGGCGACCGAGACGGCCTGAAGGCCTCCCGACTCCCTGTCTTACGCGTACCAACCCCGTTTCCCACCACCCTCAAGGACAGACGACGATGAAGTTCAGCATGATGGCCGGCCTTCTGGCGCTCGGCCTGACCCTGGCGGGCCTTCCCGCCCAGGCCCACGATCGCGGCCACATCCGCTACCGCCATCTGCCGACCGTGTCGAAGCTGCCCGCCGGCGTCATCCAGATCAGCCCCGTCGTGCCGGGGATGGGCGCCCACTACGCCCGGCCGCAGGACCTGCCGCTCGGCCCGATCTACTGCGTCTACAAGGGCAGGATCGTCTGCCTGGAGTTCATGATCTCGCAGAAGGACTTCAAGGCCGGCAAATCCTGGCCCGACCTTCACGCCGACATGAAGGGCCTGCCGCCCGTCGACCACGTCAACATCGGCTTCCAGCCGCACGGCCACGAAGGCTTCGAGGTCCCGCACTACGACATCCACATGTACTTCCTGCCGCCCAAGGTCATCGCCAGGATCAAGTAGCCCCCGCCGCGATCCGGGCACGGCGGGAGGGTCGCACGTCCATGCTTGTGGCCGGCGCCGAAGGCCGTTCTAATCCCCGGACAACGAACGGCCGCGGCGGCGGCGAAGAGGGGAAGGCCGATGCGCACCCGCTGGATGTTGCCCGCGCTGACCCTGCTCGCGGCCTGCGGCGGGGGCGGCGGGGGCGCCCCCGGCACGCCGGGCGGCACGTCCGGCGGCGGGACGAACGGCGTCTCGGAATACCGCGCGTCCGGGGGCCTCGCGCCGATCCGCGCGGCCGAGGCCTACGACCTGCGCACGACCGGGCGCGCGGGGGGCGCGGGGGTCCGGGTCGGGATCGTCGACGACGGGGTCGCCCCGCACCCCGACCTCGTCGTGAGCGAGAGCTACCACCTCGGCAACGACGTTGAGCCGCCGAGGGAGCCGCACGGCACCCACGTCGCCGGCATCGTCGGCGCGCGCAGGAACGGGCGCGGGGTCCAGGGCGTCGCCTACGACGCCGACATCGTCTCGATCAAGGCGCTGCGCGACGTCGAGATCTTCGACGACAACACCTTCGTCGTCCGCGGCGCCGACGGCGACGACCTGCAAGGGGCACTCCTCTCGGCCGCCGGTATCGACGCCGTTGTCGACGACACCGACTTCTTCCGGGGCGATCCCAGCGGCGCCACGGTCCAGGTCCGGGCGGAGGTGGACCCGGACACCGGCGCCCTCGTGCCGGTGCGGGTGCGAACCGCGCCCGAGGCCGAGGTCGACATCATCAACATGAGCCTGGGCGGCGACGACCCGAGAGTGGTCCTCGACGTCGACGGCCGCGAGGTCGGCGGCTTTCCGATCTTCGACGGCATGGTCCGGGCGGCCGGGGCCGGCAAGATCATGGTGGCGGCGCTCGGCAACGACGCCCTAGTCGGCGCCTCGGGGGCGCCGGCCGAGTACGTCGACGACCCGCGGATGAAGGGCCTCGCGCTCGCGGTCGGCGCCCTCAACACGAAAGGCGACTACGACGCCGATTTCAGCAACGTCTGCGGCGGGCTCGAACACTGCCTGTTCGCGCCGGGCGAGAACATCGTCTCCACCGTCCCCGGCGGCGGCTACGCCGCGTTCTCCGGCACCTCGATGGCGACCCCCTTCGTCAGCGGCGCGCTCGCCGTCCTGATGGCGGCGTTCCCGAACGAGCCACCCAGGCGCCTCGTCCAGCGCGTGCTGGATACGGCGGACGACCTCGGCGACAGCGAGCGCTTCGGCGCGGGCCGGCTCGACCTCGCGGCCGCGATCAGCCCCGTGGGCGCCGTCAGCCTGCCGACCGGGGCCACGGTCGACGGCGCGTCGGTGCCCCTCGCCCGCACCCGGCTCGCCGTGCCGGCGCACCTCTCGGCCAGGGGGCTGCGCCGCGCGCTGGGCGACGTGCTGGTCCTGGACGCGCAGGACTTCGCCTTCAGGGCCGACCTCGGCCGGGGCCTCCGCCACGCGGGCGCGCAGGCGGGGGCGCTCGACGGCTTCGTCGCCCCCCCGGCCGAGGGATTCGCCGGGACCCGCCTCGGCGGCGTGGGCACGCTGCGCCTGCGCGAGGCGGCGCTCGACGAGGCCGCGTTCGGCGCGGACGGCGCCCCCGCCACCTCGTTCGCCGCGACGCACCGCCCCGACGAGCCGCTGGCGGTCGCCCTCGACCTCGGCGCCGCGACCCGGCTCGACCTGGTGCGCGGCCTCGACGCGGGCACGCTCGGCGGGGGAACGGCGGCGGCGCTCATCGGCCGGAGCGTCCTCGACCTCGCCGCGCTCGGCCCCGCCCCGGTCCACGGGCAGGGGTTCAGGGTCGCGCACGACCTCGCCCCCGGCCAGACGGTCGAGGCCGCGCTCGCGCGGGGCGACGACGACGGGTACGACGACGACGCCACCGACCTCGCGCTCGGCGGCCTGCACGGCTTCGGCCCCTTGCGCCTCGGCTGGGGCGTCGGCGTGCGGCGCGAGACGGGCGCCGCCTCGGGCCTCGCGGGCTCGGGCGCGTTCGGCGGCGACGCCGACGCCACCACCCCCTACGCCCGCCTCCTGGCCGCCCTCGACGCCACCGACCGCCTTAGCCTCTTCGGCGGCTACGGCGTCGGCCGCACCGGGGGCGGGGGCGGGGGGGGCTACCTCGCCGACGTCGACGCCGTCACCGCCGACTCGTTCCTCCTCGGCCTCCGCCTCGACGACCTCGCCGGCGACGACGGCCTCAGCCTCACCGCCGCCTTGCCCCTCGCCGCCAGGAACGCGGGCGCCACGCTCCGCGTCCCCGTCGCCGAGAACCGGGACGGCACCGTCCGCTACGAGGAGCGCCGCGTCCGCCTCGACCCCGACGCCCGCGAAGTGGCCTTCCAGCTCGCCTACGAACGCGCCCTCCCCCGCCGGCGCCTAGGGGTCGCCGCCGGCGCCTTCGCCCGCCTCAACCCCGACAACGACGGGGAGGCCGCGCCGGATCTGGGCGTCGGGGTAAGGCTGACGAAGGGCTTTTGAGGGCGCTTCGCGTCCGCTGGCGCGGGGCCTTTTTTCTTGTTTCTGTTCGTTAAGGGAGAAGCGTTTCCGTGCCGGTGCACCTGCTGCCTCTTCCCTGCCTCGACCACCAGCCGCAGGGATTTTGGATTGTTAAGGGAGTCGCGGGCGGCTATGGGCTCGAGGTGCGTCGGCGTCGGGCAGCCTCTCGAAGGCTTCTGTTTTCTTCCCGCTCCCTGCTTTCACGAAGACTGAGCGTAAGGGTTTTTTGATGGAAAATGTCGTTCCGTTGCATGGCGAAGCGAATGTTCTGCCCTTGGCGGATAACACATCGGAGGCGCTTCAGATCTATCGCGCCGCCAACGAGCGATACCGACACGTACCCTGGCCCGCCCCGTTCGACAGGACGACGCACCGTCTGTGGCGCGGTGACGCGCGCGACCTGGGCCGCATCGGCGACCGCTCCGTCCAGCTCGTCGTCACCTCCCCGCCCTATTGGACGCTCAAGGAATACCCGAAGGGAGACGGGCAACTCGGTAGTGTCGAGGACTATGAGCATTTCCTGATCGAGTTGGACAAGGTCTGGGCCGAGTGCGAGCGGGTCCTGGTTCCGGGCGGTCGCATCTGCTGCGTCGTCGGCGACGTGTGTATCCCGCGTCGCCGGTTCGGTCGCCACTTCGTCATGCCCCTCCACGCGGACATCCAGGTCCGCGCCCGCGCGCTGAAGCTCGACGTACTGACGCCGATCATCTGGCACAAGATCGCCAACGGCGTGACCGAGGCGGAGGGCAACGGGGCGGGCTTCTACGGCAAGCCCTACCAGCCGAACGCCGTCGTCAAGAACGACATCGAGTATATCCTTTTCATGCGAAAGGGCGGCGAGTACCGGACGGTCAGCCCGCTGCAAAAGGCCTTGTCCATGCTGACGAAGCGGGAGATGCAGGACTGGTGGCGGTCGATCTGGACGGACGTTCGCGGCGCCTCGACCCGGGCCGGACATCCCGCCCCCTATCCCCCGCTCCTAGCCGAGCGTCTGATCAAGATGTTCTCGTTCGCGGGCGACACGGTGCTCGACCCGTTCGGCGGCACGGGCAGCACGGCCGTCGCCGCCGTTGCGAGCGGCCGGAACTCGATGATCTGCGACGTGGATGCCGGTTACGTCGAGATCGCGCGCGGAAACATCGAGAAGGCCATCGGCCGAAAGCGCGCCAACGGTGCGATCGAGGCCGAACTCGTTCTTGATCAGAGCAAGAAGCGGTACCGGGCTTGACCTACCAGCTTCTCGAAGCCTTCCGCAGCGTTTTCGAAGGCCGCAGGTACCTTCATCGGGTCTCCACCCACGGAGACGCCGTTGCCATGCGCCTCTACGAGGATCTGCGGGCGCTCGACCGATCCCGAAGGTTGACGGACCGGATCGACGGGGGCCTTGCCGTCCTGAATACACAGAACCGCAGGCATGGGGTGAAGGCAAGGCGGGGGGACGGTTCGTTCGGTGAGATCGTCCCGAACGTGACGCCGATCGGCGACGAAGGTTTTGCCGTTCAGCGAGGGCCTATCGCAACGATCGAGATCGGCATTGAAGTCAAGATACTCGCCAAGGCCATGATCAAGCAGATCGACCGCGTCATCAACGACCTGCACAAGCAGGCGCAGCATTTCAGATCAAGAGGTGGAACGCCCATCACAATAGCTATCGTCGGCATCAATCATGCGAACCATTACCTCTCGTTCGAGGGGGAAAGGGAGTTTCTGACCGATGGAAAGAAATACAAGCATCCCATTCAGGAAGCGCTGGAAGCTAAGCGGAGGCTTCAGTCTCTTGCAGCGGCTTCCTTCGACGAGTTCTTGATCTTGCCGTTCATCGCAACGAACGAACCAGCCTATGCCTTCAAATGGGTGGATGAAAATGCCGTAAGGATGGATTATGGCGCGGCCCTCGCCCGCATGAGCGCCCAGTATGAGAGGCGCTTTTGAGGTTTGATGACAGCTTGAAAACGGCGTGTTCCTGAAATTTCGAGGCGTCGGCGCTCTTTCCAAAGCGCCCCACGCCCGGTTCGTGCTTGCGCGGGCGGGGCAGCAGTTTGGTGAAAAGGCTTGTGGCGAATGTCGATCGGGACTTTGGGGGATCATGCCCCAGGACGTCAGAGCGGCTGGACGCCGCAGGGGCACTCAAGATAGAATAGCTCGTTGACTACCCGCAAGGATAACGGTCGGGTTCGCAGCGAGTGGTGTCTTTACCAAACGAACCCGAGCCGCCGAATCCGCCTTCCAATTCAACCTTTTACGCCTCCCCTTCCCCCCCGCGCCCCGGCCTGCTAGAAAGCGCCCGCCGCTCCGCGCGCCCCCGCCCCGCCGCTCCCCGCCCGAGGACACCCGCATGGCTTCCTACCAGTACATCTACGTGATGAAGAACCTCACCAAGATTTTCCCCGGCGGCAGGGAGATCCTGAAGAACATCACGCTGGCCTTCCTGCCCGGCGCCAAGATCGGCGTGCTGGGGGTCAACGGGGCGGGCAAGTCGACGCTGCTCAAGATC
>JAGRGG010000015.1 GCA_020445645.1 Geminicoccaceae bacterium | reverse complement strand
CCGCGCCAGCGGACGCGAAGCGTCATCCTACTTCTGGTACGAGATCCTGTAGATCGCCCCCGCGTAGTCGTCGGACACCAGGAGCGAGCCGTCCTTGAGTTCGGCCACGTCGACCGGGCGGCCGGCGTACTCGCCGGTTTCCTGGTCGAGCCAGCCTTCGGCGAAGGGCTTGGGCTCGCCGGCCGTGCCGTCCTCGTTGATGGGGGTGAACATGACGCGGGCGCCGACGGGGGTGGTGCGGTTCCAGGAGCCGTGCTGGGCCGAGAAGATCCCGCCCTTGTACTCGTCCGGGAACATCTTGCCCTCGTAGATGTCGAGGCCGAGGTCGGCGGCGTGCGCCACCATCTTCGCCTGCGGCATCACGGTGTCGGCGGGCGGCTCCTGGTCCTTGTACTCGTTGGTGCGGACGTCGCCGCCGCCGTACCAGGGAAAGCCGAAGTTCTGGCCGGCCTCGGTCGCGCGGTTGATCTCGCCCGGCGGGATGTCGTCGCCCATGCCGTCGACCTGGTTGTCGGTGAACCACAAGCTGCCGTCGGCGGGGTTGAACTCGATGCCGACCGAGTTGCGGATGCCGGTGGCGTAGACCTCGCGGTCGGTGCCGTCGGTGTTCATGCGGACGATGCCGCCGATGCCCTTCTCCTTGTAGAGGTCGAGCTTCTCGGGCGGCGGCACGTTGTAGGGCTGGCCCAGCGCGACGTAGAGCTTGCCGTCGGGGCCGACCCGGCAGACGCGGGCCGTGTGGTTGTAGCTCTCCTCGTCGGGCGGGATCAACTCGCCCTGGGGCACGACGGTGCCAACCGCCACGTCGGCGCCCTCGTAGAAGAACTCGGCCGCCGGGAAGGCGAGGACGCGGTTCTGCTCGGCGAGGTAGAGGATGCCGTCCTTCGAGAAGCAGACGCCGTTCGGCACGGCGAGGTCGAGGGTGGGGACGAACTCCTTCACCTCGTCGGCGACGCGGTCGCGGTCCCGGTCGGAGACCGACCAGACCTTGTCCTTGCGGGTGCCGACGAAGACGACGGTGCCCTGCGGCGCCACCGCCATGTGGCGGGCGTCGGGGACGACGGCGTAGAGGTCGATCTTGAACCCCTTGGGCAGCTCGATGCTCTTCAGGTTCTCGCGCAGCTGGTCGGCCGTGGCACCCTTCTGCTCGACGAAGGTGCCCTCCAGCGACGCGTGCGTCGTCTTCATCGACTGCATCTTCTCAAGATTGCCGGCGTCCTGCGCCATCGCCGGTGCGGCGAGGAGCGCCAGCGCGGACGCCGCCATCATGCCGTGCTTCATCGTTCTGTCGCCTCCCTGTTATCGCTCTTGCCTAAAAGCTTTTTCTGCGCGCGTAGGTTGTCCCCGGAAGCCAGAGCCGTCAAGGGCGGGTTCAGGCGTCGATCGGGTCGCCGTGCTTGGGCAGGGCGACGAGGAGGACGAGGAAGCCGATGACGGCCGAGATCAGCGAGCCGCCGAGCACGCCGAGGCGCACGCCGACCTCGTGCTCCAGGCTCTCGAAGGAGAGCGTGCCGATGAACAGGCTCATCGTGAAGCCGATCCCGGCGAGGCAGGCGACGCCGTAGAGCCGGGGCCACGTGACGTTCTCGGGCAGGGCCACCTTGAAGGCCCGGCGGGCGATCAGCACGCCGCCCATAACGCCGACCTGCTTGCCGACAACGAGGCCGAGCAGGATGCCGAGCGGGAGGGGGGCGAGGAAGGCGCCCGGGCCGATGCCGATCAGGGGCACGCCCGCGTTGGCGAAGGCGAAGAAGGGCATGATGAAGAAGCTGACGTAGGGGGCGAGGTCGTGCTCGATCCGCTCGACGAGCGGCAGGCCGTCTTGGTCCCGAAGGGGGATGAGGAGCGCCACGGCGACGCCCGCCAGCGTCGCGTGGACGCCGGACTTGAGCACGCAGACCCAGAGCACGACGCCGACCAGGACGTAGGGCGCCGTGCGGCCGACCCCCATCCGATTCATGGCGAACAGGACGAGAAGGGCGAGGAGGGCGAGGCCCAGCGCCGCGAGGGAGAGGTGGGCCGTATAGAACAGCGCGATGATGACGATGGCGCCGAGGTCGTCGATGATGGCGAGCGCCAGGAGGAACACCTTGAGCGCCGTCGGCACGCGCTGGCCCAACAACGCCAGGATGCCGAGCGCGAAGGCGATGTCGGTCGCGGCGGGAATCGCCCAGCCCTTGAGCGTCCCGGGCTCGCCGAAGTTGACGGCGGCGTAGATCAGCGCCGGGACGATCATGCCGCCGAGCGCCGCGGCGCCCGGCAGCAGGATCTGCTCGCGCTCGGCCAGATGCCCCTCCAATACCTCGCGCTTGATCTCCAGCCCCACCTGAAAGAAGAAGACCGCCATCAGCCCGTCGTTGACCCAAAGCAGAAGCGGCTTGTCGATGACGAGGGCACCGACCCCGGCCGTCACCGGGGTCGCCAGGAGCGCCTCGTAGGCGCCGTACAGGGGCGAGTTCGCCAGGACGAGCGCCAGCACGGCGGCGAGCAGGAGGACGACGCCGCCCGTCGCCGGGTGCGCCAGAAGCTCGATCGCTATGCGCATTCTGCTCATGGGAAAGCCTTGGCTGGGTTGGTGGGGTAGAGGTTACGCTTCGCGTCCGCCGGCGGACGCGAAGCGTGTCCTACCCATGACACCTGGACAGCGCGTCCGCCAAGCGCGTCGGCTCCGGCAGGCGGTAACAGTGGGTGTAGGCGAGGGTGAGGCTCATCGCGCGGGGCAGGCTGATGCCGTGGCCGGGGGAGACGTAGAGGGGGCGGACGTTGCGCTTGCTGCGCAGCACGACACCGATCGTCTCGCCCTTGTGGGTGAGGGGGACGAAGGCGCCGCGTTCCGGGCCGGGCTCGGCGTGGGCGCCGATGAGCCGGCTCTTGGCGACGCCGATGGTGGGGATGCCGGCGAGCAGGCCGATGTGACAGGCGAGGCCGAAGCGGCGCGGGTGGGCGATGCCCTGGCCGTCGACGAGGAGGAGGTCGGGGCGACGGCCGAGGAGGGTGAGCGCCCGGAGCGCCACGGGAGTCTCGCGGAAGGAGAGCAGGCCCGAGACGTAGGGGAAGGTCGTGGGGGATGCCGCGAGCGCGCTCTCGACGATGTGGCGCCCCTCGCCCTCCATCAGCACGGCGGCGGCGTAGGAGGTCCTGCCGTCGCGGCTGAAGTGGACGTCGAGCCCGCCGACGAGCCCGATGCGGCCCGCCATGTCGACGAGGCTCACCCGCTCGGCCAGTTCGCCCTGGAGCGCCCGCGCCTCGGCCGGCGTGCCGGGCCACGCGGCGAGCGCCGTCCGCGCCGCCCGGCTGAGAACCGTACCCGTAACCGTCAAGATCGACCCTTCGCTGCTGGTCATGGCGGCGGCGTCACGGCCGGGGCCGCGTCCGCCGGCGGCGCCGGCCTCGCGCCATGTGCGCGAGAAGGCCCGGCGCGGTCAACGCCGCATCGCCCGTCCCGGCGCGCTTTGTCGTCGCCGTCACGGGGCGGGGAACAGGGCGGGGGTGCGCCCCATGAGCCGGTAGGCCGCGAGGCCGAACCACTCGCGCGCGGCGTCGTCGAGGTCGCGCAGGCGCCCGCTCGCCATCCAGAGCCCGCCCCAGGCGATGCTCGGGCCGGTCGTGTAGTCGACGGGATAGGGCACCACCCCGAAGCCGATCCGCCGGAAGATGCCGACCGCGCGCGGCATGTGCAGGGCCGACGTGACGAGGAGCCAGACCTCGCCCGGCGCCGGGCCGACGAGGCGCTTCGCGTTCAGCGCGTTCTCCCAGGTGTTGCGCGAGCGGTCCTCGTAGGCGACGCGGGCGGGGTCGAGCCCCGTCATGGCGACGTAGCGCTCGTTGACCCGGCGCTCGTTCGCGGCGTCCGGGAGGATCGCCGCCGTGCCGCCCGAAAAGACGAGGCGGGCCTCCGGGTGGGCGCGGGCCAGCCCGACCCCCTCCATCATCCGCTCGGCGTGCCCGTCGACGGCGAGCCGTCCCCGCGCCGCCTCGACGGCGCTGTCCTGCGCCCCGCCGAGCACGACGATGCCGTCGACCTTCCGGGGCACGGGATCCGGCAGGGGAAAGCGGTCTTCCAGGGGCCGGGCGAGCCAGTGCCCCACCGGGAGGACGGTGCAAAGGAGGAGGAGCAGGGCCGGCAGGGCCGCGAGGCGGACGAGGAGGGGGCGGCCGGTAAGCGCGGCGAGCGAGGCGAGGAGGGCGGTCGTGACGACGAGCACGTTGCTCGGCGCGGTCAGGAACCAGCCGAGCTTCGAGACGAGAAAGCTCAAGGCCTGAGCGCCCCGTTGACGTGGAGCTGGACGGCGTAGAGCGAGGTCGTGGCGCAGACGTAGAGGCGGTTGCGCTTCGCCCCCCCGAACGCGACGTTGGCGACGACCTCCGGCACCTTCACCTTGCCGAGGAGGCGCCCGTCCGGGGCGTAGCAGTGGACCCCGTCGCCGGCGCTGGTCCAGACCCGGCCCCTGTCGTCGCAGCGGAAACCGTCGAACAGGCCCACGTCGCAGGTGGCGAACACCCCGCCGCCCGAGAGGCGGTTGTCGTCGCCCACCTCGAAGCGGCGGATGTGGCGGGGGCCGTCCGGGTCGTGGCTGGCGCCGGTGTCGGCGACGTAGAGCGTGCGCTCGTCCGGGGAGAAGCAGATGCCGTTGGGCTTCACGAAGTCGTCGGCGGCGACGGCGAGGTCGCCCGTCGCCGGATCGAAGCGGAAGACGTGGCAGGCGCCGTATTCCATGTCGCCCTTGTGCCCCTCGAAGTCGGAGAGGATGCCGTAGGGCGGATCGGTGAACCAGACGGTGCCGTCGCCCTTGACCGCCACGTCGTTCGGCGAGTTGAGCCGCCCGCCGTTCCAGCGTTCGGCCAGCACGGTGATCGTGCCGTCGTGCTCGGTGCGGACGACGCGCCGCCCGCCGTGCTCGCACGAGACGAGCCGGCCTTCGCGGTCGCGGGTGTGGCCGTTCGTGTAGCCCGCCGGCTGGCGGAACACGTCGACCCGGCCCATGAGGCCGGAGGGATCCGGCGTGAAGCGCAGCATCCGGTCGTTGGGGATGTCGCTGAAGAGCAGGCAGCCCCTGTCCTGGAACCAGACCGGCCCCTCGGCCCAGGCGGCGCCGCTCCACAAGCGCCAGACGCGGGCGTTGCCGCTGACGAGGCCGCCGAATTCGGGGTCGGCCATCTCGTAGGGCTGGCCCTGGAGCATTTCCGGTAACAGCATAAGCGTGCGCCTCCCCTTTCCCGTCGGCGGCCAGCGATAGCCGCGGGCGGTGCGTCCATCAAGGCCCGCGCGGGGCCGAGGGCGCACGCCCGCCGGCGCGGGCCTGGAAGCCGGGGCAAGGTTCCGGCGGTTGAGCACCCTAGGGGACAGCATACCACTTATTTTCCATCATCGTTGCTTGTTTGCCACATGAGCCCTTTCTTCGTCGCCGGCCCCCTCCGGCGCCACCACGGCGGCGGGGCAGGAATGGTAGGCAGACGGTACCCCTGTTCCGAGGAATCCGCCGATGCCCGCCCTTCGCCTGCTCGCCTCGACTTCGTTCATCGGGCTCGCGCTCGGCCTCGCCGCCTGCGGCTTCGAGGAGGGCGGCGGCCGGGGCTACGCGACGGCGGCGGGGCTCGGCGGCACCGTCGGCTTCGCCCCCCAGGCGGCGGCCGCGGGCACGGGCGAGACCAAGCGCAACTGGGGCTTCGCCGCGATCGGGGCGGACGCGGCCCTGGGGCAGAACGCGACCGGCAGGGGCGAAACGGTCGCCGTCATCGACGGGGCGGTGAAGACGGATCTTCCCGACCTCAAGGGGCGGGTGGCGGGGTCGTTCGACGCCGTGCGGGGCCGCGGCTACGTCCCCGCCAAGGACCCCCACGCCACCTTCGTCGCCGGCCTCATCGGCGCCCGCCGGAACGGCAGGGGAATCGTGGGGGTGGCCTCGGGTGCCAAGCTGGTCTCGATCGACGCGAGCACCCCCTGCTGGGAGGGTGCCGCCGAGAAGTGCTTTGCCCCGGACGACCTGGGCCGCGCCCTGGCCGTGGCGCGGGCGCGAAAGGCCGACGTCGTCAACATGAGCCTCGGCGGCCCCGTGCCCGTCGACGCGGTGCGCGAGGCCCTGGGCAGGACGGCGGCGTCCGGCGCCATCGTCGTCATGGCCGCCGGCAACGAGGGCACGCGGCTCGGCTTTCCCGGCGCCTTCGCGCCCCTGAAGGCGATGCGGGGCCGGGCCATCGTCGTCGGCGCCGTCGACCGGAAGGGCAAGGCCCCCTCCTGGAGCAACCGCGCCACGTCCCTGAGCGAGGCCGGCGTCATGCTCATGGCGCCCGGCGTCGACGTGACCGGCCTCGACCTCAAGGGCGGCCTTGCCAGGGACAGCGGCACCTCGTTCGCGGCGCCGCACGTCGCGGGCGCCGCCGCCGTCGTCGGCGGGCGCTTTTCCTACCTGAAGCCGGAGGAGGTCGTCGAGGTCCTCCTCGTCACGGCGCGCGACGCGGGGCCGAAGGGGGTCGACCTCACCTACGGAAGGGGCATCCTCGACCTGGAGGCGGCGCTCAAGCCCGTGGGCCGCCTCAGCGTCAAGGCGGGCGGCGCCCCGGCGCGGGGGCAGGGGGGCGGTTCGGGCGGCGACGCGCGGGCGGCGAGGCTGAGCCTCGGCGGCCAGTTCGCGCCCCTGGACCTGGGCGACGCCGTCGCCTTCGACGCCTTTGGTCGCGCCTACCCCGCCCATTTGGATGCCCGGACGGAGCGCCGGGGCGGCGGGGGCCGCCTCGCCCGCCGCATCGCCCCACCCGTCAGGGGCACGGGAGCGGCCTTCGATCCCCTCGGCCTGGAACTCGGCTTCACCGGGATGACGGCCGTCTACGGTGACGAGGCGCGGCGCGATTTCGACGCGACGAATCGTCCGGATCTCCGCGCCAGCGCCGCGTTCGGCTTCGCCGACGGGGGCGGCGGAACGTGGCAGGCCGCCGTCGGCGACGCCTCGCTCGCCCTTGCCGCGGGCGGCGTGGCGGGCGCCGGGGACGGCCCCGCCGCCGGGGCGCTCCTCGACCTCGACCCATTCCTGGCGCTGACCGAGAGCGGGTTCGGCCTCGCCCAGGCGCGGGGGCTCGGCCCATTCGTCTGGCGGACCGCGCTGCACGAGGCGAGGAGCCCGGCCGAGGACGGCGAGGCGACGCTCCTGCGCAACGACCTCGCCTTGCCGCTGGGCCCCTTCACCCTCGGCCTCGGCCACGCCCTCCTCCGCGAGGACGGGGCGGCCTTGGGCAGCGGCGGCACGGGCGCGCTCGACGTGGCGAAGGGGGCGACGAGCCAGTTCGGCACAAGCGGCATCGGCCTGAGGCTCGGTGCCGTCGACCTGCGGGCGACGGCGCTGGTCGGCGCCACCGCCGTCGAGGACCGCCGGGGGATCGTCGGCGACTGGTCGCGGGTGACGACGAGCGGCTGGTCGCTCGCCGCCGGCGGCGCCGACGTGCTCGCGGCGGGCGACCGGCTCACCCTCACCGTCGGCCAGCCGCTCCGCGTCGAGCGGGGCAGCGCCACCTTGAGCGTCCCCGTCGGCCGCGACGAGGCGGGCACCGTCCTGGCGCGGGAGGAACGGGTGTCGCTGGCGCCGAAGGGCCGCGAGACCCGCCTCGAACTCGCCTACGAACGGCCCCTGAGCGAAGGCGCCAGCCTCGCCGGCTGGACGTGGCTGCGCCACGAGCCGGACCACGACGGGGCGGCGGCGGACGATGTCGGGGTGGGGCTGCGCCTGTCGCAGGCGTTCTGACGCGCTTCGCGTCCGCCGGCGCGAGGCGCGGCCTTTACTCCGCCGCCCGCTCCTCCGCCGTCGTGAAGACGGGCGGCATCGCCTCAAGCTCCTCGGGCGCGATGTGGCAGAGGATCCGATGGCCCTCGCCGAAGGTGCGCAAGGGGGGATACTCGGTCTCGCAGATACGGCCGATCTTGCGCTGGCAGCGGGTCTGGAAGGGGCAGCCGGGGGGCGGGTTGACGGCCGACGGGATGTCGCCCTCGAGGACGATGCGGCGCTTCTCGACGCTGGTGTCGGCGACGGGGACGGCGGAGAGGAGCGCCTCGGTGTAGGGGTGGTAGGGGGGCGCGAACACCTCGTCGGTGGTGCCCTGCTCGACCAGGTGGCCGAGATACATGACGATCACCTTGTCGGCGAGGTAGCGGACGAGCGAGAGGTCGTGGCTGATGAAGAGGAGGGTGGTGCGGTTGGTGCGCTGGATCTCCATGAGGAGCTGAGTGACGGCGGCCTGGACCGAGACGTCGAGGGCGGAGACGGGCTCGTCGGCGACGACGACGCGGGGGTTGCCGGCGAAGGCGCGGGCGATGCCGACCCGCTGCTTCTGCCCCCCCGAGAGCTGGCGCGGGCGGCGGAGGTAGAAGTCGCGCGGCAGCTTGACCATGTCGAGCAGCTGCATGACCCGGTCTTTCACCTTCTCCCTGTCCTGCTCGACGTCGAACTTGCGGATGACGCGCGCGATCTGCGAGCCCACCGTGTGGCTCGGGTTGAGCGTGTCGAAGGGGTTCTGGAACACCATCTGGAGGTGGCCCACGACCTGGGGCTTCCTCGACTGCACGGGGGTGGCCGCGATGTCGCGGTTGCCGAGCACCGCCCTGCCCTCGGTCGCGGTCTCGAGCCCCATGAGCACCTTGGCGAACGTGCTCTTGCCGCAGCCGGATTCGCCGACGATCGCCACCGTCTCGGCCTCGTGCGCGTCGAAGTCGAGCTTCTCGTTCGCCTTCACGGTCTTGACCGCCGTGCCCCGGATCATCGCCAGGAGCGAGCGGTTGGCGATCTCGTAGTACTTCTTCAGCCCGTCGACTTCGAGCACGCGGGGGCCGAGCGGGATCGGCTCGCCGGTGTCGGCGTGCGCGGGGGGCGCGTTCCAGTCGATCTGCTCGAAGCGGATGCAGCGGCTGCGGTGGTCCGGCTGGCTTGGCACTTGGCGCATCGGAATCGGCCCCGCGTCGCAGGCCGGCTTGAAGTGGTCGCAGCGGGGGCCGAAGTTGCAGCCGTGCGGGCGCTGGTGCGGGAGCGGCAGCTGGCCCCGGATCGGGATCAGCGGCCGCGCGTTCTTGTCGGCGCCGGGGAGCGGGATCGAGCGGAACAGCCCTTGCGTGTAGGGGTGGCGCATGGCGTTGAACACTTCGCCGACCGTGCCGTCCTCCACGGCCTCCCCCGAATACATGACGGTGATGCGGTCGCAGGTCTCGCGGATGAGCCCCAGATTGTGCGAGATGTAGATCATGCCGGTGTTGAACCGGGACGCGATCTCGCGGATCAGGTCGACGATGCCGGCTTCCACCGTCACGTCGAGCGCCGTCGTCGGCTCGTCGAGGAGGAGGAGCGCCGGGTTCGAGAGCAGCGCCATGGCGATGACGACGCGCTGCTGCTGCCCGCCCGAGATCTGGTGGGGGAACGCCTCCATGATCCGCCGGGGATCGGGCAGCTTCACGTCGGCCAGCATCGCGAGGGCGCGCTCGAAGGCCTCCTTCTCGCCCACCTTCTCGTGGTGGAGCGGCACCTCCATGAGCTGGTCCTTGATCCGCATCGCGGGGTTCAGGGAGGCCATCGGCTCCTGGTAGACCATGGCGATCTTCGAGCCCCTGAGCCCTTGCAGCTCGGCCTCGCCCATCGCGCGCATGTCGCGGCCCATGAACTTCAGTTCGCCCGCCATGATGCGGCCGTTCTTGCCCATGTACTGCATGATGGCGAGCGCCACCGTCGACTTGCCGCAGCCGGACTCGCCGACGATGCCGACGGCCTCGCCGGCGTGGACCTTGAGGTTGAAGTCGACCACGGCCGGGATCTCGCCCGCCCGGGTGAAGTAGGAGATCGAGAGGTCCCTGCACTCGAGGACCGGCACGCTGGTGGACACGGGGGCGGCGGACAGGGGCTCGTTCGTGGCTTCGTTCATGGCGGGGACGCCCTTTCTAGTCGCGCAGGCTGATCTCGCGCAGCCCGTCGGCCATCAGGTTGAAGCCGAGGATCAGCGTGGAGACCGAGAGGGCCGGGATGATGAGCATGTAGGAGAAGCGGAACAGCATCGCCGTCTTCGCCGCCTCCTTGATCATCAGGCCCCAGTCGGGGTCGGGGGGCTGGAGGCCGAGGCCCAGGAAGGTGAGGGTCGTGATGGCGACCGTCGTGTAGCCGAGGCGCAGGCAGGCGTCGACGATGATCGGCCCCCGCACGTTGGGCAGCAGCTCGAAGATCATGATGTAGAACGGCCGTTCGCCCCGGGTCTGCGCCGCGAAGACGTAGTCGCGGCTCTTGATGTCGAGGGTGAGGCCGCGGACGATCCGCATGATCGCGGGGGCCGACGCGAAGGTGACGGCGATGACGATGTTGAAGCCCGACGGCCCCAGATAGTTCAGGACGACGATGAACAGCACCATCACCGGGAACGAGAGCAGCACGTTGCCGAAGAAGGTGATCAGCTCGTCCCACCAGCCCGACAGGTAGCCGGCGATCAGGCCGAACAGCGTGCCGACGACGTAGGCGACGACCGTCGCCGTCACCCCCCAGACGATGACCCGCTGGCAGCCCCAGACCGTCCGCGAGAGCATGTCGCGGCCCTTGAAGTCGGTGCCGAGCCAGAAGAACGTGTCGCCCACCTTGCCGTGGCTGAAGGGAAGGACGAAGGGGGCGATCGGCTTGTTGGGGTCGAGGAGCGGCAGGTAGGGCGCCGAGACCGCCATGAGGAGCCAGAAGAAGACGAGGGTGGCGCCGATCACCGCCGTCCACGACTCGCGCCACGCCCGGACGGCGAGGACGTAGAGGATGAGCGTCGCCGGGATCGCCGGGAGCAGGATGTAGGGCTGGAGGACGCCCAGGTTCCGGCCCGCCATGACGTAGAGGGTGAGCGGCACCCACATCAGGGCGACGAGGATGAGGACGGCCTTCGGCGCCGACAGGCGGTCGAGGAGCGGGGGTGCCGCGGGGCGGGCGTCGAAGGTGGTGGCCATGCGCGTGCCCCTGTTCTTACGCGAAGCGGATGCGGGGGTTGAGGATCGTGTACCCCACGTCGGAGATGATCTGCGACAGGACGGCGATGACGACGGCGACCAGCGTGCAGGCCTGGACGACGTAGATGTCGCCGAACAGCGCCGCCTCCAGGAGCAGCTTGCCGAAGCCGTCGTACTCGAAGAACACTTCGACGACGACGACGCCCGAGAGCAGCCAGTTGAGCTGGAGGACGATGATCGTGAAGGGCGCGATGAGGGCGTTCCTCAGCGCGTGCTTGACGATGACGTGGCGGAACGGCAGCCCCTTCAGGACCGCCGTTCGGATGTACTGCGAGGTCATCACTTCCGCCATCGAGGCCCTGGTCATCCTTGCGACGTAGCCGAAGTCGTAGATGACGAGGGTGAGGACGGGCAGGACCAGCTGCCGCCAGTTGAACCCGCCGATCATCGCCGACTTCGCCGGCAGCCAGCCGAGGCCCAGCGCGAAGATGACGGTGAGCAGGATGGCCGTCGCGATCTCCGGGATCGAGGTCGTGAACACGGCGATGAACGACAGGGTCCGGTCCTGCGCCGAGCCCTCCCGCATCCCGGCGAGCACGCCCGTGACCAGCGAGAGGGGGATCATGAGGGCGAAGACCCAGAAGGCGAGGATCCCCGTGTTCTTCAGCCGGTCGAGGAGAAGGGGGCCGACGGCGGTGCTCTTCTCGTAGGAACGGCCGAGGTCGCCGGTCGCCACGTCGCCGAGCCATTTGCCGTAGCGCTGGTAGAAGGGGACGTTCAGCCCCTTCTCGTCCAGCCACTTCTGATAGTCGGCCTCGGAAAGCGACGAGACGCCGAAGCCGCCGAGTTCGGCGATCGCCGTCTTCTTCTTGAAGGCGTCGGTGTCGAAGATGAGGAACAGAAGGAATGAGGCGACGACGATGATGAGCGCCATCTGGACGAGGCGGCGGAGGATCAGGATCGCCATGCCGTCTTCTTCCTTTTGCTTCTCAAGGCGTCACGACGGGGAAGGCCCGGGCGTCCCCCCCACCCGATCGGGAAGGGCGCCCGGGCCGAAGGCTGGTCTAGGCGGAGAGCCAGACCTTGTTGAACTGGTGAACCTCGGTCGGGTGGGCGACGTAGTCCTGGACCGTGTCGTTGATGATCGTGAAGACGGGGCGCCAGATCGGCTGGACCATGACGGCGTCGTCCTGGAGGATCTTCTCGACCGGCTGCATCAGCTCGCGCCGCTTCTCGACGTCGACCTCGGCCTCGGCCTTGTCGAGCGCTTCGTTGAACTTCGGGTTGTCGTAGTGGGACTCGTTCCAGGCCCCGCCGGTGCGGTAGGCGAGCGACAGCACCTGGGTGCCCAGGGGACGGTGGGTCCAGGCGGTGCCGCCGAACGGCGTCTGGGTCCAGATCTCCCAGTACTTCGACGCCGGCATCACGTTGATGTTGAGCCGGATGCCGGCGTCCTTCAGCTGGTCGCGCATGATCTCGGCCACCGCCTGATGCCACGGGCCGTCGGTGTTGCCGATGTCGATCGTCACCTCGAGCCCGGCCTTGCCGGCCTCCTCCAGGAGCTTCTTCGCCCCCTCGACGTCGCGCTCCAGCTTCGGCAGCTGGTAGTATTCGGGGTGGACGGGGGCGACGTGGTGGTTCTCGCCGATGTCGCCCCGACCCTGGAAGACGAGGGCCGGCATGGCCGCGTTGTCGCAGGCCTTGACGATGGCCTGCCGTACCCTGAGGTCGTCGAAGGGCGGCTTGTCCACCTGCATCCGGCAGCACAGGGTCTGGGCGGTGCGGACCTCGAGCACCTGTCCCGGCAGGGCCTCGGCGAGCGGCAGCTGCTCGATGCTGAACTCGTAGATCGTGTCGACGTCGCCCGACGCGAAGGCGGTGAGCTGGTTGTCGGCGTCGAAGTGGTAGTAGTGGATCTCGTCGAGGTAGGGCTCGTCGCCCCAGTACGTGAACGGCTTGCCATCCGTCGTCTGGGTGGCGCGCTTCAGCTTGCACACCTGCCCCACCTGAAGCTCCGCGAGCGTGTAGGCGCCGGTGCCGACCGGGTTGTCGGAGAACGGCGGCTTGAAGCTCGGGTGGAGGATCATGGTCGGGTAGTTGTAGAGGTCCTCCGGCACCGAGAGGACGGGCTTCGAGAGCTTGAAGACGATGGTGTGCGGGTCGACGACCTCGACGGCGCCGTCGATCATCTTCTTCGTGTCGTCCGAGTCCTCGACCATCGCCGAGAAGGTCGACAGCCCGGCGTTGGAGGAACCCAAGGCCGGGTCGAGCCAGCGCTCGACGTTCCACTTCACGTGGTCGGCGACGAAGTCGTCGCCGTTGTGCCACTTGACCCCCTGGCGGAGCTTGAAGGTCCACTCGGTCAGGTCGTCGTTGGGCTCCCAGCTCTCGGCGAGCAGCGGGTGGGTGATGTTCTCGGCGTCGGTCAGCGTCAGGTACTCGGCGACGTGCCGGGTCTGGTTCGACATCTGGATCCAGGAATAGGTCGCCGGGTCGTCCATCTTCTGGACCTGCATGGCGACCCGAAGCGTGCCGCCCTTCTTGGCCCCCTCCTGCGCCAGCGCCGCCGGCACGAGGGATTTGCCCAGGATCGAGCCGGCCATCGCGTAGGCGGCGGGGGCGGCGACGCCGAGCAGGGTCACGTTGCGCAGGAACTCGCGCCGGCCGCAGCGGCCGTCCGCCAGCTGTTCCCGCATCTTCTCGACGAGCGGGTGCTGCCTGTCGTTCTTGGACATCGAGGGTTCCTCCCGGACGGGTCGCCGTGTCTTGTTCTTGTTCCTGCAAGAGAACCTAGTTCGGCTCCGGGGCGGTGTCAAAAGGCAACGGGCGGGGGCCGGCCGAACCGCCCCTGGGAACCGCCTTGCGTTCGTACTAGAAGGGGTCGACAGCGACCAGGAAGGCAGAGACCATGCCGGACGACGCCGCGCTCGCCGACCGCGCCCGCGACCTCGCGCTGACCCTCACCTCGTGGCCCTCGGTCACGGGCACGGCGGACGAGGCGGGGTTCGCCGGGCGGCTGGCGGGCCTCGTCGGCGCCCATCCCTACTTCCGGGACAACCCCGGCGACCTGATCCGCCTGCCGGTGCCGGGCGGCCCCTACGGGCGCGAGAACGTGGTCGCCGTCGTCCGGGGCCGGGGCCGCCGCGCGGTGCTGCTCGCCGGGCACTACGACGTGGTGCCGGTCGACGACTACGGGCCACTGAAGGACCTCGCGTGGCACCCGGAGCGCCTGCGCCAGGGCATCGTCGCCCGGCTGGAGGCGGGCGGCGGGCACGAACTGGCGCTCGACGACCTGCGCTCGGGCGGCTTCCTGCCGGGGCGCGGCCTCCTCGACATGAAGTCCGGCCTCGCGGCGGGCCTCGCCGTGCTCGAGGCCCACGCCGCCGACCCCGAATGCCTGGGCAGCCTCGTCTTCCTCGCCACCCCCGACGAGGAGGACCGCTCGGCCGGGATGCGCGCCGCCGCCGAGGCCCTGCCGGGGCTCCTCGCCGGGCGCGGCCTGGAGGTGGCCTTGGGGATCAACCTGGACGCGGTCTCGGACCAGGGCGACGGCGCGTCCGGCCGGGTCGTGGCCTTGGGCTGCATCGGCAAGCTGCTGCTCAGCGTCCTCGTCGTCGGGGTCGAGGCCCACGCCTGCTACCCGCTCGACGGCGTCAACGCCGCCCACCTCGCGGCCGAACTCCTGGCCGAGGTCGAGTTCGCGCCCGAACTCGGCGAGGAGGCGGACGGCGAGGCGGCGGTGCCGCCGACGGCGCTGGGCGCCCGCGACCTGAAGACCCTCTACAACGTCACGACGCCCGGCCGGGCGTGGCTCATCTGGAACGTGCTCACGAAGGCGCGCCCGGCCTCGGAGGTGCTGGCGGTCGCGGCGGGCCTTGCCCTCCGGGCGACGGAGCGGGCCAGGGCCAGGATCGCCGAGCGGGCGGCGCGGCTGCAAAACCCGCCGCCGCTGACGGGGGCCTGGGCGCGGTTCGGGACGTGGCGCTTCGAGGAGGTGCGGGCGCGGGCGCGGGCGGCGGACCCCGGCTTCGACGCCCGCTTCGAAGCGCTCGCCGCCGACCTCGCCGGTCAAGCGGACCTCGACCTGCCGACCCGCTGCCGGACCCTCACCGAGGCCGCCTGGGACGCCTCGGGGCTCGAAGGCCCGGCCGTGGTGCTGGGCTTCGCCTCGATGCCCTACCCCGCCGTCCGCCTCGCCGGCGGCGACGGGCTGGAGGCGCGCATCCGTCGGGCCACGGCCGAAGTGGCGGCCGCGACGGGCACGGACATCGGCGTCGTCCGTCAGCTGCCGGTCATCGTCGACATGAGCTTCTTAGGCCCCATCGACGCCGCCGATCTCACGGCCGCCGCCGCCAACACCCCCGTCTGGGGCTCCAGCATCGACTGGGACCCGGCCCGCCCCGGCCCCGGCTGGCCGATGGTCAACGTCGGCCCCTGGGGGCGCGACTACCACCACTGGCTGGAGCGGGTGCACGTCCCCTACGCCTTCGGGGTCCTGCCCCGCCTCGTGCGGGCGGTGGCGCTGGCGGCGCTGGAGGGCTGAGGCGCCATGCTCTACACGAAGCCCGTCTGGGACCCGCCCGCGCTGGACGACGTCCACCGGCTGATCGACCGGCTCGCCTTCGCCGCCTTCGTGAGCCAGGGGGCGGACGGCCCCGCCGTCTCGCACCTCGTCTTCGTGCGCCAAGACGGCGGGCCGCACGGCACCTTGGTCTCGCACCTGGCCAGGGACAACGACCACTGCGCCCTGGTCGAGGCGGGCGCGCCTTCGGTCGCCGTCTTCACCGGCCCCCACGCCTATGTCTCGTCCTCCTGGTACCCGGCGGAACCCGTGCGCGACAGCGCGCCCACCTGGAACTTCGCCGTGGTCCACTGCCACGGCCGCCCCGTGCCGACCGACGACGGGGAGACGGCCCGCCACCTCCACGAATTGACCAGCCGCCTTGAACGCGGGCGGGAATCGGCCTGGAGCATGGGCGAACTGGGGCCGGGCGGGGTCGAGCGCAGGCTGCCGCGCATCAGGGGGTTCCGCCTGCCGATCGCGCGGCTGGAGGCCAAGTTCAAGATGGGCCAGGACGAGCGCTGGCCGGACACGAAGGCCGCGATCGGGCGGCTCGAGGCCGAGGGGCCGGGCGAGGTGGCGGCGATGATGCGCGACCTGAACAAGGGACGGTGAGGGGGACGGTCATGGCTGAGCGCGAGCGGCGGTCGGAGCGGGCGCTTCGCCGCGGGGCCGGGTCGGCGCGCGGCGGCGCGCGGATCGAGCAGCGGCGCCTCCGCAACCCGTTCCCGCCGATCCGCATCCTCTCCGACGATCAGGTCGAGGCGATCCACGGCGCCGCGCTTAGGATCCTGAAGGAGATCGGGGTGCGGGTCCTCCACGACGGCGCGCGCAGCCTGTTCCGCGCCGCGGGCGCCGAGGTCGACGACGGTGGCCGGATGGTCCGGCTCGACGGGGACCTGATCGCCGGGCTCCTGGCGCAGGCCCCACCGACGCTGACGCTCAAAGGCGGCAGCCCCGAACGCGCGGTCCGGGTCGGCGGCGACGCCGTGGCGTTCGGCACGGTGGGCGGCCCGCCGCACGCGAGCGACCTGAAGGGGGGCCGGCGGCCGGGGACGCTGGAGGACTTCAAGAACCTCATGCGCCTCGGCCAGTCGTTCGACGTGATCCACCTCCTGAACCCCGCCGTCGAGCCGCTCGACGTGCCGCCGCGCACCCGCCACCTCGACCTGACGCTTTACCAGCTCCTGCTCAGCGACAAGGTGCCCTTCGTCTTCTGCCGGGGCGCTCAAGCCGTCGCCGACTGCCTGGAGATGGTGCGGGTCGGGCGCGGCCTGACCCACGAGGCGTTCAGGGACACGCCCTGCGCCTACACGGTCGTCAACACCAACTCGCCGCTCCAGATCGACGCCCTGATGGCGCAGGGCATCGTCGACTTCGCGCTGGCCGGGCAGCTGGTGATCGTCACGCCCTTCACCCTCGCCGGCGCGATGGCCCCCATCTCGCTCGCGGGCGCGCTCGCCCAGCAGCACGCCGAGGCGATGGCGGGGATCGCGCTGGCCCAGGCCGTCCGCCCCGGCGCCCCCGTCGCCTACGGCGCCTTCACCTCCAACGTCGACATGAAGTCGGGCGCCCCCGCCTTCGGCACGCCCGAATACGTCAAGGCCGCCTTCGCGTCGGGCCAGCTCGCAAGGCGGCTGAACCTGCCCTGGCGGTCGTCCAACGTGAACGCCTCGAACGCCCCCGACGCCCAGGCGGCCTACGAGTCGCAGATGTCCCTCTGGGGCGCCGTGATGGGCGGCGCCAACTTGGTCATGCACGGCGCCGGCTGGCTCGAGGGCGGGCTCACCGCGTCGTTCGAGAAGTTCGTCATCGACGTGGAAATGCTCCAGATGTTCGCGGCCCTCTTCACGCCCCTGACGGTGAACGAGGCCGAACTGGCCCTGGATGCCGTGCGCGAGGCCGGCCCCGGCGGGCACTATTTCGCCACCGCCCACACCCTCGAACGCTACGAGCACGCCTTCTACGCCCCCCTCCTCTCCGACTGGCGCAACTTCGGCCAGTGGACCGAATACGGCGCCAAGGACGCGGCCGCCCGCGCCCACGAGATCGCCTTTCGCACCCTCGAAGCCTTCGAGCCGCCGCCGGTCGATCCGGGGGTGCGCGAGGAACTGGAGGCGTTCGCGGCGCGGCGGCGCAAGGAGGGCGGGGCGGCGGTCGACGGCTGAACGCGCTTCGCGTCTACCGCCGCCGGTAGCGGACGACCCCCTCCTTGTCCCGCTCCGCCGTCATCTCTCCCTTCCGCTCCAGGTGGACGAGGTGCGCCAGCGTCTCGGCGAGGGCGAAGCCGAGCTGCTTGTCGTCGAGGCGGCGCTGGAAGAGGTCGGGGAGCATGGAATACGGGGTGCGGGGTTCGAAGGCCGCGTCGAGGCAGCGGGCGAGGCGGAGGCCGTGGTGGCGCTTCAGGGCGCGGACGCGGTCGTGCAGGCCGACGAAGGGGGCGTCGTGGGAGGGGAGGACGAGGGTGTCGCCGGGGAGGTCGAGGTAGGAGTCGAGCGACGCGAGGAAGTCTTCGAGCGGGTCTTTTTCGGGCGTCATCGCCATGATGCCGACGACGGGGGAGATGCGCGGCAGGATCTGGTCGGCGGCGATCAGGAGGTCGCCCCCGTCGGCGGCGAAGGTGAGCATCTCGGGCGCGTGGCCGCGGCCGACGCGCACGGTCCAGTCGCGGCCGCCGAGGCGGAGGCGGTCGCCGGCCTCGACGCGGGAGATGCGGGCGGGGGGCAGCACGACGCCCTTGGCGTAGAGGTTGCCGCGCGCGCGGCGCGTGGCGACCAGGGCGGGGGGGAGGCCCGCCGCGCGGTCGTAGGCGGCGCCGGCGTCGAGGAAGGAGGGGGTGTCGTCGAGCGCGAGCCCGCGCGCCATCAGCCACTCGGTCCGGCTCATCAGGGGCTCCGCCCCGGTTCTCGCCGCGAGCTCGCCGAACAGGCCGGCGTGGTCGGGGTGGAAGTGGGTGGCTATGATGCGGCGGACGGGGCGGTCCTTGAGGAAGCCTTGCAGGGTCTCGTCCCAGATCGCCCGGCAGCGGCGGTCGGCGACGCCGGCGTCGATGACCGTCCAGCCGTCGCCGTCGTCGAGCAGCCAGACGTTGACGTGGTCGAGGGCGAAGGGCAAGGGCAGGCGCAGCCAGAACAGGCCGTCCCGGAGCGGGCGGATCTCGCCGGGTGCGGGCGTCTCCGCCGCCGCGTGGAACTCGATCGTCAAGGTCTTCCTTCTCCTCGTCGTCGGGGAAACGTGGCGTCGCATCGCCGCAAAAGGCGTGGGGCAGGTCGCCGCAGCAAGGGGTTGGCGGGCGCCGCCGCGTCTATACCATCCCCGTCTCGGCCCGTATCATCGTGAGCGGGCGGGACCGAAACGGTTGACCCCGCGCCGGCGGGGCGGAAACTGGGGGTCGAGGCCGGGCGGGGTCCGCGTCCGCGCCGGAGCATGAAGGGGGGAGTCGTCCGCGCCATGAACACGCACACCGACCGGGACGGGATCGTAGCGGGGCTTGAGGGTGCCCGCGCCGTCCACCGCAACCTGGACAGGGCGCGCCTGATCGAGGCGGCGGTCCGCCGTGGCGAGGCCGAGCTTACGGATGGCGGGGCGCTCGCCGCCCGCACCGGCGCCTTCACCGGCCGCTCGCCGGGCGACAAGCACGTCGTCGCCCGCCCCTCGATCGGGGACGCGGTCGACTGGCGGGCGAACAGGGCGATGACCCCCGAGGCCTTCGCCGGGCTGAAGCGCCGGGCGCTCGCCCACGCGGCGGGGCGCGAACTCTTCGTCCAGGACCTCTTCGCCGGCGCCGATCCCCGCTACCGCATCGGCGTCCGCGTCGTTACCGAGGAGGCGTGGCACGCGCTGTTCGCGCGGAACATGTTCATCCGGCCGGAAGCCGGAGATCTTCAGGACTTCGCCCCCGACTGGACCGTGCTGCAACTGCCCTCCTTCAAGGCGGAGCCCGGGACCGACGGCACCGCCTCCTCGACGGTGATCGCGCTCGACTTCGAAGAACGCCTCGTCGTCGTCGGCAACACCTCCTACGCGGGCGAGATCAAGAAGTCGATCTTCACCGTCATGAACTTCCTCCTGCCGGCGAAGAACGTCCTGCCGATGCACTGCTCGGCGAACGTGGGGCCGGACGGCGACGCGGCCCTGTTCTTCGGCCTGTCCGGCACCGGCAAGACCACGCTCTCGGCCGACCCCGCCCGCACGCTCATCGGCGACGACGAGCACGGCTGGGGGGACGCCGGCATCTTCAACTTCGAGGGCGGCTGCTACGCGAAGGCGATCGGGCTCGACCCGGAAGCCGAGCCCGAGATCCACGCCGCGTCCGACCGCTTCGGCGCCGTCCTGGAGAACGTCGTCCTCGACCCGAAGACGCGCCGGCCCGACTACGACGACGGCAGCCTCGCCGAGAACAGCCGCACCTCCTACCCGCTCGACTTCATCCCGAACGCGAGCCCGACGGGGCGGGCGGGGCACCCGGCCAACCTGGTGATGCTCACCGCCGACGCCTTCGGCGTGCTGCCGCCGATCGCCATCCTAAGCCCCGAGCAGGCGATGTACCACTTCCTCTCCGGCTACACGGCGAAGCTCGCCGGCACCGAGCGCGGCGTCGACGAACCCAAGGCCGTGTTCTCCGCCTGCTTCGGCGCCCCCTTCATGCCGCGAAGGCCCGAGGTCTACGCGAAGCTGCTCGGCCGGCGCATCGCCGAGCACGGCACGCGCTGCTGGCTCGTCAACACGGGCTGGACCGGCGGCGCCTACGGCGAGGGACGACGGATGCCCCTGAAGGCCACCCGCGCCCTCCTCGCCGCCGCCCTCGACGGCAGGCTCGCCGAGGCGCCGACCCGCACCGACCCCGTCTTCGGCCTTCGGGTTCCCACCGCCTGCCCCGGCGTCGACGCCGCCATTCTCGACCCCCGAGGCACCTGGGCCGACCCCGCCGCCTTCGACCGCACGGCGGCGAAGGTCGCGGGGCTGTTCGCGGAGAACTTCAGGCGGTTCGAGGACGGCGTCGGCGAGGGGGTGCGCAAGGCGGCCATCGCCGCCTAGGGCCGCCCGCCGCGCCCGCCCTAGCCGGCGGGGGCGGCCTCGGTGGCGGGGGGGCCTTCCACGGCCTCGTACACGTCCCAGCCGCCCTCCCAGATCATCGAGAGGGCGACGTAAAGGACGACGAGGAGGCCGACGTAGGCGATCCAGCGGTGGCGGTCCATGACGCCCGCGAGCCAGTTGGCGGCGAGGCCCATGAGGGCGAGGGAGAAGGCGAGGCCGAAGACGAGGGTCCAGAAGTGGTCGCGGGCGGCGCCGGCGACGGCCAGCACGTTGTCGAGCGACATGGAAACGTCGGCGAGCGCCACCTGGACGATGGCGCCGCGCACGGTCTTCGCCTGCCTGACGTGCGGCCCCTCCTCGCCGGGCTTGCCCTTGAGTTCGCGGTACATCTTCCAGGCGACCCAGAGGAGGAGGAGCCCGCCGGCGAGCACGAGCCCGATGATCTGGAGGAGTTCGAGCGCCACGACCGAGAAGGCGACCCGCATCAGGAAGGCGATGACGATGCCCCAGAAGATGACGCGGCGCTGGTCGTGCGACGGCAATCCGGCGGCGGCGAGGCCGACGACGACGGCGTTGTCGCCCGCGAGGACGACGTCGATGAGGATGACGGTGAGCAGGGCCTGGAGCTGGGCAAGCTCGAACATGCGGGTTTCCCGAAAGGCCCCCGTTCCGGCGATCGTTGACGGGGTGCCGCGCATCGCCTAGCGCAGCGCCATGCAAGGAAGCAACGACCAATCCGGCCCCGTCCTCGTCCTGGGGGGGCAGCGTTCGGGCAAGAGCGCGTTCGCGGAGGGGCTGACCCTGGCCTCCGGCCTCGCCCCCGTCTACGTGGCGACGGCGCGGGCGCTCGACGGCGAGATGCGGGAACGGATCGCCCGCCACCGGGCAAGCCGGGGCGATGGCTGGCGCACCGTCGAGGCCCCGCTCGACCTCGCCGGCGCGCTCCGGGCCGAGGCGGCGCCGGACCGCGCCGTCCTCGTCGACTGCCTCACGCTTTGGCTCACCAACCTGCTCCTGGACGACCGCGACCCGGCGGCGGCGGGAGAAGAACTCTGCGCCCTCCTTCCCCGCCTGCCGGGCTCGATCGTGCTCGTCTCGACCGAGGTCGGCCAGGGCATCGTCCCGGCCAACGCGCTGGCGCGGCGCTTCGCCGACGCGGCGGGGCTCCTCCACCAGGGGGTTGCCGCCGCCTCGGCGCGGGTGGCCTTCGTCGCCGCCGGGCTTCCCCTCTGGCTCAAGGGCTGACCCGATGCACCTCCTCACCGCCGCCGCCGCGACCCCGGACGACGCCACGGAAGCGGTCGACCTCGGGCAGGATCCGGCGCCGATCGTTGTCCTCTCGGCCGCCGACACCGAACTCACGATGCTGAGCGCCGCCGCCGCCCGGCTGCCGGAAGGGGCGCCGTCGATCCGCCTCGCCAACTACCTGAAGCTCGCCCACCCGCTCTCGGTCGACCTCTACGCCGAGAAGACGCTGGCGCACGCCCGGATCGTCGTCGCCCGGCTGCTCGGCGGGCGCGCCTACTGGCGCTACGGCGTCGAGCAGCTGGAAGCCCTCGCCCGCGAGCGGGGCGTCATGCTGGCCCTCCTGCCCGGCGACCCTAGGGAGGACCCGGACCTCGCCGCCGCCTCGACCGTACCGAAGGAGGCGAGGGCGCGGCTGATGGCCTACCTCGCCAACGGCGGGCCGCACAACGCCGACGGCTTCCTCGCCTTTGCTGCGGGCCTGATCGGCCAACCCCTCGATTGGCAGGAGCCGAGGCCCCTGCCCCGCGCCGGGCTCTACTGGCCGGGATCCTTCATGCCGGACCTCGCCGCGATCCGCGCGCGCTGGCGCCACGAGGGTGCGCCGGTCCTCCTCCTCTTCTACCGCGCCCTCGTCCAGGCGGGCGACCTCGCCGCCGTCGACGCCGTGGTGGCGGGCCTGATCGCCGAGGGGCTCGACCCCCTGCCGCTCCACGTGTCGAGCCTGAAGGACAAGGAGGCGGAGGCGCTCCTGGAGGCCGTGATCGGGGAGGCCCGCCCCGGCCTCGCGCTCAACCTCACGGCGTTCGCCGTCGGGCGCCCCGGCGTCGAAGCCTTCGACCCGCTCGCCAGGGCCGGCATCCCCGTCCTGCAACTCGTCGCGGCGAGCGGCGGTGAGGCGGCCTGGGCGGCCAGCCCCGCCGGCCTGTCGGGGCGCGACCTCGCCATGAGCGTGGCGCTGCCCGAACTCGACGGGCGCGTGCTCGCCTGCGCCGTCGCCTTCAAGGAGGCGGGCGGGGCCGACCCCCGGACGCAGTGCTCCCCTGTGCGCCAGCGCCCCCGCGCCGACCGGGTCCGCCACGCCGCACGCCTCGCCAAGGCGTGGATCGACCTCGCCGCGGCGCCGCGCCCGGAGCGCCGGATCGCCCTCATTCTCGCCAACTACCCGAACCGCGACGGGCGCCTCGGCAACGGCGTCGGGCTCGACACGCCGGCGAGCGCCGTGGGCGTGCTGGGGGCGCTGGCGACGGCGGGCTACCGCGTGGACGACGTTCCCCGCGACTCCGCCGACCTAATGCGCCGCCTCACGAAGGGCCCGACCAACAGCCTCGACGACCGCCCCTCCCGCACCGGCGGCAGCACCCTTCCGCTCGATGCTTACATGAACTTCTTCAAGGGGTTGCCGGGTGAAGCTCGAACGGCGGTTCTGGAGCGGTGGGGGGAGCCCGCGAGCGATCCGCACGTCGAGGACGGGGCCTTCCGCCTGGCGCTCCACCGCCACGGCAACGTCTGGCTCGGCATCCAGCCGGCGCGCGGCTACAACGTCGACCCGACGGCCACCTACCACAGCCCGGACTTGGTGCCGCCGCACGGCTACCTCGCCTTCTACGCCTGCCTTCGCACCATCGCCCAAGTCCACGCGATCGTTCACATGGGCAAGCACGGCAACCTCGAATGGCTCCCCGGCAAGGCGCTGGCGCTCTCCGAAGCGTGCTGGCCGGAGGCGGCGCTGGGCCCGACGCCGCACCTCTACCCGTTCATCGTCAACGACCCCGGCGAGGGCGCGCAGGCGAAGCGGCGGGCGTCGGCCGTCATCGTCGACCACCTGACCCCGCCCCTCGCCCGGGCCGGCAGCTACGGCGAGTTGCAAACGCTGGAGCGACTCGTCGACGAGCACTACGAGGCCTCCCGCCTCGACCCCCGCCGCCTGGAGCTTTTGCGCACGGAGATCAAGGACTTGACGCACCGCCTTGGCCTGGAACGCGACCTTGGCCTCGACCCTAGTACGGACGAAACCGCCTACTTGTCCGAACTCGACAACCACTTGTGCGAACTGAAGGAGTTGCAGATCCGCGACGGGCTCCACGTCTTCGGGCGCTCGCCCGAGGGCAAGCAGCGCGCCGGCCTTCTCCAGGCCCTCGTCCGCCTGCCGCGCGGCCGGGGCAAGGCGGGCGACAGGGGCCTCACCCAGGCGCTGGCGTGCGACCTCGGCCTCGGTTTCGATCCCCTGAAGGCCGAACCGGCATCGCCTTGGCTAGGCCCCAGACCCCAAACCCTTCAAGAGGTTGCCGCCGATTCCTGGCGCAGCACCGGAGACGCCGTCGAACGCCTGGAGCTGCTGGCGTTCGCCCTGATCGAGGGCCATGCCGCGCCCGATCCCGCCTGGACGGCGACGGCGGCGGTGCTGGACCACCTTCGGGGGGACGTGGCACCGCGCCTGGACGCGAGCGGGGGGGCCGAAATGGACGCCCTCCTCGCCGGGCTCGACGGGCGCCGGGTCGCCCCCGGCCCGTCCGGGGCGCCGACCCGGGGGCGGCTCGACGTGCTGCCGACCGGGCGCAACTTCTACAGCGTCGACCCCCGCGCCGTGCCGACCCCGACCGCCTGGGCGCTCGGCTGGCGTTCGGCCGAGACGCTGATCGAGCACCATCTGCAAAACGAGGGCGACTGGCCTAGGCGCCTCGCCGTCTCCGCCTGGGGCACGGCCAACATGCGCACCGGCGGCGACGACGTGGCACAGGTGCTCGCCTTCATGGGCTGCCGCCCCGTCTGGGACGACGCGACCGGCCGGGTCGCGGGCGTCGAGGTGATGCCCCTCTCGGTCCTCGGCCGCCCCCGAATCGACGTGACGCTGCGCGTCTCCGGCTTCTTCCGCGACGCCTTTCCCGAGCAGATCGCGCTGATCGACGACGCCGTCCGCGCCGTCGCGGCGCAGGCCGACGAGCCCGACGACATGAACCCGCTCAAGGCGGCGGCGGCGGCCGAGGCCGCGGGGCTCGTCGCCGGGGGCGCGGCACCCGAGGCCGCCCGGCGTCAGGCCACGCTTCGCGTCTTCGGCTCCAAGCCCGGCGCCTACGGGGCGGGTCTCCAGGCGCTCATCGACGAGGGCGGCTGGGAGGGCGACGCCGACCTCGCCGAGGGCTACCTCGCCTGGAGCGCCTTCGCCTACGGGCGCGGGGTCGGCGGCGAGCCCGCCCGCGGGCAACTCGAAACCTGCCTGAAGGGGGTCGAAATCGTCCTCCACAACCAGGACAACCGCGAGCACGACCTCCTCGACAGCGACGACTACTACCAGTTCCAGGGCGGGCTCGCCGTCTCCGTCCGCGCCCTCAAGGGCGGGAACCCGACGATCTACCACGCCGACCACAGCCGCCCCGAGACCCCCCGCGTCCGCCGGCTGAAGGAGGAGATCGGCCGCGTCGTGCGCGGGCGCGCCGCCAACCCCAAGTGGATCGCGGGCGTCATGCGCCACGGCTACAAGGGCGCCTTCGAGATCGCCGCCACCGTCGACTACCTCTTCGCCTACGCGGCCACCGCCGCCGTCGTGGAAGACCACCACTTCGAGGCCCTGTTCGACGCCTACCTCGCCGACGAGGAGGTGCGCGGCTTCATCGCGGACGCGAACCCCGCCGCGCTCGCCGAGATCGAGGCCCGCTTTCAAGAAGCGGTGCGGCGCGGGCTCTGGCGGCCGCGGCGCAACGACGTGGCGGCGCGGCTGGGGATGGGTTGAACGCGCTTCGCGTCATCCTACCCCTCCCGCAACCGCAACCCCGCCGCGAGCAGCACCGCCCCCGCCATGAGTGGCACGGCGAGGAGGGTGGTGAGGAAGAGGCGGGCGAAGGGGGATTCCGGCGGGGCGAGCATGGCGGCGAACCAGAGGGCGGCCGCGACGAGGAGGAGGGCGAAGGCGAGGCCGAACCAGAGGCGGGGGCGGAGGAGGAGGCGCGGGTTCGTCGGCGGGCGGGCCGGGCCGGCCCAGCGCAACGCGCCGATGACGAGGAGGGCGGCGGCCCAGACGAGGGCGGCGAGGCCGAGCCACGCGAGGCCGAGCGGCAGGGGTTCGAGCCAGAGCAGCCAGTGGCCGACCTCGTCGTTGAGAACGCGAAGGGCGGCGTAGGCGGCGGCGGCGAGGACGACGGCGGCCCTGAGCCCGAGCGAGCGCCGCCACCCCGGCAGGAGCGAGGCGCCGAGCGCCGTGCCGAAGGCGAGGCTGAGGGCGGGGTCGGTGGCGGCGACCAGGAAGGCCGCGGGCGGCCAAAGGTCGGGAACAGCGAGGAAGGCGAGGCCGTCGGCGAGGCCGTAGCCGAGGCCGAGGCCGCACCCCGCCGCGAGGAGGTCGGCGCGGCGGCGGTGGCGGACGGGCAACGCCAGGAGGAGGCCGAGGCCGAAGCCGAGGAGGAGCACGGCGACGAGGCCCTTGATCAGGCCCGTCAGGAGGATTTCCGGAACGAGGCCGAGCGCGTCGAGGTAGAGGGCGAGGACGGGCGTCGGGTCGACCAGGGGCACGAGCGCCGCGAGGCCGGCGCCGAGCGGCGGGCCGAGGAGGACGAGGACGGCGCGCGCGCGCAGGCCGAGCCCCGCCAGCACGGCGACGGCGACGAGGGCGGCGAGCAGGGCGCCGGCGGCGTAGGCGGGAACGAAGCTGGCCAAGGGGGCTCCTCGACGGGTGAGGGTATCGAGGCTGTCTTCCACCCTCCACGGGCGGGGCGCAAGCGGAGCGCGGCGCCCCGCGCATCATGGACCGTGACGCGCGCGCCGTGCTAAGGCCGATCCCGTCTCTGGGAGGGGAAGCGGCGGATGAGCGAAATCGAGGACGACGAGGAACACCGGGCGAAGAAGGCCCGGATCAAGGCGGCGAAGGACAGGCTCTACGCGACGAAGACGAAGGAGAAGGGGCTCCTCGTCGTCCACACCGGGACGGGCAAGGGCAAGAGCACGGCCGCCTGGGGGCTCGCCATGCGCACGCTCGGCCACGGGCTCAAGCTCGGCGTCGTCCAGTTCGTCAAGGGGCGCCGCGACACGGGCGAGCGCAAGCTGCTGGAACGGTTCCCGGAGCAGGCGACGGTGAAGGTGATGGGCGAAGGCTTCACCTGGGAGACGCAGGACCGGGCGCGCGACGTGGCGGCGGCCAGGGCCGCGTTCGACGCGGCGAAGGCGATGCTGGCCGACCCCGACCTGCACATGGTGATCCTGGACGAACTCAACATCGTGCTCCGCTACGAGTACCTGCCCTTGGACGAGGTGGTCGAGGCGCTGAAGGCAAGGCGGGAGGGGCTGCACGTCGTCGTCACCGGGCGCAACGCGAAGCCGGAGCTGATCGAGGCCGCCGACCTCGTCACCGAGATGACGCTCGTCAAGCACCCGTTCAGGGAGGGCGTGAAGGGCCAGCTCGGCGTTGAGTTCTGAAGCCTCCCGGCTCTACCTCAAGGGGCTCGTGCTGACGGCGCTCGGGGTCGTCATCCTCTCGCCGGACGCGCTCCTCATCCGCCTGATCGACGCCTCGCCCTGGACGATCCTGTTCTGGCGCGGCCTCGGCTTCACGCTGGTGCAGTCGCTGATCGTCGTCGCCCGCTACGGCGGGGGGACGATCGCGGCCCTGCGCCGCACGGGCCGGCTCGGGTTCGTCCTCCTCCTCCTGATGGGGGCCGGCAATAGCCTGTTCGTGCTCGCCATCACCCACACGGGGGTCGCCAACGCCCTCGTCATCATCGCCGCCGCGCCTCTGTTCGCCGCGCTCATGGGCCGCGTCCTGTTCAAGGAGCCGATCCGCCGCCGCACCCTCGTCGCGGGGGTGATCGCCGTCGGCTGCGTGGCGCTCGCCGTGGCGGGCGGGCTGCAAACCGGCGGCTGGTCCGGCAACCTCGCGGCGTTGGGCGCCGCCCTCGTCCTCGCCGGCTTCTTCAACGTGCTGCGCCGCGCCCGTGACCGCGACATGCTGCCGGCGCTGGCGCTCGCCGGGTTCGGCCCCGCGGCGCTCGGGCTCCTCCTGGCACCCGCGCTCGTTCCGGCCGCGCACGACCTCCTCCCGCTGGCGATCCTGTGCCTCGTCGTGGCGCCGGTCTCCTTCGCGCTGATCTCGATCGGCCCCCGCTACCTGCCGGCGCCCGAGGCGAGCCTGCTCATGCTGCTGGAGACGATCCTCGGCCCCTTCCTCGTCTGGCTCGTCGTCGGCGAGGAACCCGGCCCCTTCGCCCTGATCGGCGGCGGGATCCTGGTCGCCACCCTCGCCGTCCACGCGCTCCTCGGCTTCCGGGAGGCCGGGCGGCTGGCGCCCGCGCCCGTCGGGGCCGGTTCCCCGTGAGCCCTGCCCTCATGCTCCAGGGCACGTCGTCGGACGCCGGCAAGTCGCTCCTCGTCGCCGGGCTCTGCCGCGCCTACGCGAGACGGGGCCTGCGCGTCCGCCCGTTCAAGCCGCAGAACATGAGCAACAACGCGGCCGCGACCCCCGACGGCGGCGAGATCGGCCGCGCCCAGGCGCTCCAGGCCCAGGCGGCGGGGGTGCCGCCCTCACGCGACATGAACCCCGTCCTCCTTAAGCCCGAGAGCGAGCGCGGCGCCCAGGTCGTGGTTCGGGGCGAGGCGATCGGCACCTGCGCCGCCCGCGACTATCACGCGCTCAAGCCCCGCCTGATGGGGGGCGTCCTGGAGAGCTTCCGCCGCCTCCAGGCCGAGGCCGACCTCGTCCTCGTCGAAGGCGCCGGCAGCCCCGCCGAGGTCAACCTGCGGGACGGCGACATCGCCAACATGGGCTTCGCGCTCAGGGCGAACGTCCCCGTCCTCCTCGCCGCCGACATCGAGCGCGGCGGCGTCATCGCCCAGATCGTCGGCACGGCGCTCCTCCTGGAGCCGGACGAGCGGGCGCTGCTCAAGGGCTGCGTCGTCAACAAGTTCCGGGGCGACCCCGCCCTGTTCGATACCGCCCACCCGATCATCCAAGAGCGGGCGGGCATCCCCTGCCTCGGCGTCGTCCCCTGGTTCGACGGCGCCCGCGACCTCCCCGCCGAGGACGTGCTGGGGTTGCGCTCCGAGCGGCGCGACGGCGGCATCCGCATCGTCGTCCCCCGCCTGCCGCGCATCGCCAACTTCGACGACCTCGACCCGCTCGCGCAGGAGCCGGACGTGAGCCTGGAGGTGGTGGAAAGCGGCCGCCCGCTCCCCCAGGGCGCCGACCTCGTCGTCCTCCCCGGCAGCAAGGCGACGGTCGCCGACCTCGAAGCCCTCCGCCGCGAGGGCTGGGACATCGACATCCTGTCCCACCGCCGCCAGGGCGGCGCCGTGCTCGGCCTCTGCGGCGGCTACCAGATGCTGGGTTGCACCGTCGCCGACCCGGACGGCGTCGAAGGCCCCCCCGCCACCGTCCCCGGCCTCGGCCTCCTCGCCGTCGACACCGTGCTCGAACGGACCAAGACCGTGCGCCCCGCCTCGGGCCACGACGCGGCGGGCGGCCTCCCCGTCCACGGCTACGAGATCCACACCGGCCGCACCACCGGCCCCGACGCGGAGCGCCCCCTCCTTCGCCTCGAAACCGGCCCCGACGGCGCCGTGAGCCGGGACGGCCTCGCCGCCGGCACCTACCTGCACGGCCTGATGGCGGGCGACGCCTTCCGAAGCGCCTATCTGGGGCGCCTCCGCACGGGCCGCACCGGGGGCACCGCCTACGCCGAGCGCGTCGAGGCGGCGCTGGAGGGGCTGGCGGACCACCTGGAGGACTGCCTCGATTTGGACGGACTGCTGCGGTTGGCGAAGTAGAAGGCGCTTCGGACTCATTCGTATCGCAGGCGTGTCCCTTCATTGCCTTTCTTGCACATTCTATTTCACCTTTAAGTTCACATGGCCGATCCGCACTCGCCATCTTCGAGAACCCTTCCGAAGCGGCTTGACGCCGGACCCCGCCAAGCCAAAATTCGCGCCCGGGCGCGTCTTCGCGCGTCCCCACGAACCCGAAAGATCAGGCGATGGCCATCATCCTGGGCACGATCAAGAACGACCTCCTCAACGGCACGGCGGACGACGACACGCTCTACGGCGACCCCTACGCGGGCGGCGGGCCCGACGCGGGGGCGCCGGGCGACATGGGCGTCCTGGCGAGCGGCACGGGCGGCAACGACCGCCTCTTCGGCCAGGCCGGCGCCGACACCCTCTACGGCGACGCCTACGAGATCACCGGCAGCGGCCGGGGCGGCGACGACCGGCTCTACGGCGGCATCGACAACGCCTACGACGAGGTCTACGGCGACGCCCACACCATGTCCGGCAACGCGCGGGGCGGCGACGACCGGCTCTACGGCGGCGACAGCTACGACACCCTCACGGGCGACGCCTACGACATGTCCGGCCACGCCCGGGGCGGCAACGACCAGCTCATCGGCGGCGTCAACGACGACGTCCTGTTCGGCGACGCCTACTACGACATGCACGACGACGCCCGGGGCGGCAACGACGTGCTCTACGGCGGCGGCGGCGAGGACTTCCTGGTCGGCGACAGCTACTACGAGATGTACGACGACACCCAAGGCGGCAACGACAGGCTCTACGCCGGCGCCGACGACGACGTTCTCATCGGCGACACCGACGACGACATGTACGACAACGCCCGCGGCGGCAACGACACGCTGGAGGGCGGCGACGGCGACGACGACCTCTACGGCGACACCTCGTATTACACCATGAACGACAACGTTCAGGGCGGCGCCGACCTGCTCTACGGCGGCGACGGCAGCGACACCTTGTACGGCGAGTCCGGGGCCACCATGTACGGCAACGCCCGGGGCGGCGCCGACCGGCTCTACGGCGGCGACGGCAGCGACACGCTGTACGGCGAGACCGAGGACACCATGTACGACGACGCCCGGGGCGGCAACGACCGCCTCTACGGCGGCGCGGGCGACGACCTCCTCAACGGCGACGCGGGCGGCATCGAGGACGACGCGCTGGGCGGGCGCGACACGCTGACGGGCGGCGACGGCGCCGACACCTTCCAGTTCGTCGGCGCCTTCGGCCACGACACCGTCACCGACTACGCCGCGTCGGAGGGCGACACGATCGAGTTCGTCGGCTACACCGCCGCCGACGTCCAGGTCCAGGCGCAGAGCGGGCAGACGGTGCTCGTGGCCGGCGACAGCGAGGTCGTGGTCAAGGGCGAGCCGCTCCTGCTGGGCGACATCCTGTTCAGCTGAGGCGAAGGGCGGCGGCGGCGAGCAGCCCCGCCGCCATCACCCCCCACACCCGCCAAGCGAGCCCCGCCGCCCGCCGTATCCCCGCCGCCCCCGGATCGTCCGTCCCCTTCCCCACCCACGGCTCGTCCCGCACCACCCCACCGTAGCCGCGCGGCCCCGACAGGCGGAAGCCGAGCGCCCCGGCGAACGCCGCCTCGGGCCAGCCGGCGTTGGGGGAGCGGTGCCTGCGGGCGTCGCGGCGGAGGGTGCGGAGGGCATCCCTCGCGCTCGTGCCGGGGCCGATTGCCGCGACGACGGCGAGGAGGGCGGTGAGGCGGGCGGGGGGCCAGTTGAGGGCGTCGTCGAGGCGGGCGCTCGCCCGGCCGAAATCCAGGTAGCGGTCGTTCCTGTAGCCGACCATGCTGTCCAGCGTATTCGCGGCCTTGTAGGCGAGGATGCCGGGCAATCCTAAGAGGAGCGCCCAGAAGGCGGGGGCGACGACGCCGTCGGAGAGGTTCTCGGCGAGGCTCTCGACGGCGGCGCGGGCGACGGCGGGGGCGTCGAGGGAGTCCGGGTCGCGGCCGACGATCATGGCGACGCGGCTTCGGCCCTCGGCGAGGCCGCGTTCCAGGCCCGCCGCCACGGCCTTCACGTGGGCGACGAGGCTGCCCTGCGCCAGGAGGACGGCCATGAGCGCCGCCTCGCCGATCCAGCCGAAGGGCAGTTCCGCGAGGAGCAAATGGAGGAGGAGCCCGGTCCCGAACGCGGCGCCGACGACGAGGAGGGCGAGGAGGGCGCCCCGGCGGCGGAGGGCTTCGGGCGGGAGGCCGGGGCGGTGCAGCCGGACTTCCAGCGCCTTGATGGACCTTCCCAGAAGGACGACCGGGTGCGGCACCCTGGCCCAGAGCCAGGGGGGGTCGCCGACCAGCGCGTCGAGGACGAGCGCCAGGAGGAGCGTGACGGGCGCGGTCACGGGGTCGGCGAGGAGCATGTGGAGGCGGGTACCAGGGACGGCGCTTTCGGGCAAGCGGCGGGCGCAAGGGCGCGCTTGTCCGGGGGTGGGGCGGATGATAGGCAGGCGTCGCCAAGCTTGGGAGGATGCGATGAGCAGGATCGGCGTGATGATCTGCGGCCACGGCAGCCGGCACGAGGGCGCCTGCCGCGAGTTCGCGGGGGTCGTCGCCAGGATCGCGGGGCGCCTGCCCGAGTGGCCGGTCGAGATGGGCTACCTCGAATTCGCCCGGCCGGTCATCCGCGACGGGCTCGACCGGCTCAGGGCCAGGGGGGCGGAGCGGATCGTCGCCGTGCCGGGGATGCTGTTCGCGGCGGGGCACGTCAAGAACGACGTGCCCTCGGTGCTCAACGCCTACGCCGCCGAGCACGGGCTGAAGGTGGACATGGGCCGCGACCTCGGCATCGACGCCCGCCTGCTCGAAGCGGCCCGCGACCGGATCGGCGAGGCGCTGGCGGGCCGCGCCTCCGACGTGCCGCTCGGCGAGACCCTCCTCTGCGTCATCGGGCGCGGCACCTCCGACAGCGACGCCAACGGCAACGTGTGCAAGGTGACGAGGATGCTCTGGGAGGGGATCGGCTTCGCCCACGCCGAGACCGGCTATTCGGGCGTCGCCCACCCCCGCGTCGACGCGGTCCTGGAGCGGGCGGCGCGGCTCGGCTTCAAGCGGATCGTCGTCTTCCCCTGGTTCCTGTTCACGGGCGTGCTCATCCAGCGCATCCACGACCAGACGGACGAGGTGGCGGCGCGGCATCCCGAGATCGAGTTCGTCAAGGCGGGCTACCTGAACGACCACCCGGGCGTCGTCGACACGTTCGTCGACCGCATCCGGGGCGTGCTGGCGGGCGACGTCAACATGAACTGTTCCTTGTGCAAGTACCGGGTCCAGGTGATCGGCTTCGAGAAGGACCAGGGGGCGCCGCAGGAGGGTCACCACCACCACGTCGAGGGCATCGGCGGGCACCACCACCATCATCACGGGCACGATCATCACCACGATCACGGGCACGCTCACGATCATGGGCATGGGCATGGGCATGGGCATGGGCATGGGCATGGGCATGGGCATGGGCATGGGCACGATCATGACCACGATGGGGCGCCCCGTCCCCACGAACCCGCCTCGGCCTGAACCCCCGCCCGTGCCGGCCCTCGACTACCTGCGCGACCCGGACGCGATCTACGCCGAGTCCTTCGCCCGCATCGGCGCGCTGTGCGACCTGGGCGGGCTGCCGGCGGAGCTGCGCCCCGTCGCCCTCCGCGTCGTCCACGCCTCGGGGATGCCCGAGATCGCCCGGGGCCTCGCGTGGCGGGGGGAGCCCGTCGCGGCGGCACGGGCGGCGCTGCTCGCGGGCGCGCCGGTCCTGTGCGACGTCCAGATGGTCGCGGCCGGGGTGATCCGGCGCCTGCTGCCGGCGGCGAACCCCGTCCTCTGCACGCTGGACGACCCCCGCGTGCCGGACTTGGCGAGCGGCCTCGGCACGACCCGCAGCGCCGCCGCCGTCGAGCTGTGGCGCCCCCGCCTGGACGGCGCCGTGGTCCTGATCGGCAACGCGCCGACGGCGCTCTTCCATCTGCTCGAACGTCTCGGCGACTGGCCGGAGCGCCCGGCGGCGGTGTTCGGGTTTCCCGTGGGCTTCGTCGGCGCCGCCGAGAGCAAGGACGCCCTCCTCGCCGACGGGGGCGCGCCGCCGGCCCTCGTCCTGCGGGGCCGGCCCGGCGGCAGCGCCGTCGCGGCGGCGGCACTCAACGCCCTCTTCGCAAGCGGGGCCGCGTGAGCCCGTTCCCCGAGCCCTGGATCGAGGTCGTCGGCGTCGGCTGCGACGGGCTGGAGGGCCTGCCGCCCGCCCTTCGCGCCCTGGTCGAAGGCGCCGAGGCCGTCGTCGGCGGCGCCCGGCACCTCGCGTTCCTCGAAGGGCCGGCGGGGCGCCGCGTCCCCTGGCGCTCGCCGCTGGACGACACGCTGGGCGACATCGCGGCGCTGCGCGGGCGGCGCGTCGCCGTCCTCGCCACGGGCGACCCCTCCTGGTTCGGCGTCGCCCGCCTCCTGCGCCGCCGCTTCGGCGCCGAGGCGGTCCGCGTCCACCCGTCGCCGAGCGCCTTCCAACTGGCCGCCGCGCGGCTCGGCTGGGCGGTCGAGGAGGCCCTGACGCTCACGGCGCACGGGCGCCCCGTCGGCAACCTCCGCCGCCATCTCGCCCCCGGCCGCCGCCTCCTCGTCCTCACCGGGGGATCCGAGGGTCCGGCGGAGATTGCCGCACTCGTCCGCGAGTCGGGCTACGGCGCCTCCGAGTTCTGGGTGCTGGAGCAACTGGGCGGCCCCGAGGAGCGCCTGCGCCACGGCACCTGCGCCCTGCCCCCCGAAGGCGGGACGGGCGCGCTCAATCTGGTGGCGCTCCACCTGCGCGCGGCGCCCGGCCGGGCGGTCGGCCTCGCCCCCGGCCTCGACGACGGCCTCTTCGCCCACGACGGCCAGATCACGAAGCGCGAGGTCCGCGCCCTCACCGTCGCGGCGCTCGGCGCCTTTCCGGGCGAAACCCTGTGGGACGTCGGCGCCGGCAGCGGGTCGGTCGCGGTCGAGTGGCTGCGCATCGACCCCACGCTCCGCGCCGTCGCCGTCGAGCGCCGGGGAGACCGCTGCGCCAACGTCCGGGCGAATGCCGAACGCTTCGGGCTGGAAGACAGCCTTCGCGTCGTCGAGGGCGAGGCGCCAGAGGCCCTGCCCGAGGGGCGGGCGGGGGCCGTCTTCGTCGGCGGCGGCGTCGCGCGTCCCTCGCTGATCGAGGGCCTGATCGACCGCCTCCGCCCCGGCGGGCGCCTCGTCGCCAACGCCGTCACGCTCGCGGGCGAGGCCCGGCTCCTCGCGCTTCACGCCCGCTTCGGCGGCGACCTCACCCGGATCGAGGCGGGCCGCGCCGCCCCGCTCGGGGACGGTCACGGCTTCGTCCCGATGCGCCCCGTCACGCAATGGCGCCACCTGCGCCCGGAGGGGGCGTGACGGCGGGCAGGCTCATCGGCGTCGGCGTCGGGCCGGGCGACCCCCTGCTCCTCACGCTGCGCGCCGTGGCCGCGATCGAGGGCACGCGCCGCGTCGCCTACCTCGCGGCCGAGGGCCAGCCGAGCCTCGCCCGCGCCGTCGTCCGGGCGCACCTGACGCCGGACCACGAGGAAATGCCGTTCGAGGCGCCGATGCGCGACGACGCCGGCGCGCTCGCCGCCTTCTACGACGGGGCGGCGGCAACGATCGCCGGGTGCCTCGACGCGGGCGACGACGTGGCGCTCCTCTGCCTCGGCGACCCCCTCCTCTACGGCACCTTCGTCTACGTCCTCGACCGCCTGCGGGGCCGCTACGGCGTCGAGATCGTCCCCGGCATCACCTCGGCCGCCGCCGCCGCCGCCCGCACCGCCCGCGTCCTGGCGAGGCGCAAGGACGGCTTCGCCATCCTGCCCGCGATGATGGAGGAACCCCGCCTGCGCGCCGCGCTTGCCGCCGCCGACGCCGGGGCGATCCTGAAGGTGGGGGGGCGGGTCCGTCGCCTCCAGGCGCTCCTCAAGGACCTCGGCCGGCTCGACGACGCCCTCCTCGTCGCCTGGGTCGGCTGGCCGGAAGAGACGATCGTGCCGTTCAGGGACTGGACCGACCCCGAAGCCCCCTACTTCTCCCTCGTCCTCGTGGGCGAGCGCCCGGCGTGACGGGTACGGTGATCCTCGCCCCCGGCGCCTCGGCGCTGCCGCTCGCGCGGCGCCTGCAAGGGATGATCCCACGCGCCCTGATCCTCGCCCCCGAAACGACGGGCGGCGACCTCGCCTTTGCCGGCGACCTCGGCCCCCGCCTCCGCGCCGCCTTCCTGGAAGGCCGGGCCATCGTCGGCGTCTGCGCCGCCGGGATCCTCATCCGCCTCCTGGCCCCCGCCCTCGCCGACAAGCGCGCCGAGCCCCCCGTGCTCGCCGTCGACGAGGCGGGCCGCTCGGTCGTGCCGCTGCTGGGCGGGCACCGGGGCGCCAACGACCTCGCCCGCCGCCTCGCCGGGGAACTCGGCGCCATTGCTGCGATCACCACGGCGGGCGACGCCCGCTTCGGCCTCGCCCTCGACGCCCCGCCCCCGGGCTGGCGCCTGGCCCGTCCCGAGGCGGCGAAGGGGTTCATGGCGCGGCTGCTCGCCGGCAACGCCGTCCGCCTCGTCGATCCCGGCGGCCACGGCGGCTGGCTGCGGGCCGGCAGCCTGCCCCTCCACGACGGCGCGGATCTCGCCGTCGAGATCACCCACGAGGCGCGTGCATCCGAACCCGACCGCCTCGTCTGCCACCCGCCGGTCGTCGCCATCGGCGCCGGCAGCGAGCGCTTCTGCCCACCGGACGAACTCGCCGACCTTGCGGACAGGGCGCTGGAGGAGGCGGGCGTGGCACCCGGCGCCGTCGCCGTCGTCGCCTCCCTTGACCTGAAGGCGGCGGAGCCGGCGATCCACGGGCTGGCCGAACGGTACGGCGTCCCCGCCCGCTTCCTCGACGCCGCGACGCTGCGGGCCGAGGAGCCCCGCCTCGTCACCCCCTCCGAGGCCGTGCGCGCCGAGGTCGGCGTCGCGGGCGTCGCGGAAGCTGCCGCGCTTGCCGCCGCCGGCCCCGGTGGGCGCCTCCTCCTCCCCAAGCGCAAGTCGCGCGGCGCCACCGTGGCGCTGGCGCTCGCCGCCTCCACGATCGAGCCCGCGCGCGTCGGCCGGGCGCGGGGGCGCCTTTCCGTCGTCGGCATCGGCCCCGGCGGCGCGCCCTGGCGCACCCGCGAGGCGGAGGCGGCGCTCCTCGACTGCGACGAGGCGGTCGGCTACGGGCTCTACCTCGACCTCGCGGCCGACCTCCTGCGCGGCAGGCCGGAAGCGCGCTTTCCGCTCGGCGGGGAGGCCGACCGCTGCCGCCACGCGCTGAAGCGGGCGGCGGGCGGGCTGAACGTCGCCCTCGTCTGCTCCGGCGACCCCGGCATTTTCGCCATGGCGACGCTGGTGGAGGAGCTGGTCGAGGCGACCGGCGACCCGGCGGAAAAGCGGGTCGAGGTGCGGGTCGTCCCCGGCGTCTCCGCCTTCCAGACGGCGGCGGCCCGCGTCGGCGCCCCCGTCGGCCACGACTTCTGCTGCGTCTCGCTCTCGGACCTCCTCACGCCGCTGCCCGTCATCGAGCGCCGGCTCGAAGCGGCGGCGGCGGGCGACTTCGTCGTCGCCCTCTACAACCCCGTCTCCCTGCGCCGCCGGGAGGCCCTGCCGCTGGCAAGGCGGATCCTCCTGAAGCACCGGCCAAGCGACACCCCCGTCGTCGTCGCCCGCGACCTCGGCCGCGCGGACGAGCGGGTCGAGGTGGTGACGCTCGAAGCGTTGAGCGTCGAGATGGTCGACATGCTCACCCTCGTCCTCGTCGGCAGTTCCGCGACCCGGCGCTTCGCGGCGCGGGACGGGGGCACCCGCGTCTTCACGCCCAGAGGCTACCCCGTCGGCGAGGCCCCATGACGGTCCACTTCATCGGCGCCGGCCCCGGCGCCCCCGACCTCATCACCGTGCGCGGGCTGAAGCTGATCCAGCGTTGTCAGTTGTGCCTCTACGCCGGCTCGCTCGTGCCGGAGGCCGTCGTCGCCGAGGCGCCCGAAGGGGCGCGGGTGGTCGACACCGCCCCCCTCACCCTCGACGAGATCATGGAGCTCATCGAGGCGGCGCACGAAGAGGGCCGGGACGTGGCCCGCGTCCACTCGGGCGACCCGTCGCTCTACGGCGCGATCGCCGAGCAGATCCGCCGCCTGCATGACGTGGGCATCCCCTACGACGTGACGCCGGGCGTCCCCGCCTTCGCCGCCGCCGCCGCTTCGCTGGGCCGGGAACTCACCCTCCCCGACGTGGCGCAGAGCGTCGTCCTCACCCGCACGGCCGTCCGCGCCTCGTCGATGCCACGAGGGGAAACGCTCGAAGCCTTCGCCCGCACGGGTGCGACGCTGGCGATCCACCTCTCGGTCAACAACCTCGCCAAGGTGCAGCGCGAGCTGACCCCGATCCTGGGCGCCGACTGCCCCGTCGTCGTCGCCTACCGGGTGTCCTGGCCCGACGAGGCGTTCCTGCACGGCACCCTCGCCGACATCCGCGCCAAGGTGAAGGCGGCGGGGTTCACCCGCACCGCCCTCATCATGGTGGGCCGGGCACTCGGCGACGCCGGGTTCAGCGACAGCCGGCTCTACGCGGAAGGGCACCACCACGTGCTCAGACCACGCCGGGCCTAGAAGAACAGCACCGAGGCGACGCCGGCGACGAGGAACAACAGGACGAGGCTGTACCAGATGAGGGCGGCCAGCGCCTCCAGGAACAGCTGCACTTCGTAGAGGACGATCCGGACGCGCCGCGCCCGGCTCGGCGGGCCGATCCGCTCCTCGACCCGGAGCAGGTCGGCGCGCAGCTTCAGGTACTCCAGACGCTCCATCCCCATGCGGCCCTTCCTCCCTTCGCCCGCGCGGAGGGAAGCACGATCCAACCGGCCGGACGGGGGAATCAGCGGCGGGGCATAGTCCCGGACGACCCGGCTCGGGCGAGCCACGCGAGCGCCGCGTCGACCGTGCCGACGCTTGGAGCCATGCCGGCCGCCGGACGGCGCAGCATGACGACGGGGAGACCTAGATCCCGCGCCGCGTCGAGCTTCGCCCGCCCGCCCGCGCCGCCGCTGGCGCGGCAGAAAAGGGCGTTGATCCGTTCCGCTTGCAGCAGCGCCGCCTCGCCCGCGACGGCGAACGGCCCCCGCCCCTGGACCCAGCGCACGTTCGGCGGCAGCGCCTCCGGCGGCTCGACGCTGCGGAGGAGAAAGGCGATGCCGGGCGCCCCCGCCAAGGCCCCGACCTCGCGCCGGCCGATCACCGCCAGCACCCGCCTTGCGCCGAGGCCGTCCAGCAGGGCCAGCGCCTCGCCCGGGTCGGCGGCCTCGCGCCAGTCGTCGCCCGGCCCCGCCTCCCAGGCGGGGCGCTCCAGGCGCAGGAGCGGCACCCCCGCGAGACCCGCCGCCGCCCGGGCTTCCGCGCTGATCGCCTCGGCGAAGGGGTGGGTCGCGTCGACGAGGGCCGCCACGTCTTCCGCCCGCAGCCACGCCGCCATCCCCCCCGGCCCGCCGAACCCGCCGACGCGAAAGTCCCCCGCTGGGCGCCGGGGGGACGCCGTGCGCCCGGCGAGCGAGGTGACGACGCGAAGGCCCCCCCGCCCGGCCAGCGCCTCGGCGAGCGCGTAAGCCTCCTCCGTGCCGCCCAGGATGAGGACGTGGCGCGTCACCGGCCGGGTGCCCGGGCCAGGACCTCCCCCTTCCGGTCGAAGATCACGAGTTCGACGGCGACCCCCGGCCCCGCCGCCTCGGCCGCGACCGCCCGCGCGCGTTCGGCCACGGTGTCAGCGAGCGGCAGGCCGAGCGCCTCCGCCTCCGCCAGCACCCCCGCCGCGGTCGCCGCCTCCGGCACGCGGGCGACGAAGTCCCCCGGCGCGCCCATGCCTTCGAGCGTGGCCGCGAGCGCGTCCAGGTCGACCTGCGAGCGGCCGGAGTGCAGGTCGAGGTGCCCCTGCGCCAGCTTGACCAGCTTGCCGAAGCCGCCGGCCAGCGTCAGGCGCGGGACGGGATGGCGGCGCAGGTATTTGAGCGTGCCGCCGGCGAAGTCGCCCATGTCGATGAGCGCCGAGTCCGGCAGGCCGTAGAGCCGCCGCACCGCCGCCTCCGAGGTCGAGCCCGTGCAGGCGGCGACGTGCTCCAGCCCCTCCGCCCGCGCCACGTCGATGCCGCGGTGGATCGAGTGGATCCAGGACGAGCAGGAGAAGGGGATGACGATCCCGGTCGTGCCCAGGATCGAGAGCCCGCCCACGATGCCGAGGCGCCCGTTCAGGGTCTTGAGCGCGAGCGCCTCGCCGCCCGGTATGGCGATCTCGACGGCCACGTCCGGCGCCGCCCCCGCCGCCCCGGCGACGGCGCCGACCGCCTCGGCCAGCATCGCCCGCGGCACGGGGTTGATCGCGGGCTCGCCGGGCGCCAGCTGCAGCCCCGGCTTCGTCACCGTGCCGACCCCCTCCCCCGCCCGGAACGTGACGCCGGCACCCGCCGCCCCCGGCCGCAGCGTGACCCGGACCAGGGCGCCGTGGGTCACGTCGGGGTCGTCGCCCGCGTCCTTGACGATCGCGGCCATCGCCCAGCCGACCCCCTCCGACGATTCGGCGAGGCGGAACGTCGCCCCGCCCCCGCGCGGCAGGCGGATCGTCACGGGGTCGACGAACCCCATCCCGAACAGCGCCGAGGCGGCCGAGGCGGCGGCGGCCGTCGCCGTGGCGCCGGTCGTGAAGCCGCGCCGGAGCGGCCGGCCTTCGTGGTTGACGGCGGGGCTCACCTGCGGACGCCTTTCGTTCGTGGACGGCTTGGCGGGGTCCATGCGCGTCCGCTATGCAGGGCCAGGCGGCGGAGTCAAGCGGACGCGCTCGAAAAGGCTACGCTTCGCGTCCGCTGCGCGG